>CABUKY010000117.1 GCA_902492185.1 uncultured Collinsella sp.
CCGCTGGTCAGCCGCCGTATCATTCCGCTCATTCGCGACATCCGCGCGATTCCGCAGATCGAGGACATCTCGCTCACCACCAACGGCGCCCTGCTTCCCAAGTTGGCGCCGCAGCTCAAAGATGCCGGGCTTAACCGCGTCAACATCTCGCTCGACACGCTCGACCCTACGCTGTTTGGAAAAATCACGCGCCTGGGTCGGCTCGAGCAGACCATGGCTGGCATCGACGCGGCGCTGGCTTGGGGCTTTGAGCCCGTTAAGGTCAACTGCGTTGTGGTGCGCCGGCTCAACCAGGATGTGGCGGCCCTCGCACGGCTGACCGTCGACCGCCCCATCCACCTGCGCTTTATCGAATACATGCCCATTGGCGACGAGCACACGAGCTCGCATTGCGCTGTGGACCCGCATGCGCCCGCGCTCAATCCCGAGCTGTGGGACGCGAGCGATACCGTGCCGAGCGACGAACTGCGGGCGCGCATCAATGCCGGGGCCGCTGCGACGGGCCTGGGCGAGCTCGAGCCGCTCGACATCAACGACGCTCCTGCTGGTGCGGGCCCCGCGCGCTATTGGCACTTTCCGGGCGCGGCGGGAACGGTCGGCTTCATTAGCGCCATGTCCAATCATTTTTGCGCGTATTGCAACCGTCTGCGTCTGACGGCCGATGGCAACGTGCGTCCGTGCCTGTTCAGCGATGCCGAGTATTCGGTGCGCGACGCCCTGCGCCGTGGTGATGATATGCAGGTACTTTCGATTTGGTGCGATGCCGTCGCCCACAAACCGCAGGAACACGCGATAATTGAGGGCACGCAACGATTTATGTCCCAAATCGGAGGATGATCATATGGCCAAGAGCAGGTACGCCGATGCCACCAAGGCCGCTCGCAGGGCCGCGATGTCTGCCCATAAAGCCACGGCTGCGGCCGGCGATGTCGCCACGGTCGTGCAGCCGACTGCCAGCGCTGCCGCCGAGCCCGCCCGTGACGCGCGCCGCGACGAGCTGACGCACGTGGACGCTAAGGGCGAGGTACGCATGGTCGACGTGTCCGACAAGGCCGAGACCCATCGCATTGCCATCGCCGAGGGCACCATCCTCATGCATCCCGAGACGCAGGCCATGGTGCTGCAGGACCGCGCCAAAAAGGGCGACGTGCTTGCTTGCGCGCGCGTGGCGGGCATCATGGCCATCAAACGCACGAGCGACATCATCCCCATGTGCCATCCATTGCTCATTACCAAGAGCAAGTGCGACATTGCGCCCATCGCTCCGGCGGGGACGCCGGCCGAGGACGTGCCCGAGGGCTGGGCGCCGGCGCGCACGGACGGGCAGGTTGGCTTTCACGTGCTGGTTACGGCGGGCGTGACGGGCAAGACGGGTATCGAGATGGAGGCCCTGACCGGCGCGAGCGCCGCGTGCCTAACGATCTACGACATGTGCAAGGCGGTCGATCGCGGTATGGAGATCGTCGACGTGCGCCTGCTGCACAAGGAGGGCGGCCGCTCGGGCGTATGGGACCGCGCAGAGCGTCAGGCCGCTGCTGTTGAGGCTGTGGAAGCCGCGGGCAACGCACCCGCGAGCGCACCCGTCGCCGTCGCGCCCGCAGCTCCGGCACCGGCCGTCCCCGCGATCGCGTTTATCGGCTACCAAAACTCGGGCAAGACCACGCTCGTCGAGAAGGTTATTGCCGAGCTCACCCGCCGCGGCCTGCGCGTGGGTTCGCTCAAGCATCATGGGCACCACGGCTTTGATATCGATGTGCCCGCTAAGGATACGTGGCGCCATCATCAGGCCGGATCCAAACACGTGGGCCTCATCTGCGCCACGCGCTGGGCGGAGTACGCCGACACGCGCGAGGAGGACGAGATGCCCGCGCGCGAGCTGCTGTCGCGTTACAACGATGTCGACGTGGTGATCATCGAGGGCTACAAGACCGAGGGCTTCGACAATATCGTGGTCGCGCGCTCCGGTGTCGACCGTCTGCGCGGCAAGAGCTCGCTCGACCTGGTCGATGGCCACACGCTGGCCCTTGCCTGCAATGAGGCCTTGGCGCGTCAGGCCTTCGACGCCGGCTTCGCGACCCGAGCCATCAACATCAACGACGCCCGAGCCATCTGCGACCTCATCCAAGACCACCTTTAAGGCTTGGCGCTGCGCCGGCTCGCTGCGCTGCCATAACCTGCCAAATAGGAACAGGGTTATTTTGGTAGGTTTTACCTGGGCAAACGTCACTTCCACCACAAAGGGGCCAGGCACCTTTGTGGTGGTTTTTGCGTTGGTAGATGTGTAGGGCATGCCTTACAATCTACCAAGTAGTTCATGACGGGCGAAAAACGGAGAGAAGGGGCTCGATGCGTCCTTAATGTTTCGTGCGAATAGATTGATTTGACAGACGGTGGCGAATGCCCGCCGTCCGCATTCGTATGAAACAAGGAGTCTCCATGCTCGCCTCTGTTTTCTCAAAGCCTCAATCATCGCTGTCCGTGCAGACCAAGCGCCTGGTGGCGATGCGTTTTCTCATCTACACCGGTTTTCAGACCAGCTACTTTATCGGCGTCATCGGAACGCTCACCTATGCGGACGATGCCTCGGTCGTCGCGACATCGCTGGCCGTTCTGTTTATGAATGTTTTCGTGATCCTGGGATCCTTTGCGGGCGGCGCGGCGCTCGACGCCTGGGGCCCGCGCCGTCATTTCTTGCTGAGCATCGTGGGCACGCTGGCAACCGGCGCGGCAATCCTCGCCTTTGGCAGCGCGACCGGAACAGTCCTTGCCGGCGCGGTGCTCCTGGGCTTCGTGATGGGGTTCGACCAGCCCATCGCCACGTCCTACCCGGCATATCTCACCGACGATCCCGCCGAGCTCAAAGACATCAACTCCGCCATAACCATGTTCTCCAACGTGAGCATTATCGTCGGCCCCACACTGGGCGGCTTTGTCGCGGCGGCTACATCGTCACGCGCGGTGTTCGTGCTCATGATGATTTTTACCGTACTGGCGTTCATTGCCGGCTGGGGCTTTAGACCGCAAGCAGTTCGCGTCGCCGCGCGTGAAAGTACTCCCGCGGACAGCAGTACAACGGCAATCACTGCCAGTCAAAGCTCCAACCCCAGCACGTTCGCCCGCGTCACCTTCGCGACAAGCATCAAGACAGTCTTCACCAACAGTATCCTCGCCTTGCTGTTCTGCATCATCTTCCTCTCGAACTTTGGCTACGGTGCCTTCGATCCGCTGGAGTCGTTCTTCTACCGCGATGTCCTGCGCGTTGGTGTTGAGTGGATGGGCTGGCTCTCGTCGGCAAGCGGTGTAGGCGCGGTGCTGGGCGCCGTCCTCGCGCTCCGCTTGCCACCGCACCTGGTCAACCTTAAAACGCTGCTCGTGGCGCTTATGTCCGTGGGCCTGGGAAGTTTGCTCTATGTGGGAACGCCGTACGTGGGTGTGGCCCTTGTCGGCCAGATTGTACTGGGCATAGCTTGGGGCGTCGTCAACCCGCTCCACAACACCATCGTGCAAACGACGGCACCGCTCGAGCAACTCGGTCGCGTGAACTCGGTCATGGGCTTTGGCAATATGTTCGCTGGCGTGGCCCCGTTGGCGATTGCCCCGTGGCTGGCGGCGACGTTTGGCGTGCAGCAGACGCTCATAGGGGCGGGCATGGTCGTGACGGCGGTTCCCGCGGCGTTGCTGCTGTTTGGCCGCCGGCATTTTGATCGTGCCGCGAGGCGGTAAAAACCATCACAGCATTCAGCGAAAATCGCGATTTTGCCGAAAAACGTCGAATGTTGTGATGGTTTGCGCTCCGGCCAGGCCACCCTTCGGGTTCGGCCACCACAAGGGGGGCAGGCACCTTTGTGGCGATCGGGTCCCAACGGCCTGCGCCTTGGTATACCATGTACGCCGTTCACGAATGCACCCCACACCGCCGCACAACCCAGAAAGGCCCCCATGGACACCACCTTCAGCCACATCAAAGCCGTGTTCTGCGATATCGACGGCACACTGCTCACGAGCCAGCACACGGTGTCCCCGCACACCGTGGCGGCGATTCGCGCCCTGCGCGAGCGCGGCGTGCTCTTTGGCCTGTGCACCGGGCGCGACGCCCACGCGACCGAGGCCATGTACGAGCTCTGGGGCATCGAAGGCCTGGTGGACGTGCTGGTGGGCTGCGGTGGCGCCGAGGTCGTCGACCGCGCGCATGGCATCAACGAGCTGAGCTTCCCTCTGCCGGGCGAGACCATCGCGCGCATCTGCGAGCACATGGCAGGCCTGCCGGCAACGCCCGTTTGCCCTCGGGACGGCGTGCTCTATGTGCCCGAGAGCAATGCATGCGTCGAGCACCTGTCGCGTGTCGACGGCGTGCCCTACAAGGTGGTCGACTTTGCCGAGTTTTTGCGCGAGCCGCAGACCAAGGTGATGTTTACCATGGCGCCCGAGGTAATGCCGCGGGTGATTGAGCGGGCGTCGACATTTGCCGATGACACCGTTAAAGCGGCGGCTCTGCAAACCACGCAGCGACTCTACGAATTCATGGATCCGCGCGTGTCCAAGACGCGCGGCCTTGTACGCGTGGCGGAGCTCAACGACATGGAGCTCCAGAACATCTGCGTGTTTGGCGATGCGGACAACGACACCTGCATGGTGGCCGACGCCGGCGTGGGCGTGGCCATGGCAAACGGCAGCGACGCCACTCGTGCCGCCGCCGACTTTGTAACCGCCAGCAACGACAAAGACGGCATCGCGACCTTTATCGAGGAACATCTGCTGTAGCGCTGGGGCAGAATCACCACAAAGGGGACAGGCACCTTTGTGGTGGCCTCAGGCGATTTGGGCGAATTGATGCCTAAAATCTGCGCGTAAATTCAAATATGGTTGTCTGAGCATTACGCTTCTAACCGCCGATGGGTTAAATATATTCTCATCAATTTGGTAGGATATTCCTTCCGGTTGATGACCTACCGCTCACGGTCGATTTTCGACCGTGAGCGGTATGTTTGCTCTTGAGCAAAAATTTGTGCAAATAAATCTAATGCCATTAAAAAATGATGTGCAGCTTAATTACCAGTAGAAACAAATAATAGATAGCGAATAAACGAAGGTAAATCTGAGCAAATGTCAAGAGAATTGAGAATCCGCTACAAAAATGTCGGTTTTATTGCTCGGATGTCTAAACAATCGTTACAATATGTACACTAAACGTGCGCAATTACAGATTGCGCAGATACGTTTGATAGTGAAAGAGCAAGATCGCGGTCTCTTGGGGAGGAGACATCGATGAAAGCAAATTCAGACAAATCTAAGCAGAGTAATAAAGCGACGCGCCGTGTACTGGCAGGCGTTTTTGTGCGGAGCCTCCGTGTTGAGCCTGGTGCTGTCGCTCGTCATGCCCCCGATCTCGCATGCCATCGCCAACGACACCTAGACAGTTTCTACCGAGGAAACTCGAATGGGGTGCTCAAAGTGAAGAAGTTCGCCGCATGTAGCTTTATAGCAACCATTTTCGTTGCAAGCACGCTGCTGTCCCCGTTCAGCGCGGCCACCTCTGCGAGCGCGGCTACCACTGTGAACAAGGGCATCTACAAGCCCACGTCTATCGGTATCGGTACGAATATCAATGTCTCAACCCCCGATCCCGGCGTGGCCACCTACGTCGGCCGCGACATGTACATCGGTGGTAAGCCGAACGACCCTAGAACTCTTGATGCGAATAACGCCCCCACCGGCTCATACGTGAACTGCACCCCAAAACTTGGACGGCTTAAATAAAAACTACGCC
>CABUKY010000118.1 GCA_902492185.1 uncultured Collinsella sp.
CCAGAGCGAACAAATTGGCATGAAAAGAGGACGGCATAGACCTTCTGGTCATGCCGTCCTCTTTGAATGACAAGTTGTCGCTCTGGTGGCCGCGCAGCGTCGACTGGTCCGCCGTTCGGTAGAACGGCGGAACCTCCTAGCCACCCAGATAGGCCTTGCGGACGTTATCGTCGTGCAGCAGCTCTTGACCGGTGCCGGTCATGGTGATTTTGCCGGTCTCGAGCACGTAACCGCGCGTGGCGATGGAAAGCGCCATCTGCGCGTTTTGCTCGACCAGAAGTACCGTGGTACCGGCCTTGTGCAGGTCCTCGACAATCTGGAAGATCTGTTCGATCAGAATCGGTGCCAGACCCATGGAAGGTTCGTCGAGCATGAGCAGCTTGGGGTTACTCATAAGGGCGCGCCCCATAACGAGCATCTGCTGCTCGCCGCCTGAAAGGGTGCCGGCGACCTGGCGACGACGTTCCTTCAGGCGCGGGAACTGCTCGTAGACGCGCTCCAGGCCCGGAGCCACCGTGGACTTGGGCTGCGTATAGGCACCCATCTCCAGGTTCTCCTCGACCGTCATCTGCAAAAAGGCGCGACGACCCTCGGGAACCTGAGCCAGCCCCTTACCAACCAGCTTATCAGCGGGCGTATGAGTAATGTCCTCGCCCATAAACTTGATGGAACCAGTCTTGGAGCGCAGCAAGCCCGAGACGGTCTTGAGCGTTGTGGACTTGCCGGCACCGTTGGCACCAATCAAGGCCACGATCTCGCCCTCGTTAACGTTAAAGGAGATGTCCTTGATGGCGTGGATGGCGCCGTACCAGACGTTGATGTTGTAGACGGAAAGCATCGGCTCTGCCATTTAGTTCTCCCCCTTATCCTGCTTACCCAGATACGCCTCGATAACGGCGTCGTTGTTCTGGATTTCCTCTGCCGTGCCCTTGGCGATGACCTTGCCAAAGTTAAGCACGCAGATACCCTCGCATATATTCATGACGAGCGACATATCGTGCTCGATAAGCATGATGGCGATGCCGAAGGTGTCGCGAATCTTAACGATGTTCTCCATGAGCTCCGCGGTCTCGGACGGGTTCATGCCGGCGGCAGGCTCGTCGAGCAGCAGCAGCTTGGGGTTGGTGGCAAGCGCGCGGACGATTTCCAGACGACGCTGAGCGCCGTAAGGCAGCGATCCGGCCTGCTCGTTTGCCAGGTGCTCCATGTCAAAAATGGACAGTAGCTCCATGGCGCGCTCGTGGGCGGCCTTCTCGTGCTTCCAATACGTCGGCAGGCGCAGCACGCCCTCAAAGCCGGAGTAGCGCTCCTGGTTGTGCAGGCCGACCTTAACGTTGTCCTCCACCGTCATGGTGTTGAACAGGCGAATGTTCTGGAACGTACGGGCAATACCCATGCGGTTGACCTGGTAGACCGACTTGCCCGAGGTGTCCTCACCATCGAGCAGGATGGTGCCGTGCGTAGGCTGGTACACCTTGGTGAGCAGGTTGAAGACCGTGGTCTTGCCGGCACCGTTGGGGCCGATGAGACCGGCGATCTCGGTCTTGCCGATAGTCAGGCTAAAGTCATCGACTGCCTTAAGGCCACCGAACTCAATGCCCAGGTGGATGCACTCGAGTGCCGGGCGCTCGCCCAGGTCACGGTCGGGAACGATGGCGCCAGAAGGATACGGGACCATCTTGCCCTTGTTGAACTCAAATTTACTGGGCATCGGCTGCCACCTCCTTCTTGGAAGCAAAGCGGTCCTTGACGCGACCGAAGAACGCCTTGAACTGCGGGTTGTTGGTAAAGATCATGACCAGGATCAACACGATGGCGTAGATGAGCATGCGGTAGTCCGAGAACTGACGGAGCAGCTCGGGAAGCACCGTGAGCAACGCCGCCGCGATGACGGAACCGCGCATGTTGCCCAGGCCGCCCAGGACCACGAACACCAGAATGAGGATCGACGTGTTGAAGTCGAACTTGGTGGCGGAGAGCTGCGAGAAGTTGCCGCCGAAGAGAGCTCCGGCAGCACCGGCGAGGGCAGCGGAAACCACGAAGGCGATCATGCGGTACTCCGTGACGGAGATGCCTACGGACTCGGCTGCAATCTTGTTATCGCGCACGGCCATAATGGCACGGCCGGTACGGCTGCGGACCAGGTTGAGCACGATCACGAGTGCGACCATGACCAGGATGGCACCGGCGAGGAAGGTCGAGTACGTCGACACACCCGAGGCGCCCTGCGCGCCCTTGATGATGGCGGTGCCGTCCTCGAGCAGATGCAGGTCGTCGATCGTAGAGTTGCCCGTGATGTTAAAGATCACATGCAGGCCGCGGGAATCGACGCCCACAATGAGGCAAGTGACGATCTCTTTGATGATCTCGCCAAAGGCCAGCGTCACGATAGCCAGGTAATCGCCGCTCAGGCGAAGGACCGGGATACCGATCAAGAAGCCCAGGATGGCAGCAGCGAAGGCGCCGACCACGATGCTGATGATAAGGCGCACCGGATCGGAGGGAACGGCGCTCTCAAGGGCGACCGCGGTGACGATGCCCGTATAGGCACCGACGCTCATAAAGCCCGCATGGCCCAGCGACAGGTCGCCCGCGATGCCGACGACGAGGTTGAGGGAGATGGCCATGACGATATAGGCCGTGATGGGAACCAGCTGACCGGCGATCATGCGCGGAATCATGTGGTTAGACTGCATAAAGAACACGATGGCGAACGCCACAAGGCACATGGCGTACGTAACAAAGTCGTGACGCGTCTGCTTGTCTTTAAGAAACTTCATAACGCTCACCTACACCTTCTCGGGGACGTACTTGCCCAAGAGGCCGGCAGGCTTGACGAGCAGGACGATGATCAGAACACCAAAGACGATGGAGTTGGCAAGGCTCGTGGAAATGTAAGCCTGTGCCATCGCCTCGATGATGCCGATAAGAATGCCACCGACAAAGGCGCCGGGGATGGAGCCGATGCCACCGAAGACGGCGGCGTCGAAGGCTTTGATGCCAGGCATGGCGCCCGTCGTGGGCTGCAGCACCGGCGAGTAGGAGCACAACAGCACGCCGGCGATGGCGGCAAGGGCAGAGCCGATGGCGAACGTCATCGAGATGGTACGGTTGACGTTGATGCCCATGAGCTGAGCGGCGGCCTTGTCCTCGGACACGGCGCGCATGGCTTTGCCCATCTTGGTCTTACCTGTAAAGAACATCAGGCCGGCCATGATAACCAGGCAGGCGACGATGGTGACGAGTGAGACGGCGCTTACGTTGAACTTGGCCAAGAACTCCGGCACCTGGAAGGTGACGAGCGAAGTGAAGTTCTTGGGCGTGGCGCCCCACAGAAGCTGCGCGGCGTTCTGCAGGAAGTAAGACACGCCGATAGCCGTGATTAGAACGGCCAGCGGACCCGCCTGACG
Source organism: uncultured Collinsella sp. (assembly GCA_902492185.1). Taxonomy (GTDB): domain Bacteria; phylum Actinomycetota; class Coriobacteriia; order Coriobacteriales; family Coriobacteriaceae; genus Collinsella. The sequence continues at coordinate 3,411 of CABUKY010000118.1, forward strand.
CAGCGGCTTATAGGCCAGACCCTCAATGAGAACACCGAGAACCGTGCAGGCCACACAAGAGAGAACTACAGATGCCCAGCCCGGGAGGCCGAGATACGACGTGGCGCAGAACGAGACATAGGCACCGACCATGATGACGTCGCCGTGAGCGAAGTTCAGCATCTTGGCGATACCGTAGACCATGGTGTAGCCCAACGCGATGATGGCGTAGACGCTGCCCATGGACAGGCCGTTGACCAGGTATTGGATAAAGACCGTCATGTTCCACATCCCCCTTTCGAATAGGTTTCCAGTTGATGTATGAAACAGGGACGTTACATCGTCCCTAGATACCAAGCAAGCAGGGAAGGCCAAAACCTCCCCTGCTTGGGATCAAAACCGCTCTATGTAAGGCGGCCAGTTAGGCCTGTACGTACTTGCCGTCGGTGATGACGTACGCCGTGGGCTCCTTCTGGACCTGGCCCTTATCGTTCCAGGTGAGCTTGCCGGTCAGACCGTCAACGGTAATCTTGAGCATAGCCTTGGACAGCTTCTCGGCGGCCTCGGTCGGGTCGGCGTCGACACCAAGACCGGCCTCCTTGACGGCCTCGGCCACCGCGTGCACGCCGTCGTAGGCGTCGGCGGCAAACTGGTCGGGGGTATCGCCGTACTTATCCTTGTAAGCGTTAACGAAGTCGGCGTTCTTCTCGTCGTCGGCGGAGAACGGGGTCATGAGCAGCAGACCCTCGGCAAGAGAGGTATCGAAGCCCTCAACGCCCAGGATGCCGTCCATGCCGTCGCAGCCCATCATCTTGACGTCGTAGCCCATGTCCTTGGCGTTCTTGAGCAGGACGGACGCCGGCGTGTAGTAGATCGGCGCAAAGATCATGGTGGCACCGGCCTGCTTGGCCTTGGTCAGCTGGTTGGTAAAGCTCGTGGCGGAGTCGTCCTTAAAGGTTTCCTCGTCGACAATCTCGAGCTTGGACTCAGCGGCCTGGGCCTTAAAGGAATCTGCGATGCCCGAAGAATAGGCGTCGCCGGAGTTGTAGAACAGCACGAACTTCTCGTCCGCATACTTCTGCGCCAGGAACTTGGCAGCGTTGACACCCTGGTTGGGGTCGGTGAAGCAAACCTGGAAGACGCAATCCTTGCCGTCGGTGACGTCCTCGGAGGACGCGGACGGGGTGATCATGAACGTCTTGGGGTCGTTACCGCACTCTGCGGCAACGGCAACCGACGCACCCGTGGTGGTCGGGCCGACGAGGGCCTGCATGCCCCAGTCGAGCAGGGTGTTGAAGGCGTTGACGGCCTTCTCGCCATCGGCCTGGTCGTCCTCGGCCTTGCTGGCAAGCGGCAGCTCCTTGGTCGAGAAATCCTTGCAGCCAAGCTCGACACCCTGGGTAACGGACTTGCCGTAGGACGCGTTGGCGCCGGTCAGCGGGCCGATGGTGCCGATCTTAAACGAAGCGTCGCCCGACGCGGAACCGCTGTCGCCGCCGTTGGAGGAGCAGCCAGCTAGAATGGACATCGCCCCCAGACCTGCTGCGCTCGCGATAACGCTCCTGCGATTCATAACAGGGTTCAATGACTTACCGGTGAGGCTCGACATGCGGCTCTCCTCTCAAATCTCGTCGGGTTTCGGTTACCCGACAGGCCATCCTTCGCCGTGTTCGGCGTTCGCAAAATAGTAGACGCTTTAGTTGAGAAAAGTGGCGATTATTTCAACTTTTCTTTTGTTTTGCCCATTTATCCATAATTCTGCGTATTCCTATCGGTTTATGCAGTTTAGCCACTTTATTGTGTGAAAGTAATGTTTCCGTTCTGTTACAGGCGTCCTTGCCCTGAATAAAACAGCCCCACCGGTGTCGTTATATGCACTTAGGCGGCGATGTACTTGCCATCCTGAATCACATAGGCTGTAGGTCGTATGTAGTGAGCATGTTTCCAATGTTTCCGCAGCGTTTCGGGGGTGCCGTTTTGTGCGACTCCTGTTGCCTGGCGAGCACGCGCCCTCGGTTCACGCTAGAATGCACTCAACCTTTAAGCGGTTAATCCATCCATAAGATGCACGAAGGAGCTATCTATGAGCGAACCCCTGCGCACCGTGAACGTCGGTCTGATCGGTCTGGGAACCGTCGGCGGCGGCGTGGCCCGTCTGATCAAGAGCCACCACGATGAGTACCTGGCAGCCTACGGCATCGACCTTAAGCTGACCCGCGCCTGCGCGCTTGCTTGGGAGCAGGCCGAGGCGGCAGGCATTGAGCGCGAGGCCTTTACGAGTGACTGGCACGACGTCGTC
>CABUKY010000119.1 GCA_902492185.1 uncultured Collinsella sp.
TTTTTCGACGGATGCAAACGGCTGCGATGCCGCCGATGATCATCAGGACAGCTGCAATCCCACTGCCAACAACGATTGGCATGTTGTCCTGGGCAAAGAAGATGAGTTTTTCAATCGGGCTATAGTGGATATTCGACTTGTAGACGTCGATGTGCATCTTCGTGGGGTCTTCGGCATCGGAATAGTCCACAACGATTTTTTGGTCGTTATTGACGAACTCGGGGGAGCAATAGCTATCCGATTTAATTTTACAGTCGACCCTCTGGCCTGTCTTGGTGTCGATGAGGCGGATTGCCCTTGAATTATCGTGCGAGTCCCAGGACAAGACTCTTGCCAGTGCGATATCGCCATTCCTCGAGATGTCGCTGATATCAAACGCCGTCTCGTCGTCATTCGTAATTACATAGCGGATTTGCTTCCCAGAATGCGAATCGATGACAATAGTGTCGAAGTTTTCGCCAGTAAAGGCTAGGAAATATTTTCCCCAATTATCTCCCCAATTGTAGACACCAATTTTATTACCGTCGGCTACTTTATCGATGTTGCCATCGTAATCCGCCATGAAATAGGAGGTTGAATATCGCGAATCGTCATCGTCGCTGAGAGTCTCTATGAATAGTTTATCGGACCCGTATACCCTAGTTACACCATTACTTTGGGCGTTGCCTGGTATCTCTTTAATTGACGTGGAGCCATCGGGAATGTCGATTATCTTGAGCTTTCGATTCGAGCAGACATACAAACGCTTTCCATCCCTTGAGAGGACGGCATTCAAATCGCCTTTTTCGAACTTGTACGTAAATGTTTTCTTATTTGATTGCAGATTGAAAACGCAAAACCCCCCGTATTTGCCATTCGAACAATAGGCAGTCAAGCTGTTTCCGTCTTCATTAAGCTCGATGCTGCCGGCCTCTAATTTCTTTACGTGTATAGAGTAAGCGACCCGTTGTTGATCTTCGATGGAATAGACGATGACCTTGCCGTCTTCCAGCCAATAAAGACACTTGTTGTCCCAAGTACTCTGAACATCGGATAGGCAGGATTTCGGTATGTCGATAGGAGTGACTTCGCCGCTCTTAAGATCAAGCCGTGAATAACCGTAATATACATAATTGCCGTTATCGTTATCGTCAAGGTCATAGTCATAGTCTGCGATGATGGCATAATTGCCGTCATCCGTGAACCATGCAGACGGATTCTCGCCTTCGACGTCGACAGTTAGCGACTTCTCCAGCTCCGGTGTCGGCAGGCCGTCAGCTAATGCCGCGGGGGGGTAGCCAGCGGGGTCAGCGCCGCTACGATGCCGATTGTGGCTGCGGCGATCCTCCCGCCTTTTCGGATGCTCTTGAACATGGCGATCCTTTCTTTAGGTTATAAGTAACTATCCAGTATCTTCATGCCGGATTCAAAGAATCTGTTGCGCAACATTGCCAAACGGGTGCAACAAGGCGGAGGCTCCTTTGCCATAACCTGCCGGAAAGTGCGACCCACAATTTGGCCGAATTCTGGGATGCGCTTTCCGGTCGGGGCCCCTAGCGGAAACTGCGACCCAGAATATCGGCTCAGAACGGGATGCGGTTTCCCAAACAGGGCTCAACCGGAAACTGCGTCCCAGTTTGAGGCCTCAAAACGGGACGCAGTTTCCGCCTGGTTAACCCTCGCCGCCATTCCGCCATTCAGCGGTCGGCACCAGCAGTCTCGTTCACAGAAAATATATGAACAGATGTTCGATGCACACCTATCTACCTGCGCATTTTCTGTCGAAAAACTTTGCTACTCCAAAAACTCAATCGCGTCAAGGCTTTTCTTGCCCAACGGTCGGTACCTGATAAACTATTAGGTTGCGATAACTGGCGAAGCTATGCCTCGCCAACCCACCGAGCATTTCCGTGAAGGAGGAAAAACCTGGTGACCTACGCATACACTGCCACTGAGCGCAAGCGCGTCAGCTTCGGGAAAATCCCGGAGGCCATGGAGCTCCCCAACCTTATCTCTGTTCAAAGGGAATCCTTTGAGCGTTTTAAGGACGAGGGCCTTCGTGAGGCGTTCAAGGAATCCAGCCCCATCCAGAGCCAGAACCATGTTCTCGAGGTTACCTTCGGCGAGCATCAGTTCGGCGACCCCGCGCACACCGTTGAGGAGTGCCGCGAGAAGGATATGACCTATCAGGCTCCGCTTCTGACCGACGTCCGTCTCACCAACAAGGAGACCGGCGAGATCAAGGAGCAGCTCGTCTTCATGGGCGACTTCCCCATGATGACTGATCAGGGCACCTTCATCATCAACGGTACCGAGCGTATCGTCGTCTCGCAGCTCGTCCGCTCCCCGGGCGTGTACTACAGCTCCGAGATGGATTCGGGCAAGCAGATCTACAAGGCCCAGATCATCCCGTCCCGCGGTGCCTGGCTTGAGTTTGAGGTCGACAAGCGCGACCAGCTCATGGTCTCCATCGACCGTAAGCGCAAGCAGAGCGCCACGATGTTCCTGCGCGCCCTTGGCATCGCCGTCACCAACGACGACATCATCGAGCTGCTCGGCAACTCCGATGTGATCAAGCGCACCCTGGAGCGCGACACCGCCCTCACCCGCGAGGACGCCCTCATCGAGATCTACCGTCGCCTGCGCCCGGGCGAGCCCCCCACCGTGGACGCTTCCCGCAGCCTGCTTGAGGGCCTGCTCTTCAACCCGCAGCGCTACGATCTGGCCCGCGTCGGTCGTTACAAGGTCAACAAGAAGCTCAACCTCACCACCGAGGAAGAGGTCACGGTGCTCACCGACGAGGATATCGTCGCGACGCTGCGCTACCTCCTGTCCCTCGCTGCCGGCGAGCAGGGCTTCAAGGTCGACGACATCGACCACTTCGGCAACCGCCGCATCCGTACCGTCGGCGAGCTCGTCGCCAACCAGTTCCGTATCGGCATGAGCCGTATGGAGCGCGTCGTCCGTGAGCGCATGAGCTCCCAGGACATCGACGAGATCACCCCGCAGTCGCTCATCAACATCCGCCCGATCGTGGCCTCCATCAAGGAGTTCTTCGGTTCCTCGCAGCTCTCGCAGTTCATGGACCAGGCGAACCCCCTGACCGGTCTGACCCACAAGCGCCGTCTGTCCGCACTCGGCCCTGGTGGTCTTGCCGGCCACAAGTCCGGCTCCAGCCGCCGCACCAACGTGCCGACGGCCGTCCGCGACGTTCACAACTCGCACTACAGCCGCATGTGCCCGATCGAGACCCCCGAAGGCCCCAACATCGGCCTGATCGGCTCGCTCGCCCTCTACGCCCGCGTCAACGAGTATGGCTTCATCGAGGCCCCGTTCCGTCGCGTCGAGAACGGCGTTGCCACCGATCAGATCGACTGGATGACCGCTGACGAGGAAGAGAAGCACGTCATCGCGCCGGCCAACACGCCGCTCGATCCCAAGACCAACGAGTTCATCACGACTGATGCCGAGGGCAAGATTGTCCGCCCGCACACCGTGATCGCCCGTACCCGCGACTTCGACGGCTCCTTCGGCGCTCCCGCTGACGTGCCCGTCGAGGACGTCGACTACATGGACGTCTCGCCGCGTCAGATGCTCTCCGTCGCAGCCACGCTGATCCCGTTCCTTGAGCACGACGACGCCAAGCGTACGCTGATGGGCGCCAACATGCAGCGTCAGGCCGTGCCGCTGGTTCACCCCGCCGCTCCCTATGTCGGTACCGGCATGGAGCGTCGCGCCGCTCTGGACTCCGGCGAGGTCACCCTGGCCAAGAACGCCGGCGAGGTCATCTTTGCCGACGCCGCCAAGATCATCGTCAAGCATGCCGGCGGCATGGACGAGTACCACCTGGCCAAGTACCAGCGCTCCAACCAGTCCACCTGCATCAACCACCGTCCGCTCGTGCGCGTCGGTGACACCGTTGAGCAGGGCGAGCCTCTGGTCGACGGTCCCTCGACCGATCACGGCGAGCTCGCACTGGGCCAGAACCTCACCGTGGCATACATGCCGTGGGAAGGCTTTAACTACGAGGACGGTATCGTCGTGTCCGAGCGCCTGGTGGCCGAGGACCTGCTGACGACCATCAACATCACCCGTCACGAGATCGACGCCCGCGACACCAAGCTCGGCCCCGAGGAGATCACCCGCGAGATCCCGAACCTCTCCGAGGACATGCTTGCCAACCTCGACGAGGACGGCATCATCCGCATCGGCGCCGAGGTCGGCCCTGGCGACATCCTGGTCGGCAAGGTCACGCCTAAGGGCGAGAGCGCTCTGACCGCCGAGGAGCGCCTGCTGCGTGCCATCTTCGGTGCCAAGGCTCACGACGTTCGCGATACCTCCCTTAAGATGCCTCACGGCGCTTACGGCCGCGTCATCGACGTCGTCCGCTTTAGCCGCGAGAACGGCGACGACCTGGCCCCCGGCGTCAACGAGCAGGTGCGCGTCTACGTCGCCCAGCGTCGTAAGATCCAGCAGGGCGATAAGATCGCCGGCCGCCACGGCAACAAGGGTGTTATCTGTAACGTTCTGCCGGTCGAGGACATGCCCTATATGGCTGACGGTACCCCGATCGACGTTATCCTCAACCCGCTGGGCGTTCCGTCCCGTATGAACGTCGGCCAGCTGCTCGAGTGCCACCTTGGCTGGGCTGCCGCCTGCGGTTGGGATACCGAGCAGGCCGACTCCGACAAGTACGTCCCCGGCCCGTTCTTCACCGCGACGCCCGTCTTCGACGGCGCCAAGGAGGACGAGATCGCCGAGGTCATTCGTCGTGCCAACAAGAACATGCTCAACAAGGCCACCGCTGCCTTTGGCGATCACATGCGCCCCGAGTTTGTCACCCAGCTTGACGAGCGCGGCAAGACCCGTCTGTTCGACGGCCGCACCGGCGAGGAGTTCCGCGAGCCCATTACCGTGGGTACGTCCTACATCCTCAAGCTCGGCCACATGGTCGACGACAAGATCCACGCCCGTTCGACCGGCCCTTACAGCTTGGTTACCCAGCAGCCGCTGGGCGGCAAGGCTCAGTTCGGCGGCCAGCGCTTCGGCGAGATGGAAGTTTGGGCACTGTACGCATACGGTGCTTCCAACGTCCTGCAGGAGATCCTGACCGTCAAGTCCGACGATACCGTGGGCCGCGTCAAGACCTACGAGTCCATCGTCAAGGGCGAGAACGTTCCGGTCCCGGGTATCCCCGAGTCCTTCAAGGTTCTCGTCAAGGAGATTCGCTCCCTCGCACTGGACATCGAGCCCATGCACGATGCCGACGAGGACGCCTCCGCCCCTGTGACCGCCGAGGAGACCTCTGCCCTCGATGACCTGGCCGCGCTCGCCGGCGTTGATGCCGACGTCGAAGCCCAGGATGCCGAGACCGCCGAGGCACCCGAGGCTGTCGCCGCCACGACCACTGATAAGGAGTAGTTGACTGTGGCAGATTTCGAAGCTACTGATTTTGACTCGGTAAAGATCTCCCTTGCCTCCGCCGACCAGATCCGTTCCTGGTCGCACGGTGAGGTCAAGAAGCCGGAGACCATCAATTACCGTACCCTCAAGCCCGAGAAGGACGGCCTGTTCTGCGAGAAGATCTTCGGTCCCGCCAAGGACTGGGAGTGCTCCTGCGGCAAGTACAAGGGCATCCGCTTTAAGGGC
>CABUKY010000120.1 GCA_902492185.1 uncultured Collinsella sp.
GGCGGTAGTCGGCCGAGCCCCACATATTGGTGCCGTAGCTCAGGGCACGCACGGATGCGGCAAGGGCGCGCAGCTCGTCCTCGGAAGGCTGCTTGCCGATAAGGCCACATGCCTCGCCCTGCAGCAGGGTCGCGCGCAGCGGACGGGCACCCACGGTGACATGCCAGCTGTTATCCCACCAGGCGGCGGTGACGTTTAAGGAGGGGAAGTCGGTCGCGGCCTTGCGCACGGCCTCGTAGCTCGCACGGTAATCGTGCTTAACGACCACCACGTACTCGATCACGTCGCGCACGTAGCCCATGTCCACGAACTCGGCGAGCGGCACGCGGCCGGCACCCGTCAGCTCAACGTACGAATCGAGCGCCAAAAAGGCCGAGAGCACGTCCGAGAAGCCAAAGCGGCCGTAAATGCTGCCGCCCACCGTGGCGGTATTACGCAGCTGCACGCCCACGATATCGTGGACGGCAAACTCAAAGACATGGTTGACAAGCGCGTTGAGCTCGGCATGGCGCTCGAGCTGGCGCAGGGTGCACATGGCACCGATGCGAAACTCGGTCTCGGTCTCCTCGATCTGATCGAGTCCGCAGGCCGAAAGGTCAATCGCCGTCGCCACGCGACGCGAACCCAGGCGCATCCAGATGCCACCGCCCACAATCTTGTTGTTGCGGTTCTTCTGTAAGAGCTCATAGGCTTCGGCCGCGTTTCCAACACGGACGTAGGTACCGAACTTGAGCACGTTCTCCCCCATCTCTTTACTTGTCCAGTACGTTTAAGTGTACCAAACGAGGGGCCGCACACCGTTTTAGGACAAAATCCACCCACCCATCCATAACTTGCGGTGATATACGGACTGATTAGCCGTTCTGGGACGCTAAACAGTCCGTATATCACCGCAAGTTATGAGGAGTCCTCCGGGATAGAAAAGGCTCCCAGCCGGAATGGCTGGGAGCCTTATCGCATGCTATGTCGAGCGAAGATTTAGCAGACGCCCTGGGCGAGCATGGCGTCGGCGACCTTCAGGAAGCCGGCGATGTTGGCGCCCATGACAAAGTTGCCCTCCTGGCCGTACTCCTTGGCGGTGTCGTCCACGTTGTGGAACATGCCGCGCATGAGCTGCTCGAGCTTGCCGTCGACCTCCTCGAAGGTCCAGGACAGGTGCTCGGCGTTCTGGCTCATCTCCAGGCCGGACACGAGCACGCCGCCGGCGTTGGCAGCCTTACCGGGCATAAAGGCGACGCCGTTCTCCTGGAAGTAGGTCGTGGCCTCGATGGTCGTGGGCATGTTCGCTCCCTCGCCGACCACCTTGCAGCCGTTGGCGACGAGCGCCTGGGCGTCCTCGAGCAGCAGCGTGTTCTCGCGAGCGCAGGGCAGCGCGATATCGCAGGGAAGCTGCCACACGCCGCGGCCGTCGCCCTCGTGCCACACGGCGTTAGGCTTCTCGTCAACGTACATAGCGAGCGTAACGCCCTTGTCGTGGCCAGAGCGCTTCTTGTTGTAGATGTGCTCGAGCACGGTGTAGTCGATGCCGTCGGGATCCTCGACCCAGCCGTGGGTATCGGAGCAGGCGAGCACCTTGCCGCCGAGCTGAGTGACCTTCTGGACCGCGTAGATAGCGACGTTGCCGGAGCCGTGAACGACGACGTTCTTGCCCTCAAAGGAGTCGCCGCGGCTCTTGAGGTACTCGTCCACAAAGTAGGCCAGACCGTAACCGGTGGCCTCGGTACGGGCGAGCGAGCCGCCAAAGGAGAGGCCCTTGCCGGTAAGAACGCCGGTCCACTCGTTGGTCAGGCGCTTGTACTGGCCGAACAGGTAGCCCACCTCGCGGCCGCCAACGCCCAGGTCGCCGGCGGGAACGTCGGTGTTGGGGCCGATGTGGCGATAGAGCTCGGTCATGAAGGACTGGCAGAAGTGCATGATCTCGTTGTTGGACTTGCCCTTGGGGTCAAAGTCGGAGCCGCCCTTGCCGCCGCCCATGGGAAGGGTGGTCAGGCTGTTCTTGAGGATTTGCTCCAGGCCCAGGAACTTGAGCATACCCAGGGTGACCGTCGGGTTAAAGCGCAGGCCGCCCTTGTAGGGCCCAATGGCAGAGTTGAACTCGACGCGGTAACCGCGGTTGACCTGAACCTTGCCCTGGTCGTCGACCCAGGGGACACGGAACATGACGATGCGCTCGGGCTCGACGAGGCGCTCAAGCAGGGCGGCCTCCTCGTACTCGGGATGGGCGTCGAGCGCCGGCTGGATGGTACCGAGGATCTCGGTCGCGGCCTGGATGAACTCAGGCTGCTCGGGATAGCGGGCCTTGAGCTCGTCGAGAACTTTCTGCGTGTAGCTCATGCTTCCTCCAATTGATGGAAAAGAAAAGTATCGTTCGAGGCGCCCCATGCGCCGCGAGCTTTATCGAGTATGGATAATATCGCACTGTTGCAGCAAAGTTACGCATAAGCCGACGAGCAGATGTTTCGTTTTGATTACGATGCAGGTAGAGGCGTTTTTGAGCGCCCGACGTACAAATCGCGTGTTTCGAAGCTGTTTCGTCCACATGTTCCCAACCACCACATTGGGGACAGGCACCCTTGTGTTGGTGTTGGTGGTTAGAGAACGAGCTGATGGTAGTCGGCGGGGGTTATGCGGCCTTCGGTGGCAGTGCGGAAGGCGGAGAGTGCATCGCCCGAGAACGGCATGGCCCAACACAGGCCGCAACCTGCGGTAATGGAGCCGGGCAAAGGCATAATGCGCCCGGGCACGCCGGCATCCAGGCACAGCTGCTCGCATTCCATCACATCGAAGGTGCTGTCAAACGACACGATAATTTTGCGTTCGTGGTCGAGAGCATCACCGAACGGGCCTTCGCGGTGCGACTCGCGATACGCAGCCGCCGCTGCCTCTTCCTCGGCCGTATGTCCACAGCCGCCACAGCCGCAGGTGCAAGGCTCGGACCCGTCGCAAGTGCAAGGTTCTCCCGTGTCGGGACAAATATCGTGAGACATGGCAACTCCAATCGTCTAGGCGAGTAACTCGGCCGCCGCAAACTCCTCGGGCGTATTGACGTTTTCGAAGCAGAGCGTCGAGCCGGCGACCGCGACAATCTGAGGCTCGTCCAAATACCCGGCGTTCACCCGGTCGATCAGGCAGCGGATTCGCTGACGGTCACCGGCGAGCAGCTCTTGGGCAACCGGCGCACACGCGTCACGGCGCCAGACGGCGCAAAGCGGCTCAATCCCCCGCTCCTCGCGCGGCACGCACACATCGAGCGCCTCGGCCTCAACATGATCGGCAAGCACGCCGATGAGTTCCGGCGAGACAAACGGCATATCGCAGGCGACAATCGCCACGAGCGGCAATCGGGCCGCGGTCAACGAGCTCGCGATGCCGCGCATGGCGCCCGCCGGCCCCTCAAGGTCCGACACTATTCGCGGCACCAGGCCGCCAAACGCGCGCTCCCTAAGGTAGGCAAGCTCGCTGGGACGCGAAGTCGTCACGACCAACTCGCCGGCAACTGGCGCCAGCCGACCCAGCACGCGTTCGATGAGCGGCTCGCCGCAAAATGCCATGCGCGCCTTATCGCAACCCATGCGCGACGACAACCCGCCCGCCTGGACGACACAAGAAAGATCGGCCCGTCTTACGGTAGTCATACGGCAAACCACCCCCATCGGTATGCTCAAAACCCGGCACACGAAGCCAAATACCGTCGCCGATAAAGCGGGCGGCACGGCAAACCCGTGCAAAAACAAAACAGCGCCTTTGCGGCACGCAGCAAGACCGCGAGCACAAAAGCGCTGGTAGCGTATGGCGGGAACGTATGTGAATCGAACACATCCAAGACGTTTTGCACGCCTCGCAACGGTTTTGAGGACCGCGGAGCCCACCGGAGCCCATCCGTTCCCAAGTGCGGCGGTATTTTACCAAACCGAGCAGCCAATCTAGCGCAGGGAGCGCAGGCCGCCGGCGTCTTTGTCGAGCACCGTAAAGCGCACGGCATCCAGGTGCTCCAAGATGCTGATGGCGCGTTTGCGCGACACGCCTAGGGCCTCGCGCAGCACGCTCGTTGTGGCTGCGCCACCGGCTGCCTCAATGGCAGCTGCGACGAGCTCACGCGCATGGGCCTCGGCGGCAGCGGACAGGGCAACGTCGCGCTCAACCTTAACGATCGAGCGGCTGAGCGAAAGCTCGCGCAGGGCACGCGTCATGGTGTCGCGATCGAGCTGTAGTCGCTCGCCCACCTCGGGCAACGTCGGTGCATCGAGGCCGGCCTCGTCAAGCAGCGCGACGATCCGCTCGCAAGCCTCTCGCACCACGCGTGCGGCAGCGGCGGCCGAATGCGGATCGAATACCTCGGCGCCCTCGGCGGCGCACACGCCACGGGAGCAGCCCTCGGCAATCAGGGCCGCGGCAACGCCTTCATCAGCGGCAGGCCACGCAGCATGGGCAACGGCGCCGGGCGTAAAGCCCGTCTCCTTGGGAGCCGCCGCGTGCATGGCTGACAGGGTCGCCGCCAGTGCATCCATCGCGGCGTCGAGCACCACGGCGTCCGCCAAGAGGCCCGCATCGCCCGCGGCAAGCTTGCGAACGGAGCCCTGCGCCACCAATCCGCGCAGTGCGGCATCGGCCTCGCCGACACCAAGATCCAAAGCCTCGGCAACATCAGCCGCCGTAACCGGCAGCATCTGCAGCGCCAGCCAAGCGCCCACACCGCCCGCGATATCGCCGGACTCAAGCGCCGCGTACAGCGCACGCTCCCCTTCAGCAAGCTCGCGCGAGCGACGGCAGCGCGAAAGCAGCACGCGCCCGCCGCCAATAAGCATCACGGGCGAATAGGACAGCACCACGGCATGGTCCCCGGCGCGCAGCGGCAGCGAGTTGTCCAAGCGCACCTGAACAATACGGGTTTCACCCACTGCCATGGGGGCCTCACCCTCCATGAACATGATGCGACCGACGACCTCGGCCGTACCCGCCATCACGTGCACACGCGCACCCGACTCGAACACACGCGGCTTGGCTCCCTCGCGACCCAAATACGTAAACGTCATCATAAAGCGCATCGTCTGGCCAAAGCGGCCCGCCACGCCGAGCATCTCACCGCGATCGAGCGTGGCGACGGCATCGCCCACCAAGTTGAGTGCCACGCGCTGTCCCGGCAGTGCTCGCGGCGTATCGCCATGCACCTGAATCCCGCGCACGCGACAGACTGTACGCGACGGCAAAGCCATCAGCTCGTCGCCCACCGCAACCGGCGCATCGTGCAGCGTTCCCGTCACGACGGTGCCGACGCCCTTGATCGTAAAGCAGCGGTCGATGGGCAGACGCGGCGCGGCATCGGTGAGCTCGGAACGGTCGCGGCAAGCATCCCAGCAGGCACTTACCTGCTCGTCGAGCACCGCAAGCAGCCCGTCAATCCCCTCGCCTGTCTTGGACGACACAGGCACGATCGGCGCGCCCGCAAACACGGTACCCGACAAAAAGTCATCGACATCAAGCTCGGCAAGCTCGGTCATCTCGGCATCGGCCAGGTCGCACATCGTCAGCGCCACCACCATGTGTGTGACGCCCAGCAGCTCCAGCACATGCACGTGCTCGCGGGTCTGCGGCATCACGCCCTCAACGG
>CABUKY010000121.1 GCA_902492185.1 uncultured Collinsella sp.
ACTCGGCCGTCGGGTCCTCGTGCGGATTGGCAGTATAGAGACCATCGATGTCCGAGAGCGTCACGCACAGATCGGCAGAAACCAGGCAGCTCACAAGCGCCGCCAGTGTGTCGTTGTCACCAAACTTAATCTCATCAACGGTAACGGTATCGTTCTCGTTGACGACCGGCACCACGCCAAGCTCCACGAGGCGCAGCAGGGCGTCGCGCGCGTGCAGGTAAGACGTGCGGCGGGCCGTATCGTGGCGCGTGAGCAGCACGAGCGAGGTGAGCAGGTCGCGCGCATGGAACTCCTCGTCGTAGGCCGACGAGATGATGCACTGACCAGCCGAGGCGCAAGCCTGCAGGCTCGGCAGGTCGCCGACAGGCTTGCGCCCGAGCTCACCACGACCAGACGCCAGCCGAGCTTGCGCAGGGCTGCGGCCTGATCGGCAAGCCCGCCGATAAAGGAGCGGTTGACCTTGCCATCGGCGCCCACAACCGTGGACGAACCGATCTTTACCACCATCGTTTTATAAGAAGTCGTCATACGTCAAACCAATCAACTGTTCAGCGAACGGCCGAGCTGGCGGCCAAGGAAGCGTGACTCGCCCCTACCGCCCAAGGAATTAGTGAGCCCAGGGAAAAGCAGAAGCCGCGGCCATGTTCTTGCGCACGAGCTCGTCGCGCACCTGGGCCAGGCCCTGCTCCATGCCCACCACGTAGGTCTGCGGGTAGAGGAAGCGCTTGAAAGCCGAGTCCAGATGATCGAGTGCCCAAGCACAGCGCTCGCGCGCATCCTCGATGCTCTCACGCGGAGCCACCGCACCGCCATCGCGCACGATCGGCACCAGCAGCTCGCGATACTCAAGCTCCGACACATCGGTTACCAGGGCGGCATCGTTCACGGCCACGAGGGTATTGCCGCGCGCGGCGCCCTCCCCCGCCAGATGGTCCTCATCATAGATCATGTCGCAGACCGGGCCGCCAAAGCCATCGTAATAGCGGCGCACACGCTGCACACCCGGAATCGTGCGCTTGTAGGGCTGCTCGGAGAGCTTCACCACCGGCGTCCACGGGTCTGTCTCGTTCGCCCGACGGGCGGAAAGCTTGTACACGCCGCCCAGCGCCGGCTGATCGTAGCAGGTCGCGAGCTTGGTGCCCACGCCAAAGCTGTCGATGGGTGCGCCCTGGTCGAGCAGCGACTGGATCGTGTACTCGTCCAGGTCGTTAGACACCGAGATCCCCACATAAGGCAGGCCCTCGGCATCAAAACGACCACGGACATACTTGGAGAGCTTGGCGAGGTCGCCCGAGTCAATGCGAATCGCCGACAGGCGCTCGCCCGCCGCCTCCATCTCCTTGGCAACCGTAATGGCATGCTCGCAGCCCTCGCGCACGTCATAGGTGTCGATGAGCAGCGTGCAGTTCTTAGGGCTCGACTTGGCAAAGGCGCGGAAGGCCTCGAGCTCGGAATCGAAGCTCATCACCCAGCTGTGCGCGTGGGTGCCAAAGACGGGGATGCCGTAACGGCGCCCGGCAAGCACGTTAGACGTGGACGAGCAGCCGGCAACGTAGCTCGCGCGGGCGACGGCCAGACCGCCATCGGGACCCTGGGCGCGGCGCAGGCCAAACTCGGCGACAGGACGGCCATCCGCCGCCAACACCACGCGTGCCGTCTTGGTGGCGACGAGCGTCTGGAAGCCGACGATGTTGAGCAGCGCCGTCTCGAGCAGCTGGCACTCCAGCGCCGGACCGGTGACGCGCACCATGGGCTCGCGCGGAAAAACAAGCTCGCCCTCGGGCACGGCGTCAATGTTCACGTGCGCGTGGAAGTTGCGCAGATAGTCGAGGAATGCGGGTTTAAACATCGCACCGCCGGCGGGAGCCTGAAGCGAGGCGAGGTACTCGATGTCCTCAGGCGTAAAGCGCAGATTCTCGACCAGCTCGGGGAGCTCGGCGGTACCGCACATGACGGCGTACGCGCTGCCAAACGGATGGTCACGGTAAAACGCGGTAAAACAACCCTGCTCATTGGCCTTGCCGCTCTCCCACAGGCCCTGGGCCATAGTGAGCTCGTACAGATCGGTGAGCATTGCAATGTCGGTGGGATGCGAGATGTCGGTCAAAGCCATGGGGCGACCTTTCGGATGTGTGGTACAGAATTTGAGGGTTAGACGAGAGCAGAGGATGCGGACATGACGCCCGATGTAAATCGGTTAGAGCAGGCCCATGCTGGTCAGGATCGTGTAGCCCATAAAGATGACAAACGCGATGAGGGCAAGGACAATGATGATTTTTTGAGCCGGCGCCATGCCAGGGATCTCGTTCTCGCCCGTAGGTTCCTTGGAGGTAACCATGCGCTGGGCAAAGGTCATCTCGTCACGGCTCAGCTTGGGCTCGACGGACTTGGGACGAGCGGCCTTTTTAGGCTGAGGTTTGGGCGCGGCAGGTGCAGGCTTCGCAGCAGCGGGCTTGGGAGCGGGCGCGGGCGCCGATGCGGATGCGGCGTTCGCGGCGGCCTCCTCGGCCTTCGTACGCTCGGCACGCAGGGCAGCCAGCTCCTCGCGCTCGCGACGGGCCTCTTCCCGAGCCTCGCGGCGGGCCTTCTCAGCGCGGAGCTCTTCCAACTCAGCGCGCTCCTCGTCGGACAATGGTTGGGACTCAAGCTCGGCCATGGTAAAGCCCTTTCTTTTAAAAAAAGCCGCCGACACAATGTCAGCGGCTTATCAAATCCAAGGGTGGAGACGAAGGGAGTCGAACCCTCGGCCTCTGCCATGCGACGGCAGCGCTCTCCCAACTGAGCTACGTCCCCAGGACAAGTTGATATTTTACCTACGGCTCGCCAACTGTCAACGCCCAATAACCAGTCTTTTTGGGACGCGGCTATTTTGGCAACTTTTCGAACAGGCGATCCTCTCGATGATTTTTTAATCCCCGTCCCAGAAAAATCATCGCTATTGCAGTTGCGGTGGAATCGAAAAGGATTCCACCGCAAGTTATCTGAGGACTAGAAGTTGTAGGTGACTACTTGGGGCTCGGCGGGATTGACGAAGAGAGTCGGATCGGCCTGCTCCACGCGGACGAACTTGACGGTCACAGCCTCAAAGCCCGCCTTGCTCAGAACATCAGCGTAGACGCGCGCCTGCAGGGCGTGCTTCTCCTGCAGCTGGTCCGGCGTCTCGTCCGGCGTGCCGCCCGTCTTATAGTCGATGACCAGCGCGCGTGACGAATCCGCCGGGTTCGTCGCCAGTGCATCGATGGCGCCTTCGGCATATGCGCCGTAGCGAGCGATGTCCTCGTCCTCGCAGCCCAGCGAAAAGAACGGCACCTCGGCGCGAACGCACGGCCACGCGAGCAGGTCGGCACGAACCGACGACTTGAGCCAGCGCTCCAGAGCGACATCGAAGCGCTCGCGCTGTTCTGGCGTCAGGTGCCACAGGCGAGCCAGGGCGTCGGCACGCTCAGCGGGCAGCGCATCGGCACCCATCTCGATGAGCCACTGGCAGGCGGCGTGGAAGGCCGAGCCCAGCGCCATGGGATTGCCGGCGGGCTCGACAGCAGCCACGTCTGCATCCGTCATCTCCGAGCCATCCGACTCTGCATCATCGCCGGACTCGTCCATGGGCACACGCGCCTCGGCGGCACGGTCTTCTGTCTCGGCATGGAGCGCCGCAGCGATTGACGAGTAGCTATACGAGTCACGCACCGGAAACGGACAGATGCCCATGCGCACGCCCACCGCCTGGGGATACACGAGCTCAAACGCATCGGGCTCGGGGTCGGCAGGACCGGGGACGATTGTACTGGCCGAATCGTCGGCAGCATCTGCATCGGCATCGCCACGAACAAGCCTGCCCTCGGCATCCAGCGAAGCGTTGGCCTCAAACGCCTGCTCGCCAAACGTAAAGTCTGCTAGCGATATGAGCTCGTAGTCGCCCGGCTGGGAGTTGTCGAACACCAGGCGGTCGGCATCGAGCTGCGGCATGTCCAGAGCGTCCGTCGGCAAAATACGGCGCAGCACGTCGTAGGTCAGATCGGTCTCGACATCGAAGGTCGGCGCCGTCACCTTGCCACGGCTCACGCCGGCATCCATCGCCAAGATCACCAGCTCGCGCGCACGCGTCATGGCAACATAGAGCAAGCGGGCCCGTTCCTCGAGCGAAAGCTGCAGGTCGGCGTTGCGCAGGCGAGCAAATGCCTCGGCGGGAGAACCCGTCGCACAGACGTCCTCCATGAGCTCCGGCGGCAGCCACAGCGACGTGCCCTTGCCCTTAAACGCGTGCTCAAACTGCTTTTTGACGTCGTCGCCCTTCACAAAGGTACCGTCGGCAAGCTTAACGCCGTCGAAGCGTGCCGGCAGTGCCACGACCTGCGCTCCGCCCTCGACGCGACCCATCTGTGCCGCACCCGAGGACTTACGCACGCCAAAGCACTCGGCGACCGCCACGACCGGATATTCCAGACCCTTGGAGGCATGCACCGTCATGATGCGCACCGCGCCGTCGCCTTCCTCGTTGAGGGCACCCGGGGCTTCCTTGCCCGCCAAGAAGCGGTCGAAGGCAAGCGCGATGGAACGCGGCGAGTTGCCGAACTCGGCCTCAGCCTCAGCCACGGCGTCGAGCGCCTTGAGCACGTTGGCGGCAATGGCCTTGCCCTCGGGACCACGCTGTCCCAGACGCACAAACCAGCCGGAGGCGTTGACCACGTCGCGCGCGATGGCGGCGAACGAATCGCGGCCCACGCGACGAAGCGCATACCGCAGCACCTCGCGGGCGCGCGTCACAAGCGGCAAGTCTTGCAAACCCGGCACGTCGAAATCGCTCATGATGCCCATGTCGATATTCCGGCGCGAGGTCTCCCCTGTCTCGCTATCGAGCTTGGTCGCCAGCGCCAGGAACTCCTGGGCACCGAGCGCAAACATCGGCGAGGCGAGCAGTGGCATAAGGCCCTGCGCCGTATCGGCCGGATTGGCGAGCGCGCAGACCAGGGCACGCACCGTCTGCACCTCCGCTGCCTGGGCAAAGACCGAGCCGCCTGCGATCACGCAGTCGAGCCCCTGATCGCGGAAGGCCTGGGCGTAGACGTCGGCGTTGGTCATGCGGCCCAGTAGCAGTACCATGCCGCCCTGGGGCTGGCCGGCATCGGCAAGCGCGCGGAATCGCTCGGCGATCGCGCGGGCCTTGGCCTGCGTGCGCTCCTGCGTACTGCCGCCGGCAACAAAGAGGGCCTGGCGACGCGAAGCGTCTGCCACCAGCGTGTCCTTGCGGCCGTCGCTCGCCTCAAGATCCAAAAAGCCCTGCATCAGGCCGCCGTCATCGCCGTCGAAGACGCGTGCCACGTAACGCAGCACCTCGTCATGGCTGCGGAAGTTGCGCACGAGTTTGACGAGCTCGCCGGCAGGGGCATCGGCCACGGCAGTCGCCTCGGGCGCGGCAGACGAGCCCACCTTGCGCTCCTGACGACGGAACACCTCGACCTCGGCGCCACGGAAGCGGTAGATCGACTGCTGCGCATCGCCCACGGTGCACAACGCGCGCTCCCCCGCGCCCGTCAGATAGCGAATCAAATCGACCTGCATCTGGTCGGTGTCCTGGAACTCGTCGATCATGACCATCTTAAAGCG
>CABUKY010000122.1 GCA_902492185.1 uncultured Collinsella sp.
CCGGTCAAAACGGTTCTGGAACAGATGCCCTGTGCGCCCCGTGCGTTTATTGAACCGCCGCGCGTACGTCAAAAGCAGCCGGTGCATCGCCGCGCTCATCGCGTCCTCGTAATCTGCAAGCACCAGACGCACGTGATTGCCCATAAGGCACCAGGCGATAACCGTCACGCCCGCCTTGCGGCAGCACTCACGCATCAGCTCCAAAAACTCCCACCGGTCGTCATCGCCCTCAAAGATGAGCTGCTTGCCCGTACCGCGGGCACAGACATGGTAAAAGCCGGTAACCGTTCTCCAAACGCGCTGCATGGCGCTCCCTTCGCCGGCATCTGCTTGCCATCCAATACAGCACGATTGAAGCGTGCCATCAAAACATTCACGCAAAACAATACACTCGCGCGGCCAAAGGCAGTAATCAGGCGGCGAACGGCACCGTTGCAACAGGTCAACCCCTGCAACGCTTACAAGAGCTGACCAAAAGCTTGCCCAAGAAGGACCCCCTCTACGGAAGTTCACGACCACAGAACATAGAGTTAAACCGTTTCAATTAAAACTTCCGGACTTCCCGCTACGAAAACTGAGCCGTTCGCCGAATATTCCGTGCATTTCGCGGTATTATAGGGGCTGCATGTCATGTCCCTTTCGAAGGGTCGCCCGGCAATCGCCAGCCACGACCCCCAGACGGGACGCCAACACGATAGAGAGGAGAGGCATGCAGTACTCACAGGAAGTGGAGAACATGTGCCCCGTTGCCAAGGGTGCATACCACGGCCCCGCACCCATCCCCGAGGAGGGCAAGTGGGTCCAGGCTAAGGAGATTTCCGACATCTCCGGTCTTACGCACGGTGTGGGTTGGTGCGCACCTCAGCAGGGCGCCTGCAAGCTCACGCTGAACGTCAAGGACGGCATCATCGAGGAGGCCCTCGTTGAGACCATCGGCTGCTCGGGTATGACCCACTCTGCCGCCATGGCTTCCGAGATCCTTCCCGGTAAGACCATCCTCGAGGCCCTCAACACCGACCTCGTCTGCGACGCCATCAACGTTGCTATGCGCGAGATCTTCCTGCAGATCGTTTACGGCCGCAGCCAGACCGCGTTCTCCGAGGGCGGCCTGCCCGTGGGCGCCTCCCTCGACGACCTCGGCAAGGGCCTTCGCTCTCAGGTCGGCACCATGTTCGGCACCAAGGCCAAGGGCGCTCGTTACCTCGAGCTCGCTCAGGGCTACGTCACCCGCATGGCTCTCAACGACAAGAACGAGATCATCGCATTCGAGTTCCTGAACCTCGGCAAGTTCACCGACGCCGTCAAGGCCGGCAAGACCCCCGAGGAGGCCATCGCTGGCGCTATGGGCCACTATGGTCAGTGGGAGAACGCTGCCAAGTACATCGACCCGCGCACCGACGAGGAGACTCACTCCGTCGCCAGCGTGTTCCCGGTTCACGAGTAGAAAGGGAGGGAAATAACTATGACTGTTACGTTCGAAGGTTACGAGCGCCGCGCTGACAAGATCAACAAGTGCCTCGCCGACAACGGCATCGCCTCCCTCGAGGAAGCTCTGCAGATCTGCACCGACAAGGGCTTCAACCCGCGTGAGATCGTCAACAACACCCAGTCCATCGCCTTCCAGAACGCCGAGTGGGCCTACACCCTCGGTTGCGCTCTCGCTGTCAAGCGTGGCGCCAAGTCCGCTTCTGAGGCTGCCGCCATCATCGGCGAGGGCATCCAGGCCTTCACCGTTCCCGGCTCCGTCGCCGAGGACCGCAAGGTCGGTCTGGGCCACGGCAACCTAGGCGCTATGCTGCTCTCCGACGACACCGAGTGCTTCGCCTTCCTGGCCGGTCACGAGTCCTTCGCTGCCGCTGAGGGTGCTATCGGCCTGGCTCTGAACGCCAACAAGGCTCGCAAGAAGCCGCTGCGCGTCATCCTCAACGGTCTGGGCAAGGACGCTGCTCAGATCATCGCCCGCATCAACGGCTTCACCTACGTGAAGACCCAGTTCAACTACTTCACGGGCGAGCTCAAGGTCGTCGAGACCATCCCCTACTCCGATGGTCCCCGCGCCGCCGTCAACTGCTACGGCGCCGACGACGTCCGCGAGGGCGTTGCCATCATGTGGCACGAGAACGTCGACATCTCGATCACCGGTAACTCCACCAACCCCACGCGCTTCCAGCACCCCGTCGCTGGCACCTACAAGAAGGAGCGCCTCGAGGCTGGCAAGAAGTACTTCTCCGTCGCTTCTGGTGGCGGCACTGGCCGTACCCTGCACCCGGACAACATGGGTGCCGGCCCTGCCTCTTACGGCATGACCGACACCATGGGCCGTATGCACTCCGACGCCCAGTTCGCCGGTTCTTCCTCCGTGCCTGCGCACGTCGACATGATGGGTCTCATCGGCATGGGCAACAACCCCATGGTCGGTGCCACCGTCGCCTGCGCTGTCGCCGTCGAGGAGGCCCTCAAGGCCTAATCGCGCCCGCGCGATGCTCATATAGTTGAGCTTTGGAGCCGCTACCTTTCGAGGTAGCGGCTCTTTTTGTTTGCGCTGGCGCAGGGTAGCTAATGCCGATATATCAGCTGGGGCGAAATGCAAGATGTGATGAGATGGAGCGTCAGAGCGTCCATGACGCCCACCTGCCATATTTGCCCTTTACCGATTTGCCGGGTCTTTGCGGCCCCATTGCCGATCACCTGTGCGACAATGCGCCGGACGAGAAAGGAATCCGATGGAATCGACTGATGTACTGGTAATTGGATCTGGCATTGCGGGCCTTTGTGCCGCCATCGAAGCGGCACGCACGGGTGCAACCGTCACTGTGGCAAGCGCCGGCAAGACCATGAGTGGATCGAGCTTCTTCCCGGGTACCTGGGGCCTCGGCCTCATCGGTCCCGTCGACGAAGACGACGAGCAGGACCTCATCGACACCATCCTGGCCGTCGGCGGCGGCGTTGCCGACCCCGAACTCGTCCAAACGTTCGTCCACGGCATTCCCCAAGCGATTGACTGGCTCGAGCAAGACCTGGGCGTTGAGCTCCAGCGTCCGCAAAGCGCCAAGAGTGCTCAACAAAAGCAATTTATCCCCTGCTTTGACCACAAGACGCGCATGTGGCGCGGCCTCACCCGCAAGCCCCTTGAGGACGCTCTGACGACCTGGATCGAGTCGCTCGGCATTCGCCTGCTCCCCCGCCATGAGCTTATCGACCTTGTTGAGGACACGAACGGCAGAATAACCGGAACCGTACTCTACGACCTTACCGAAAATCGAATCGTGCCCTTTGCTGCCAAGGCCACGATCATCGCAGCCGGTGGCACAGGCGGCCTGTTCGAGCGCAGCCTTACGTCAGCTGATGTGCTCAGCTCCTCGCAGGCCATCGCACTGGCGCACGGCGCAACACTTACTAATATAGAGTTCATGCAGATGATGCCTGGCTTCATCGAGCCCAGGCGTAACTTGGTCTTCAACGAGAAAACCTGGCGCTACGTGCATGTAGACCAGCCGGTAGATATTGCCGACGACAAGCTGGACGACCTGCTCGAGCAGCGCTCTGGATATGGTCCCTTCACGTCACGCTTGGCCTCCCGCGCTATCGATCTCGTCATCGATCAGGCAGGTGTCGAAGGCCTGGCACTCCACTACGACTTCCCCCGCGAGGATGTCCCAGAGTTTGTGCAGACCTTTGCCACCTGGCTGCAAGACGAGCACGGCATCGCGCCGACCGACGAGATGCGCGTTGCGATGTATGCCCACGCCGCTAACGGCGGCATCAAGATCGATAAGACCGCGCACACGGGCGTTGAGGGCCTCTACGCTTGCGGCGAGGCGACAGGCGGCATGCACGGCGCCGACCGCATTGGTGGCTTGTCAAGCGCCAACGGCATCGTATTCGGACATATCGCGGGCGCATCGGCAGCCCTCACAGCGCAGAAAGAGCCTGAGGCGGCCCTGAAGGCGGATATCACCCTCCCCCAGTACGGCATTGCCACAACAGATGCCGAACGCCTGACACACAGCCTTAGGCACACGATGAGCACCTATTGCATGATCAACAGGACCGAAACAGGCCTATCCGAGGCCCTGCAACAGCTTGAAAGCCTGCAAGACAAGGCCATGGCGCTGAGCAAGCCGCATGCCGATGACAGCGAGATCGCAGCCCTCGCCCGCCTACAGTCGCAGATTCAGCTGTCGACGGAGATGGTCAAAGCCATGCGTAAGCGGACCGAAAGTCTCGGATCGCACTATCGAGCGGATTAAACCGGACACCTATCTAAAGCAGAACACAATCAATCGATATCCATGGGCCCCGTGAGCTTGAAGCAGCACGGGGCCCATTCGTGTCCGCACGACAGCGTATCCTTATTCTGAATATAGAGCGGGCAAAGCCCGCATAGAAAATAGACCAGCGAGGAGGAGATATGGACAGCAGGGATATCGAGAAATGGCGTGTCGAACTTGACAGCTACGCCCATGTGGAAGACGGCGTTGAGTATTGGCTCGCACGCGATTTAATGGAACCCATGGGGTACACTCGATGGGAGAACTTCGCCGAAGTTGTTAAGAGGGCAAAAGTCTCGTGCGAAACAAACAAAACTCCAGTTGATTCCCATTTTCGTGACACCACGAAAATGGTAACTGCCGGTGTCGCCGCTCGCGCGGTTAAAGACTACAAACTTACGCGCTATGCATGCTATTTAATCGCACAGAACGGAGATTCAAACAAGCCAGAGATCGCGCTCGCCCAGGCATACTTTGCCGTGCAGACGCGCCGCCAAGAGCTCATAGAGCAGCGCTTCGCAGAGATTCAGCGCTTGCAGGCGCGCCACTCGCTATCCGATTCAGAGAAACAGCTCTCGGGTATTGCGTTCAAACGCGGCGTGGACTCCAAAGGATTCGCGATCATCAAGTCGAAGGGCGATGAGGCGTTATTCGGCGGCAGAAGCACGGCGGAAATGAAGCAGCAGCTCGGCGTACCCAAGAGCGCGGCATTGGCGGACAGGTTAGCCGATGTCCTCATCAAAGCAAAGGACCTCACGAACTCGATGACGGCCTTCAACGCCGAGGAACACGACTTGTACGGTCTGGACCAGATCAAACAAGAACACGTCGAGAACAACACGAGCGTGCGTGGCAGCCTCATCGACCGCGGAATTGTTCCCGAGAACCTACCGCCTGCCGAGGATACAAAAAAGCTCGAGCGTCGCGTGAAGGCAGACGAGAAGAAACTCAAGGAGGGTACTGACGGTTTCACCGATCCCCAGGGTAGACTCAATCTGTGAAAGCGGCCGCGCCCTTTCGGGTTCGACCCCATGCGAGGTTAACAAAAAAGCGACCAGCCTAAGCCAGTCGCTTTAACATGCTATGGTGGGCCGTCAGGGGTTCGAACCCTGGACCTTGGGATTAAGAGTCCCCTGCTCTACCAACTGAGCTAACGACCCAAAGCTAAAGTCCCTTTATGGCGGACTTTAGAGGAGATATCGTGTGGTGGGCCGTCAGGGGTTCGAACCCTGGACCTTGGGATTAAGAGTCCCCTGCTC
>CABUKY010000123.1 GCA_902492185.1 uncultured Collinsella sp.
ACCCAGCTCGTCGTAGGCAGTCTGGAACAGGTCCTTGCCCGGGCCCGCCAGCCAGCGGCCGTCGACGCATGCTTTGCCCGCGGGAATGCTGAAATAGCTGTGGAATCCCAGGAAGTGATCCAGGCGCACGCGGTCGTAGAGCGAGAACGCGCGGCGCAGGCGATCCATCCACCAGCTATAGCCGTTCTGCTTCATGTGGTCCCAGCGGAACGTCGGGTTGCCCCACACCTGGCCCTCGGGTGCAAAGTTGTCGGGCGGCGCACCGGAAATCTCAATCGCCTTGCCGGTATCGGACAGCCAGAAGTTCTCGGGCTCGCTCCACGCGTCTGCCGAATCGTCGGACA
This sequence comes from uncultured Collinsella sp., assembly GCA_902492185.1. Taxonomy (GTDB): domain Bacteria; phylum Actinomycetota; class Coriobacteriia; order Coriobacteriales; family Coriobacteriaceae; genus Collinsella. The sequence goes on from CABUKY010000123.1 coordinate 345, forward strand.
CGTACATAGGAATATCGCCGATAACCTCGATGCCCTTCTTGTGCGCATAGTTCATGAGCTCGCACCAAGCGAGGTCAAAGCGGTACTGCATGTACGCCTGAAGCTCGGCCTCGTTGTGGAAGCGCTTGTCGTCGATCAGATGCTCGTTGTAGCGCGCGACATCTGCCGGCCAATCATGGCGCGACTCGCCCTCAAAGTACTTTTTGACGGCCATATAGACGCTGTACTTCTCGAGCCAATCGGCATTGCGATGTTTAAACGCGGTGTACAGCGGATCGGCATCCTCGCCGCCGCGGGCCTTCCAGGTCTCAAAGTCGGCTGCCAGCTCCTCGTGGCTCTCGGGTAGCAGGTCGATATTGCCTGCAAAGGCCGAAGGACCGGCGTAAGGGGAGCGGAAGAAGTCCGTGGGGTTGACGGGGAGAACCTGCCAGTAGCGCATGCCCATGGCGGCCAGATGGTCGATAAAACGACGCGTGGGCGCGCCGATCGTACCGGGCTCGCCGTCGTCGGTCGGCACTGATGTGATATGGCATACAACACCCGCACCGTGATCGAGCGGCTCCTGCAGGCGCTGCTCGGCGTGGTGATAGATGATCGACGAACCGAGCGGGTACAGGTCGAGCGTGACCGTGCCGTTGTGGATCTCGCACTCATGACCGCTGATCACGTCACTTGCACATTCGTCGAGCGCCGGAATCGTCACACGATGCGAGTTGCGCAGGCTGCGGTTGATGATGACGGTCGCGGACTCGCCGTCTTTACCGGTACGGTTGTAGGCCAGCACCTCGTCATTGAGCGCAAAGGCCTTGATTTCACCGTCGATCATAAACGGCAGCGCGCGGCGCACAGCAGATGCGTTCTTGACGATTGCGAACGTATCGAAGTCGTGCAGGTCTTCCTTGGTCGGCAAGGTGCGGCGATTACCCGGATCGGTCAGGCCCTCAAGGCCGTACTCGTCGCCATAGTAAATCGAAGGCACACCGGGGAACGTCATCTGCATGAGCGTCGCGAGCCAAAAACGGCTCTTGGCCAGGCCCATCGCGTTCTCGTCCAGGCGCCATTTGCTGCGCTCGCACTCGGGCAGCTGCGACTCGTCGGGGCCGCCGCCGAGCACCGAGATAATGCGCGGGCGGTCGTGGCTCGACAGCAGATTGAGCGCGCAGGATAATGCCTCGCGCGGGTAGTTCTCGCGCAGGGTCTCGATATCCTCGGCAGCTTGGTAGGCGTTTTTGTAGCCCATCAAAAAGCCGATGACCATGTCGCGGAAGGGGTAATCCATGGCCGAGTCGAGCTCGGAGCCTTGCAGATAGCGACGCAGATGGCCGTAGCTTATCTTGTTGGAGGCGTCTTCCCAGACCTCGCCGAGCAACAGTGCGTCGGGCTTTTCGGCAAGTACGGCCTTCTTGATCTCGGTCAGGAAATCGTCCGAAAGCTCGTCGGCCACATCTAGGCGCCAACCATGGGCACCAGCGCGCAGCCATTTACGAATGACGCCGTCCTTGCCCAGGAGCCGCTCGCGTACCAGTTCGGAGCTCTCATTGATGGCGGGCATATTGCCCACGCCCCACCAGCAGTCATACGATCCGTCCTCATGGAAGTAAAACGCATCGCGCCACGGCGAGTCCTCGCTCTGCCATGCACCGACGCCGGGATAGTTGCCGTAGCGGTTAAAGTAGATCGAGTCGTCGCCCGTATGGTTGAAGACGCCGTCCAGGATGATGGAAATGCCGAGCTTCTCTGCCGCCTCGCACAGCTCAGTAAAGTCCTGCTCGGTGCCCAGGATCGGGTCGATCTTGGTGTAATCGGCCGTGTCGTAGCGGTGGTTGCTTGCAGCCTCAAAGATGGGGTTGAGGTAGATGGCCGTAAAGCCCAGCTCGGCAATGCGGGGCAGGTCTTCTTGGATACCCTTGAGCGAGCCGCCGTAAAAGTCCCAAGTCTTGATGGAGCCGTCTTCGGCACGCTCGTACACGGGCGGCTCGTTCCAGTCCTCGACCATGCGGCGCTGGATTCCATTGCGCGGTTTTTCGACCTCGGCCAGCGTGCGCTCTCGCCAGTTTTCGTCGCGGGCATAGCGATCGGGGAAGATCTGGTAGACCATACCGCGCTCGTACCACTCGGGTCGAACTTCGCGGTGCTTGTAGACGGTGACCTGGAACGACGGCACCTCGGCGTAGTTATAGGTCACGCCCTCGCCGCCGGTGCGGTCCTGCGGTGCGCCCAGGCGAACCTCGGGCTGGCCCTCGATATTGCAGATAAAGCTGTACCAGATAAGACAGGGCTCGGTGCACTCAAGCTCTACGGTAAATATGCCGTCGCCTTCGTGCGTCATGGGATATCGAGACTCACCGATCTCATCGACCCAGGTGCGCAGCGTAAGCGTTGCCTGCGCGGGATCGGCATCCTCCAGAATCACGGAGAGCGAAAGGGTAGTTCCAGTGGTCACAGCGCCAAACGGAGTGCGAAACTGCGGCAGACGGCTGTTGTGTATCAATCTCATAGTACGGTCCAGTTCAATAGAATCATGGCCTGCTGGCCATGGGCTTTACGCACAGGATGTAAGTATATCTGTTGTACACAGGCTGTATAAACAACATCCGTTTACCATCGGCGAACGGTTGTCCTAGAAAATCGTTTTACCACTCAAATTATCGCGATATCCGAAATAGCCTAGACTGATACTATTTTTGGCCAAACAAAAGTACTTCGGTTTACTACGACGAATTGAATGATCTTAACCACGGTCATTTTGGTGATATTAAAACCGCAGGTAGAAGCGTTGCCAATTTTTTAGATTACTCGCTGTGGTCGGCCGGAGCCATTTTGTCGTAGTAAACTGGCCCTCTTTTTAATACATAAGTTCAACCAAAAAGAGGGCGCCTGGTTGGGACGCCCTCTTTTGCTTTAAGGATTAAGTTTAATCGTCCGGATTAGCGGCGCTTGCGGGTGGCAGTTGCCTTGCGGACGGAGGTCTTCTTGGTCGGGGCCTTTTCCTCGACCGGAGTGGCGGGGGAGACCGGGGCCTCCTTGGCGGGCTTGGGCTTGGCCTTTACCTCGGCCTTGGGCTCCTCTTTGGCGGCAGCAGGCTTGACCTCGGCGGCCTTCGGCGCCGGCTTGGCCTTTACTGCGGGCTTGGCCTCGGCCTTAGCCTCCGCCTTTGGAGCAGCAGCCTTGGTCGTGGTCTTTTTGGCCGTCGTCGCAGTGCGCTTGCGCGTGGTGGTCTTGGCGGCCGGCTTGGCCTCGACGGTTGCCTCAGCATTGGACTCGGCGGGCGTCTCCTCGACTTTGGCGGCCGGCTTTGCGGCTGCCTTGGTCGTGGCGGCCTTCGCGGTCGTCGACTTGGTTGCCGTGGTCTTCTTGGCTGCCGTTGACTTTTTGGCGGTCGTGGTCGCCTTCTTAGCAGCGGTCTTTGCCGGAACCTTGGCGGCCGGCTTGGCCACGGCGACCTCGGCCTTTACCTCGGGAGTAGCCTCGGCTTCTGCGGCCTTCTTGGCAGCGGCGGTCGTGCGCTTGCGCGTGCTCGTTGTCTTGGCAGCGGTGGTCTTTGTTGCCGCCGCCTTGGTCGCTGGGACCTTCTTGGCCGTCGTCTTACGAGTCGCGGTCTTCTTAACTGCGGGCTTGGCCTCGGCCTTTGCCTCAGGAGCAACCTCAGCCTTCACCTCAGGGTCGGCCTTTGCGGGCTCAGCTTCAACCGGCTTCTCCTCGGCCTTGGGCTCCGACTCAGCAACAGCCTCAGACTCGTCGACAACCGCCGTCGGCCTTTCAATCTCTGGATGCATAAAGAAGTACAGGTCCAGATACTTGTCGGCCGAGCGCGTCCAGCTAAAGTCCTGGCTCATAGCCTGCGTGACCAGCTGGTTCCAGGCCTCGCGGTTGTCCCAGAACAGGCGGGCCGCGCGGAACACCGCGTCGCCCATCTCGTCGCCGTTAAAGTTGCTAAACGAGAAGCCCGTGCCCTCGCCGGTAAACTCGTTGTACGGGATCACGGTGTCCTTCAGGCCGCCGGTCTCGCGCACGATGGGCAGGGTACCGTAGCGCATGGCGATAATCTGCGACAGGCCGCAGGGCTCAAACTTCGAAGGCATCAGGAACATGTCGGCGGCAGCATACATGCGCTGCGACAGTGCCGGATCGAACTCGATGCGAGCCGCCATGGTGCCGGGGTACTTGTCCTGGAAGTAGCGCAGGCCGTCCTCGTAGTCGCGGTCGCCGGTGCCCAGCACCGCCACCTGCACGCCGCCGGCCAGGATGCGGTCGAGCGCGTACATGACCAGGTCTAGGCCCTTCTGGCGCGTCAGACGCGTGACCATCACCATGAGCGGACGGTCGTCGCGAACCTCGAGCCCCAGCTCTTCCTGCAGCTTGGCCTTGCATACGGCCTTGCCGGAACGGTCCTCCACGGTGTAGTTGGCGGCAATGCGCTTGTCGGTCGCCGGGTCAAAGCCCGCGACGTCGATGCCATTCAAAATGCCCTGCAGCGCGTACGAACGCTCGCGCAGCACGCCGTCCAGGCCCTCGCCAAACTCGGGCGTCTGGATCTCGTTGGCATAGGTAGGGCTCACCGTGGTGATGGCGTCGGCATAGCGCAGCGCGCCCAGCATGTAGTTGATGCTGCAGGCGTCGCAACGCAACTGCGAGGCGGCCGCAGGAATATGCGCCACACCCAGGATGTCCTCCATCACGGTGTCGCTAAACTGGCCCTGGAACGCCACGTTGTGGATCGAGAACACGGTCTTAACGCGGTCATACAGCGGCAGGCCCTGGTAGAACTCGCGCAAAAACACGGGCGCCAGCGCCGTCTGCCAGTCGTTGCAGTGCAGGATGTCGCACTCAAAGCCGGCCGGCAGGTGCTGCAGGCTCTCGGTGATGGCCTTGGAGAAGAACGCAAAGCGCTCGCCGTCATCAAAAAAGCCGTACGGATAGTCGCGCGCAAAGTAGCGCTCGTTGTCGATGAACATATAGGTGACGCCGTCGTGCTCGAGTTTCTCGAGTCCGCAGTACTCATTGCGCCAGCCCAGGCTCACGTAAAAGTCGGAGAAGTGCTCCATCTGCGCTTTGTACTCGTCCTTGATGGTGGCGTACTTGGGCACCATCACGATGACTTCGGCGCCGGCGCGCACAAGCGCCGCAGGCAGCGAGCCCGCCACGTCGCCCAGGCCACCGGTCTTTAC
>CABUKY010000124.1 GCA_902492185.1 uncultured Collinsella sp.
CCCTTCCCTATAGACGAGAAAGTCAATGGCGATGTTTAATCAAAAAAACAAGGTGACACGCGCGGACTATGATCAGTGGCGTGCCGGACAGGATGAGACGGCTGGTCGCATCGCGTCCGACCCCGATAGGCTCCTGTTCCATGTGGAGCCTGAGCTTGGCTGGCTCAACGACCCCAACGGTTTGGTTCAGATTGGTGATACGTATCACATCTATCATCAATACGATCCGTTCGATGCTGCGCATGGCGGTCCAGTGCTTTGGAACCATCTGACGACAAAGGATTTTGTGACGTACGAGAATCACGGCCCTGTGCTGTTCCCCGATTCCGATTTGGATTCGAACGGAGCGTATTCTGGTTCTGCCTTTGTACGCGATGGCAAGATTCACTACTTCTATACCGGCAACGTCAAGCATTTTGACCGCGATGATTACGACTACGTGTTGACGGGCCGTGAGCAAAACCAGATTCATATGGTTGCCGAGAATCCCGACGAATTGGGCGAGAAGTGCATAGCTGTTGGACCGGTCGATTACCCCGACGATATCGGTACGCACGTGCGCGACCCCAAGATCCTTGAGCACGATGGTATCTACTACATGGTTCTGGGCGCTCGTACGAAAGACGACCGTGGCTGCGTGCTTGTCTATACCTCGCGCAATCTTGAGGACTGGAGCTATGCGACGCGCATTGAGCTGGGCGAGAAGTTTGGCTTTATGTGGGAGTGCCCCGATCTGTTTGAGCTCGATGGCGAGCTTATTCTCGTTTGCTGTCCGCAGGGTGTGCCTGCCGATGGTTGGCGTTACCGCAATCCGCATCAGTGCGTGTGGTTCCCCATCGAGGCCGATTGGGAGGCGCCGAGCTTTAAAATCGTCGGGCAGGGCATGCCCCCGATGGTCGATGCCGGTTTTGATTTCTATGCTCCGCAGTCCTTTGAGGATGCTGCAGGCCGGCGTTTGATGATCGGATGGTCGGGTTGCCCCGATGCGACGGCAGAAAACCCGACGGTGGCGCGCGGGTGGCAGTGCGCGTTGACGGTGCCGCGAGAGCTGAGCATGCGCGATGGTAAGCTCTGCCAGCAGCCGGCGCACGAGATTGAGAGGATGCGCGGCGACTGCGTTCGCGCGACAGGCGGTGAAACCGTTGAGGAGCCGGGACGCCTGTTTGATCTTGTGGTTTCCTGTGAGGGCGCCAAGATGGTCGAGCTCGAAATCCGCAAGGGTGTCTTTGTACGTTATGCGGACGGGATGCTTACCCTCGACATGGGTGACGAAGGCTATGGGCGCGACCAAAGGTCGATCGAGCTCAGCGAGCTTCGCGACCTGCGCGTGCTTTCGGACACTACGATGGTCGAGATTTTTGCAAATGGCGGCGAGGCGGCACTTACGAGCCGTACCTATTCGCCGGCGGTTTCGGCGATGGGGTTGCATGCCGAGGGTGCGGCGTCGATGGATTTCTACCGCCTCGCGCATTAACCGTGCGTGGAGCACGATTGGACTTGCCGGGCGGAATGTGTCGCAGTTGCCGCAGCGAACTACCGTTTATCGTGTATAGCTACCGTTTGCGGAGTAAGTAACACTCATTTATAAACCGTGTAAAATCTCAGCCAAGCACGGAGTTTTCCAGGGAGACGCTGTCCTTTGTTGTGTGCAAGGGGCGGCGTCTCTTTGGCGCTTGGGGGTCGTTCTGTAGCAGGACGGCGGGCGTGTGTCACATATTAAAAAGCCAACGTCGAGATGGGTCGTGATAATAATGGGCAAGTACATAATCGTGGTTGAATCTGGTTCGGATGTGACGCCAGAGCTCTGCGAGCGCTACGGCATCGTGCGCGTGCCTATGCATGTCACGATTGGTGACGAGACCGTCGAGGACGGCTCGATCGATCCGCTCGAGATTTATTCGCGCTGCAACGAGTTTGGCGTGATGCCCAAGACCAGCGGCTGTGCGCCGGCAGATTTTGCGCATGTGTACGACCGCATCCATGCCGAGCAACCCGACGCGACCATTCTGCATCTTGCATATTCCGAGGCCACGACCTGCTCGCATCAATCATCGAAGATCGCCGCCAAGGGTCGCGACTACGTCTACTCCATGGACACGCGTTTTGTCTCGGTGGGCCAGTCGCTTGTTGTCGTCGAGACCGCCAAATACATCGAGGCTCACCCCGATGCCACCGTCGACGAGATCTTCGCCTTCGCGAACTCCGTCATGGACCGCGTGCTGCTGGGCTTTGTTCCTACCGATCTTGCCTTCCTTAAGGCGGGCGGTCGCTTGTCCAACGTCGCATTCCTTGGCGCACATCTGCTCAAGATTAAGCCCTGCATTGAGGTGACGGGCGGCAAGTTCGTGGCGACCAAGAAGTTCCGCGGCTCTATGCTCAAGTGCGCCCGCGCCTTTATTGACCACATGGTTGCGAAGGGCGAGATCGACTACTCGCACATTGGCCTGGCGTATTCGGTAGGCCTTTCCCAGGAGCTGCGCGACGACATGGAAGTCTATGCGCACGACCTGGGCTTTAAGGACATTACCTGGACTCAGGTCGGCGGCGTCATCTCGAGCCACTGCGGCCCGACCGCCTTCGGTGCGGTGCTCACGCTTAAAGCGTAAAGGCCGCAGGCGAGCGTTCTTCAGCCTGACATCTCGACGTAGACCCCAGCCATGGTGATGGGGGATAGATTAAAACGTGCCATTCTAGCCCGAGACGTTTAAACGCAAGCACATGGGCTAGAATGGCTCTGGCATTTTAATTGGTTGCATCCAAGGAGAGGCAAGGTAGCGCGAATGGCAGAAATGACGCTTGAGGGTGTGGACGCTCGTCCCGAGGACTCTGCGTTTGCCCTTGGCCGCGTGCATTCGATCGAGACGATGGGGACGGTCGACGGACCCGGCATCCGCTTCGTAGTGTTTGTCCAAGGCTGCCCCATGCGCTGTGCGTATTGCCACAACCCCGATACCTGGTCGGTTAACGGCGGCACGATGGTGACCGTCGAGCACCTTATGGACGAGTTCCAGAGTAACCATGAGTTTTACCGCAGCGGTGGTATTACGGTGTCCGGCGGCGAGCCGCTCCTGCAGCCTGAGTTTTTGGCCGACCTGTTCCACGCCATGCACAATAACCACGATGGTCGTGTGCACACCTGCTTGGATAGCTGCGGCTATGCGTTCGATCCCGCGCATCCCGAGAAGTTCGATGCCGTGCTCAACGAGACCGACATGGTACTGCTCGATATTAAGCATGCCGACCCAGTCGAGCATAAAAAGCTGACCGGTTGCGATCCCGCACGCATTCTGGCGTTTGGTGATGAGCTCGCGCGTCGCAAGATTAAGGTCGTTATCCGCCACGTGGTGGTGCCGGGCATTACCGACACGGTGGAGGAGTGCGAGAAGCTCGGTCGCCTCATCGCTCCATGGCACAACGTGGTGGGCCTGGAAATGCTGCCGTATCACACGATGGGTGTCGTCAAGTACGAGCAACTGGGCATTCCCTATAAGCTCGAGGGCGTGCCCCAGATGGATACCGCGCGCATGCCCGAGCTGCGCAACGCTGTCATGACGGGCATGAAAAAGCGCCGCGCGGAACTCAAAAACGCTATCGGCTAGCGAGCCATTTTCGCTCCCCAAAGGCACTCATTGGGGACAGACTTAAATGAGTACCCCTGGGCACCAAGTTGATTGCCAAAGAGCCCCGTCAAGTTGCGGTGGAATAGTTCTTGTTTTTCGGCTTATGCCGCCCAAACAGGAACTATTCCACCGCAACTGCGTTTTGGGCGGAGATGCGCAACAGAATCGTGCCATTTGGATAAATACGCTTGTGGTTTCTTTAAAGACACCTTAAACGCCGCTGAATATCTTTGGAAAGAAATGCCTGCTCGGTATTATGCTGCTCGTATATGAACGGTAGCAGTCAGGAGACCACGTGCGAAACAACGCATCGCGGGACGAGTATGTGCCGCAGCATAGCAGCAGATATGAGACGAAGGGCACGTCTTCGCGTGGCCTTGCTGGCGCTCGCATCCGCGTGACGAAGATCGCCGCCATTGGGATGCTGACGTTGACGGTTATTATCCTCGGAATTACCGCCAAAACCTACGCGTCGGAGCGAATGGCACACTCAGATGCGTCAACGGTACAGACGCAAAACAAAAAGGTCTCTGAATCTAAAGCCACCGCAAGTCAAACCCTGTCGACAGCGAGCCTCAAGACGAGGCTTTCGAAGGCGGACTTTAACGATATTCCCTCAGGCGATACCGTGCAGACCTTCTCACTGGTTGATGACCAGATCCCCGCCCTGGAGGATGAGAGCCTCGCCGCGCTCCAAGATGCCCTGAGTCAGGCGCAGGAGCTGGGCGATGTGGGCGTAGTGTTCTACGACCTATCGAGCGGCAAGGGCGTGACGTATAACGCGGACGCCGAGGTGTACGGTGCGAATAGCTACAAGGCACTCTATGCGCTGTACATCTGCGAATCTCTGGTCGAGACGGGCCAGGTCTCACTCGATGATTCCCTTGGCACCTATGGCGGCTACAACATGGGCTGGCAGACGGTGCGCGACCTGATCGAGGCCGCGGTCGTTAATTCGGACAACGATTCGTTTATCGCGTTGCGTGCGGCGTTTGACCGTGTCGGTTACGAGGATTGGATTTTCGGTCTTGGCGTCGATTACGATACCGCACTCGATCCGATGAGTGATTTCCCAACCTACTGCGCGCGGACGTCGGCCAAATTGTGGCGCGAGATGAGTGAGTATTTGAGCAGGGGCAGTGAGACCTCCCAGTGGTTATCTGAACTGCTGTCATCAACATCGCGCTCATTTATCCGTGATGGGATTGCCGACGAGCAGGTTTTGGTGCGCAACAAGGCAGGCTGGATAAGCGAGGATGGTTGCTATTCGACATGCGATGCGGGCCTCATCGATGTCGACGGCGACACCTACATTATGAGCATCATGACATCGATGCCGTGGAGCGATCGCTCGAGCGAGGTTACGGCTGCGATTGCAAAGGCTCTGTTTGATACGCGAGCTGTGCTGGCCTAGCGTGTTCGTTTGACGAGGTCAAACAAAATGCTGGTACCATACCGTGGTTGAGAATTTCGTATAGGTTTGGGGAATGGCATGGCTACCATCGCGATTATCGGTGCACTCGAAAAAGAGATCATGCAGATTAAGGAAGAGCTGAGCGACGTTTGCGAGGCACAGGAGGCAGGCTTGACCGTTGTGAGCGGTGAGTTCGACGGCCTGACGCTTGTCGCCACAACGGCGGGCATGGGCACGGTGAACGCCGCTGCTGCGACGCAGCACCTCATTAGCAAGTATGCTCCACAGGCAGTTGTGCTTTCGGGTATCGCAGGTGGCCTGAATCCCAAGCTCCATATTGACGATATCGTCATTGGCAAGTGCCTGCGCTATCTGGAT
>CABUKY010000125.1 GCA_902492185.1 uncultured Collinsella sp.
TCACGCGCTCGACCCCCAGCTCATCGGCGGCAAGCCGCACGGCGCCTTCGCTATGAGCGCCCGCCTGCGTGGACAGGTGAATCTCGACCCCGGGAATCGCCGCGCGCAGCGCGCAGGCCAACCCGGCATCGGCGACAATCAGAGCATCGGCGCCCAACTCCAGTGCATGAGCTCCCAACGCCACCGCGTCGGACAACTCATCGTCAAACACGAACACGTTGAGCGTTACGTACACACGCACGCCATGGGCATGCGCCACGGCGCAGCCGCGCGCAAACTCGTCATCTGTAAAGCCATGGGCGCTCACACGGGCGTTAAAGCCGCCCAACCCCGCATAGATGGCATCGGCACCCGCGGCGATGGCCGCAAGCATCTGGTCGAGTCCGCCCGCCGGCGCCAGCAGCTCGGGCAGCGCCGCACCGGCAGCATCCAATCCAGTCTCGTATTGTCCGCTCGGCCCCATCGTCCGAATCGCCATCGACAAACTCCTTACCAAGGTATGCATTCACTCTGAAAAATGCCGTCTTCCAGCATACACGAGGCCTCGCGCGCCCCGTTTGGTTTATCGTGTAATAACTTATGTCCATCCTGCCCCGACGGCACATCCACCGTCCGGCACGACATACCTGGAGGTCAATATATGGGTCCTCGCCAACGACAGGGACGCAGCCGTTCAAAGACGCATGCTCTGCCCATAATCCTGCTCTCGTTTTTGGGCTTTTTGCTTATCGCGGGCGTGGCGTTTGGCATCGGCATGGTCGGCAACGTCAACCGCTGGCTGTCCGATCTGCCCGACTACACCGACGCCAACGCGTATCTGGTGAGCGAGCCCACCGAGATCGTCGACTGCAACGGCAACAAGATTGCGAGCTTCTACACGCAAAACCGCAAGTCCATCACCAAGGACGAGGTCTCCCCCTACGTGCTGCAGGGCACCGTTGACGTCGAGGACGAGCGCTTCTACGAGCACGGCGGTATCGACCTGTGGGGTATCGCGCGTGCTGCGGTGGCAACCCTCGGCGGCGGGCACGAAGGCGCCTCGACTATCACCCAGCAGCTGGTGCGCAACACCATCCTGCAGGAGGAGCAGTTCGACTCGACCATCGAGCGTAAGGTGCGCGAGGCCTACATCGCCGTCAAGATGGAGGACATGTACTCCAAAGACGAGATCCTCATGATGTACCTCAACACCATCTACTACGGTCACGGCGCCTACGGCATCGAGGCCGCAGCCGAAACCTATCTGTCCAAGAGCGCCGCCGACCTCACCCTGAGCGAGGCCGCACTGCTCATCGGCCTTCCCAACTCGCCCTCGCAGTACGACCCCACGGTCAACCCCGACCTGGCGCTGTCCCGTCGCAACAAGGTCCTTGACAACATGTTGCGCCTGGGCCACATCACGCAGGAGGAGCACGATGCCGCACAGGCCGAGCCCATCACCCTCAACGTGACCGAGATTTCGGGCAGCGGCGTCGACGTATACTCGCAGCCCTACTTTGTCGCCTATGTTAAGCAGCTGCTGGAGCAGGAGTTCTCGACCGACGTGCTCTTTAAGGGCGGCCTGACCGTCAAGACCACCATCGACCCCACGATGCAGCAGGTGGCAGAGAATGCCGTTCGCGAGCAGCTCGACACGCTCTCGCTCGACGGCCTGGACATGGGCATGGTCGTCGTCGACCCCAAGACCGGCTACATCAAGTGCATGGTGGGCGGCTACGACTACAACGCCGACGAGAACCACGTAAACCATGCCACGGCCAAGCGTCCCGTCGGCTCCACCTTTAAGGCCTTTACGCTGGCAACTGCCATCCAAAACGGCATGAACCCCAACGTCACCCTCAACTGCAACTCGCCGCTCAAGGCCAAGGGCACCACGACCGAGGTCCAAAACTACGCCAACCATAGCTATGGCAACATCACGCTTAAGCAGGCGACGGCATACTCCTCCAACACCGGCTACATCCAGGTGGCGGAAGCCGTCGGCAACAGCAAGATCATCTCGCTCGTCAAAAAGCTCGGCATCGATCCCGCCAAGGACAACATCGAGGACGTTCCCGTCATGACCCTCGGCACCGGCTCGATCTCGCCGCTCGAGATGGCCGCCGCCTACGCGACGTTTGCCAACGGCGGCTACTATCGCCAGCCGATCGCCATCACCGAGATTGACTCTCGTACCGGTTCGGTGCTGTACCAGCACACCGACAATCCCTCACAGGTGCTTACCGAGGGCGAGGCCGCCGCGGTCACCGATGTTCTGTCCGGCGTCATGCAGGGCGGCGGTACGGGTGCTGCCGGTGCCCTGAGCGTCAACCAGCCCTATGCCGGCAAAACGGGCACCACCGACAACACCACCAACCTGTGGTTCTGCGGCTATACCCCGCAGCTGGCGTGCGCCCTGTGGACCGGCTATTCCGCGGGCGAGATCCCCATCCAAAAATACGGCACAGACCTGCTGGGCGACAGCACCAACCTGCCTGTCTTTAAGCGGTTTATGAACACCGTTCTGACCGGTACCGAGCGCGAGGAGTTTGCGACCGGAACGGCGCCCACCTATAAGAACAACAGCGTCTGGAAGTTCTACGGCACCAACAACACCAAGAAGACGGAGAACGACGACAAGGACAAGGACGAGAACGAGGACGAAGAGGAAACCACCACTACAACGACTACCACGACGACCACGACCACCGAGACCACGGGCGGCGACACCACCGGCGGCACCGGTACGACCGGTGGCTCGACGGGCGGCGATGGCGGCACGCCCACGCCCACGCCCACGCCCACTCCCGACCCCTCGCCCACGCCTGACGATACGGTCGGCTAGAAATCATCCGGCCATAAGCAACAAGGCCCCCGAACAGCTTATTCAACTGCTCGGGGGCCTTTTAGTTTAAAGCGACCTGGCAGGCGGTCTTTATACCGGCAAACAAAAAGGGGGTACCGACCATCGTCGATACCCCCTTACAGGCAACTATGTCAGCGCGCGCAGGGCCGAGCGCACGACCCGCACGCCTACTTGCGAGAATTGCTCAGCTTATTGATCAGCGCCTCGAGACGCTCGCCGTCCTCGGCCGTCTGGGCAATAACCAAAATCGTATCGTTGCCGGCAAGCGAGCCAAGCACATCGGGCAGCTCTGCCGCATCAACAGCGGCGGCGATGCCGGAAGCCGTGCCAGGCTGAGCCTTAATCATAACCAGATTATCGGTGCGCAGAACGCCCGTTACGAGCTCGGAAACCATACGCTGCAGGTGCAGGTCCTCTGCCAGAACATAGATGCCCTCAGGGAGCTTACGCAGCCCCATATCGGCAATATCGCGAGAGACAGTCGCCTGCGTGCAATCAAAGCCCATAGCGCGGAGCTCATCGACCAGCACGCGCTGCGTACGGACGTCCTTATTGCGCACAATATCTCTAATGGCATCCTGGCGCCCATTGCGTTTTTTAGCCATACAAACCCTCTCTCCAAAAGATGGCGGAGACAATCAATCAGTGATTGAATAGTTTAACGCTATTTGAAGGCTTTTGTGTATAAGAACGCATTTCGAAACAATTCTATGCAAATTTGTTTCGAAATGAGCCGTTTAGGCGGTTTTTGCGCCCGTCCGGTTAAGAAAAGCTGCCAGATGCGTACACATCACGCAGCGCGCGGGCTTGGCGCTGGCGATCGGCCCAAACAACAGACCGAGTCCCCGATGGTTATCCTTGAGCGCGGCGACCATCTGACGGGTTCGAGGCGCCTCGAGCATATCACGCATGCGGGCGGAACGCTCGATTGACGACACTCCATGCGGGCTCAGACACAAATTCTCGATGCAGGCGACCAGTCCGGCGAAGTAGAACTTTTGACTTGCCAGCTTGAGCCGACCACCGCTATCTGCTTCCGAGAGTGAGTCCGCAAGCTCGTCGAGCGCTCGAGTGTCATCGGATATCCTGGCATACATGGTGGGATCAAAGGCATCTGTAAGCTTAGGTGCCACCGCGTGGAAACAAGCGTCGCCGCAGCCGGACACGAATCGTGCCTGCGAGAGCGCATAAGCCATAAACTCAACCGTACGGTACGCCTTGCCACGCGACAGGCATGCTTCAAACAGCGGACGGCTATACATCACGCCAGAGGTCTGAGCGACTAGGCCGCCCAAAATCAACTGAGGCAGCCCGGCCACCATCGAAGATTTGCCATCAATGGAAATATGAGTAGCATCCAAGACGCGCGAATGACGCTCGCGATGCGCATAGTATCGATCGAGCGACACCGAGGGGAGCACAATGTCTGCCGCAGTATCGCACGCGATATCGACCATCTTGGGAAGGGACTGCGGAGCAAACCACTCATCGGCGTTCATAGCGATGATTTGAGAGCCGCGCGAGGCAGCAAAACCGGCACGAAGACAAGCACCGCGCTTCGCGTCCTCGACGTCAATCAAATCAATATGAATGTCCCTGTCGGCAGCAACTTGAAGCGAATGGCGCACACCGGGCGCAGCATCGCGGCAGACAACGACAATCTGCAAATCGTAGAGGTCTTGGTTCTGGATACTCTCGAGCGCACGCATCGCATAGCTGGGCGAACCTTCTACCACAAGGATCACCGAAAGTCGCGGATGCGAGCCACGTCGAACCAAGTTATCCGTCCTCTCGACAGCAATGAATCAAACCGTGGTTCATGGTACACCCCGGCAATAAAAGCAATGAGACACCGGTTGTATTGCACGCCAAGAACAGATGTTGCACACGCGCAGCCCACAGATGACGGGTGTCGACGCACGACGCGTCGAGCCCTCCCCTAGTCGAGCACGACAAGCTCGGCGGGATCGTAATCCACGCCCATAAACGTAAGGCCGCAGGCAGGAGCCGTGGGGCCCGCAGCGGTACGGTCGCAAGCATCGATGACCTCGCGCATCCACTCGGGTTCACGGCGATGCACGCCAATCTCGACAAGCGTGCCCACGATCGTGCGGACCATCGAATGCAGAAACGCATTGCCCTCGATGGTAAACGTCAGGATGTCCTCGCCAAACGCAACCTCATGGCCAAACTCGGCACGCATCACGCAGCGGTGCGTGGGCTTGCCAACGGCCGAGGCAACCTTGCAAAAGCTTTTAAAGTCCTGCTCACCCAAAAGCGCGGGGCAGGCAGCAGACATAGCCTCAACATCCAAGGGATAGCGATGCCACCACACGGCACCGCGGGACAGCACGGGGCGCGCATCTCGATCGGCAATACGGTAAGTATACGTACGGGAACGCGCATCAAAGCGTGCAGAAAAGCCTTTACGGGCCTTGTAGACCTCGTTTATGGCGATATCTTTGGGCAGGAGGGCATCCATAGCCCTCAGCCACCTACGGCGCGTCAAAGCCAACTCAGCGTCCGTTACGGGCACGCTGATGAA
>CABUKY010000126.1 GCA_902492185.1 uncultured Collinsella sp.
TGCGTATTGCCAAGGATGACATGGCACAGTTTTCGCGTGCTGTGGAGCGCGACTTTAATGACCTTGCCGCCCGGTACTATCTCAATCTTTGCGGCGACCCAAAGATCCGTGTTTCGCGTGATCGAATCACCGTGACCTTCGATCTTGCCAAAGAGGAATAGTGCCTTTACCGAGTCCACTCGGTACGATAAAGTTATTGCAGTTAAAACGTACTTTTAAACGCAGGAGTTTCTTCATGGATTGCCTGAAGGTATCAAGCAAATCATCGCCCGCGTCCGTTGCCGGCGCCATCGCCGGCATGGTCAAGGATGGTGTACCCGTCAACATCCAGTGTGTCGGTGCCGGTGCTGTCAACCAGGCCATTAAGGCCGTGGCTATCGCGCGCGGTTTTTTGATTCCAACCGGTTTTGATATTTCCTGCGCGCCTGTGTTCTCCGACATCCTCATTAACGGGGAGTCGCGCACAGCCATCCGCCTTTCTATCTACGTTCACCAGATCAATCGAGCTGCTATGGATAACGTCGTCATGGATGATGTTAAGCCTGTGGCATAGCTTCTGCTTGCCTCGATTCGTCCCCCTCTCTCCATCGTTAGGACTTATGCACATGGACCAGCGTTCCGTACGCGATATTCTTGCCGGTAAAACCTACTTTATCCGCACCTTTGGCTGCCAGATGAATCAGCACGACTCTGAGCGCGTGAGCGGTCTGCTCGATTCGTATGGTTGCCTCATGGCGCTCGATCCCGAGCATGCCGATATTGTTGTCTTCATGACATGCTGCGTGCGCGAGGCCGCCGATACTCGCCTGTACGGTCAGTGCAATTCCTGCAAAAGCCTGCCGCCTTCGCCTTCGGGCAAGCGCGTGGTTGCCGTGGGTGGCTGTATCGCGCAGCGTGATGGTGAGGGCCTGCTCACCAACGTCGATAACGTCAATGTCATCTTTGGTACGCATTCCATCGCACATGTGGCCGAGCTCATTGCCGAGGCGTTCCTGGACGGTAAGCGTCATATCCGCACCAATGAGCATGAGGATACGGATGCCATGAGCATGCCGTGGCATCGCGAGACCCAGTATCACGCCTGGGTGCCCATCATGACGGGCTGCAATAATTTCTGCACCTATTGCATCGTGCCGTACGTGCGCGGTCGCGAAAAGAGCCGCCCCTTCGAGGAGATTGTCGACGAGGTGACCGGTTTGGTGCGCCAGGGCGTGCGCGAGATCACACTGTTGGGCCAAAACGTTAACTCATATGGTCGCGATCTGTTTGGCAAGCCGCGTTTTGCCGATCTACTGCGTGCCGTGGGCGATACGGGCGTGGAGCGCATCTTCTTCACGTCTTCGCATCCCAAGGATCTGTTGCCCGAGACCATCGACGCCATGGCCGAGACGCCTGCCGTTATGCCGCAGCTGCACTTGGCCGTCCAGTCAGGTTCGACGCGGATCCTCAAAGAGATGAATCGCCGTTATACACGCGAGGACTATCTGGGCCTGGTCGATCGCATTCGCAACCGCATGCCCGATATCGCGCTCTCGACCGACATTATCGTTGGCTTCCCGGGCGAGACTGAAGAAGACTTTGAGCAGACGCTCTCACTTGCCGAGACGGTCCGCTATGCTCAGGCCTATACCTTCATCTATTCCAAGCGCGCCGGTACCCCGGCCGCTGAGATTGACGATCCTACGCCGCATGAGGTTATTCTCGAGCGTTTCAACCGCCTGGTTAAGGTTATCGAGACCACGGCACATGAGTATAACCAGGGTGAGCTTCATACTGTGGTGCCGGCGCTCATTGAGGGCACGAGCAAGAAGAACGATGCGGTCCTGCTGGGCAAGAGCCCCAAGAATCAGACCGTGCATGCGCCTATCCCCGAGGGTTACAGCATTGATCAGCTTGTTGGCAAGATCGTTGATGTTGACGTTGACGTTGCCAAGACCTGGTATTTGTCCGGCTCCGTTGTGGGCGAGCCGCGCTAATGGTTGCTCCTGGGGCAGGTCTTTCCGCCGTTGCGATCGTCGGTCCGACGGCGGTTGGTAAGAGTGATGTTGCCGACCGTTTGGCCGCTCGTCTTTCGTCCGAAGTGCTGTCGTGCGATGCGATGCAAATCTATCGCGGCATGGACATCGGTACCGCAAAGATGGCGCCCAATGAGTGTACGGCGCCGCTGCGTCTCGTCGACATTGTAGAGCCGGGTGTGGCATATTCTGCTGCGCTTTATCAGGCTGACGCTCGCGCGCATGTTGAACGTCTCCTTGGTTCGGGTCGCCTGCCGGTTTTTTGCGGAGGTACGGGGCTGTATCTCAAGGCTGCTCTCGATGAGATGGACTTTCCCTCGGGTGAACTTGAGGACGATCGCCGTGCGGGCTATCAGGAGCTTGCCGAGCGTATTGGCGAGGAAGAACTGCATGCCCTGCTTGCCGAGTGCGACCCAGAATCGGCTGCTGTTATTCATCCCCATAACGTGCGCCGTGTGATTCGTGCGCTCGAGATGCATGATGATGGTATCTCCTATGCACAGCAAAAAAGTCAGTTTAGTGTTCCGCGCGAGCATTATCATGCTCTATGGTTTGGTCTGACGCGTAATCGCGAGGTGCTCTACGAGCGCATTAACCTGCGCGTCGATCTGATGTTTGAACAGGGTCTTGTTGATGAGGTTCGCGGTCTTATGGACCAGGGGCTGGGAGATGCCCTGACGTCGATGCAGGCAATTGGCTATAAAGAGATCATTGATGCTTTCAATGGCGTGATTTCTATGGATGAGGCTCGCGAACTCATCAAGATGCGTTCGCGTCGCTATGCCAAACGTCAGCTTTCGTGGTTTAAGCGCGATGACCGTATCGTGTGGTTTGATATGGACGAGTTTACGATCGATGAGGTCATTGAGGACATCCTGCATCGTATTGAGGCTGCCTAATGGCCCGTTTCCCCCTTGTTCCGACGGCACCCGAGCCCGAGCGTGCCATATTAGTTGGTGTTGAGTGGCGCGACAATGCATGGCCGCTCGATCGTTCGCTTGACGAGCTTGAGCGCCTGGCCCATACGGCTGGCGCCCAGTGCGTGGCGCGTTTGTCACAGCGTCTGGTTAAGCCGTATCCAAAATCGTTTATCGGTTCCGGTAAGGTTGAAGAGCTGTGCGGCCTGGTGCATCGCATGGATGCCGATGTCGTTATCTTTGACGACGACCTGACGCCCTCACAGCAATCCTATTTGGAGAAAGCCGTGGGCGAGCCGGTAAAGATTATCGATCGTACAGCACTGATCTTGGATATCTTTGGTCTGCATGCTCAGACGCGTGAGGGACGCCTACAGGTACAGCTGGCGCAGCTTCAATATCTTTTGCCCCGTCTGCGTGGCATGTGGAGCCATCTTGCCAAGGAGCAGACGCGCGGCGGCATCGGTTCGCGCTTTGGCCAGGGTGAAAGCCAGCTCGAGGTTGACCGTCGCTTGATTCGCAATAAGATTGCCGCGCTTCGTCGTGAGCTCAAGCAGGTTGAGCAGCGTCGCGATGTCCAGTCCAAGAGCCGCATTGAGTCACCGGCGTTTCGCGTCGCGTTAGCCGGTTATACCAATGCCGGTAAATCGACGTTGCTCAATCGCCTGACCGGCTCTACGGTACTTTCGCAGGACAAGCTGTTTGCTACGCTCGACCCGACGACGCGTTCGTATCGCCTGCCCGGCGGTCGCGGCATGACGATTACCGATACCGTTGGCTTTATTCAAAAGCTACCGCATGGTCTTGTTGATGCCTTTAAATCGACGCTGTCCGAGGTGTTGGGTGCCGATCTGATCCTTAAAGTTGTGGATGCCTCTGACGAGGACTACGAGCGCCAGCTCGAGGCAGTCGATCGCGTTCTTGACGAGATCGGTGCCGGCGAGCGTTTGACGCTTACGGTGTTCAATAAAATCGATCTTCTCGATAGCGTTGATCGATTGAGTTTCCGTCGTCGCTATCCCGAGGCCGTGCTGTTCTCGGCCCAGACGGGCGAGGGACTCGACGATCTCGTCGACCGTATTGCTCGTGAGGCGGCTGCTACCGATGTGTTGCTCTCTGCTGATATCCCGTATCGCGAGGGCGCCCTCATCACGCTGGTGCATGAGCAGGGAACCCTTTTGCACGAGGAATATCTTGAGGACGGCGTTCGTATTGTGGCGAAGCTGCCGGCCCGTATCGCGCCGCGGCTCGAGCGTTATCGCACCGAGTAGACGAGCTCCAAAATGCCCAGAATGATGGGCTGATGCAGCAGATAAAAGGGGAGTGCATGTCGTCCAAGCCTGGCGAGCGCCGGCAGGGGGTTGGCGTAGGCCCAGCTTGGGGCGGTCTTATCGATTCCCGGCGCTATATGTGCGGCGAAGTATCCTGCAAGATACATAAAGATAAACGGGATGATGGGGTAGTAATCACCTGAGACAAACCCAGGGCTTGGAAATCCCAGCCACGCCAGGTAGGGGACAGGATAGATCGTTTTGGGGATACTCCAGGTGAGGGCGAACAACACAAGGCATAGGGACATGCCCCATCTCTCCGATATCTTCTTAAGGACGGGATCGGTCAACGCCACGATGCCGGTACATGCGGCCATGCAGTAGATGATGCCAAAATTAACCGAATCGTCTACTGAGACAAGTGTTGTTGCCAACCAGACGACGAGTGCTGCTAAGGCGTATTTGGCGGCACGTTTGATATTGTTGCGCGAAAGGGTGCACATCCAACCCGCGATAAATAAAAATACCCAGCTGATGCTGGCGCG
Organism: uncultured Collinsella sp.; assembly: GCA_902492185.1. Lineage (GTDB taxonomy): Bacteria > Actinomycetota > Coriobacteriia > Coriobacteriales > Coriobacteriaceae > Collinsella. The sequence continues at coordinate 4,749 of CABUKY010000126.1, forward strand.
CCAGATGTCTTGAAAGACAGTCTGGGTAAACCAGGGCATATCCCAGTCGTACAGGTAGGCGAGATCGTAGCAAGCGTGAAAACCTGCCATTGAAATCATCGTAAACCCGCGGACGGTATCAAAGATGGTGATGCGTTTTTGCATTACGAGAACCGGCGCATTAAGCCGACGACTTTGCCCAAGATGATGGGATTCGTTGCATAGATAGGCTCCATGGTGTCATTCTCGGGCTGCAGGCGTACGCGTCCCTGCTCCTTGTAGAACGTCTTGACGGTCGCTGAACCATCAATCATGGCCACGACAATTTCGCCGTTCATGGCACTCTTTTGTTCACGGACGATGATGTAATCGCCATTGAAGATGCCGACATTGATCATTGAGCTCCCATGCACCTCAAGGATAAAGGAACCCTGATCAGTGGCGATTTCGGTCGGGATAGTAAAAGTGTCTTCGATATTCTGCTCGGCCAGAATGGGAATCCCAGCCGCGACGCGACCAACGAGCGGTAGCGAGACCGTTCCACGAGGTGCGGTGGGCTCGTCAGATT
>CABUKY010000127.1 GCA_902492185.1 uncultured Collinsella sp.
CGTTCCCACGAGCCGCATCGCTCGCGAGGTCGCGACCCTCTTCCAAAACCCTGACCGTCAGATCTGCAAGGACACCGTGCTCGACGAGGTCGCCTTTGGCTTGGAGCTTGGCGGCATGGACCGTGCCGAGGCTCTGCGTCGTGCCCAACTCGTCATCGACCGCTTTGGCCTGCCTGCCGATGAGGCACCGTTCTCGCTTTCGCGTGGCCAGCGACAAATGGTGGCGCTTGCCTCCGTCGTAGTGGTTGAGCCCAAGATCGTCGTACTCGACGAGCCCACGAGCGGCCTTGATTACCGCGAATGCATGACCGTCATGGAAACGGTGCGCACCATGGCCGAGCGTGGCTGCGCCGTTATCATGGTCTGCCACGATATGGAAGTCGTCTCGGATTTTGCCGAGCGCATTGTGGTAATGGCCGACGGTCGCATCCTCGACCGCGGCCGCACGCACGAGCTATTCTCGAACATCGATCTCATGCGGCGTGCCTACGTGGAGCCTCCCCAGGTTATTGAACTCTCGCGCCGTCTGGCATCTTCCGTCTCGCCCGCTTTTGCGCAGGTGAGCGAGGTCACCGATGTCGTTCGAATTACCAAGGAGATGGTCCACCGTGGTTAACGTCATCGACTACATGCCGGGCGATACGCTACTGCATCGCCTGAACCCCGTCGTCAAACTGGGCCTCGCCGCCGCCATCATCGTCGGCATCTTCTTGTCCGACACCTACGTGGCGCTGCTGGGCTTTTTGGCACTCACCCTTGCGCTGGGTGCCTATGCCGGCGTCGTCGACCGTCTGTTCTCGCTGCTCAAGTTGCTGATCCCGCTCGCGCTTATCATGCTGGTGCTCCAGCTGGCCTTTATGCGCGATGGCAACGTGGTGTGGGGCTTTATCACCGACACGGGCCTCATCACAGGATCGAAGGCCTGTCTGCGCCTACTGGGTGTGGCGTTACCACTCATCCTCATGCTCATGGTGACCAAGCTCAACGACCTTGCCAACGCCTGCGTCGAGGTGCTGCACGTACCGTATCGCTATGCCTTCACCTTTACCACGGCGCTGCGCTTTGTGCCGGTGTTTGGTCAGGAGATGAACGCCATCATGGAGGCGCAGACCGCACGCGGCGTCGAGTACGACACCAAGAACCCCATCAAGAAGCTTAAGCTCATGCTGCCACTGTGCGTGCCACTGCTCATCTCGAGCGTGGGCAAGACCGATGCCACAGCCTTGGCGGCAGAACAGCGCGGCTTCTATCTGCGTACGCGCGCCAGCTCGTACAAGCGCTATCCCATCAAGGGTCTGGACATCGCCGTGCTCATCGTCAGCATCGCCCTCATCGCCATCGGCTTCCTGTTCTAGTTCACCACCGACAGCAACCGCCCAACGCAAAAGGCCTCAGCTCGCACCAAACGAGCCGAGGCCTTTACTGTTTCACCAGATAAAACCTACCAAAATTAACCTGTCCCTTTTCGACAGGTCGAAAGCTAGAGGCGGTAGGGGGCGCCGCTGCGGATGATGGATTCGCGCACCAGGACATCCATGGCGTCGAGGGTGATCTCGGGCATCTCTCGGTACTTCTGTAGCACCGAGAGCTCGGTGCAGGCCAGAATGACGCGGTCGCAGCCGCTACGGGCGAACTCCCACATCACGCGGTCGAACTTATCCATATCGGGCTCACGTCCGGCCTTCACATCATCGTAGATAAGCGACATCACATCGTTCTGACGTTTCTCGCTGGGATAGACGACCTCAACACCCGCAGCCTTACATTCGCGGCCGTAGACGCCCGCGCCCACGGTTCCGTCGGTGCCCATGATGCCAATCTTGTGCACCGGCTCGGCCGGCATACTCAGGTTGGGGTCGAACTCGCACTCCCCCATCACCGCACCGGCCAGAGCATAGCGCACCGACTCACGCGGCATATGGATAATCGGCACCTTCGTAAACGACTGGATCTGGTCATAGAAGTAGTGTGACGTGTTGCAGGGAATGGCAATGTGTGCACAGCCCAGCGACTCGAGTGCCTGGGCGCACTCTTTCATGGTCGCCAGCAGCTTAGCATGCTCGCCGGTCTTAATGGCCAACGTGCGGTCGGGCATGGTCGACTTGGAGAGTACCACCATGTCGATATGTTCCTGATCGCAGGCAGCAGCCGTATGACGCACCACCTGGTCGTAGTAATACGACGTGGCCTCGGCGCCCATGCCGCCGATAACTCCCAGCTTTTCCATCGCCGCCTCCTTGGTGACGCTTGCGCAATTGCGCGTATCATACCCGCGCCCGCCCGATGTAAACCGGACGGGCGCCGCGCTCATCTACTTGTAATACGTCTTGAACAGCTTAAAGTGGCGCAGCTTGGTGTGCCACATGCGCAGCCAGCGGTTAAAGACAAAGTCGCCCTTCATAAACGAAGGGTCGGCGCCCTTGCCTTCCTTGTCCAGGCGATGCACCTTAGCGCGCAGCTCGGGATCCTTGACGTACTTGTCGACGACGCCCATGGGGACGACCATCCACAGCGCCTCGTCCTGCGCCGTCACAAACTCCGGTTCAAACGGGCGGTTGAACACATACTCGTCCACCACATACTTGGCAACGTTAAAGCCGCTGTTGGTGACGTAGTAGTTGCTGCGGCCTTGGCGCGTGTTGAAATCGAAGAACTTAAACGAGCCGTCGCGCTCGTCGTACTTAACGTCAAAGTTGGAATAGCCCACAAAGTGAAGGTCCTCGAGCAACTTGCGCACGCCGCCCATGAGCTCGTCATTGGGCTCGGTGATGATACAGGCGTGGTTGCCGACACCGTGAGGCTGATGCTCCTCGAGCAGCACATGGCCCAGGCACATCATGCGCACCTTGCCGTTGCGGTCGGAATAGCTGGTGAGCACGCGCATGTACTCGTCGTTGCCGGGCACGCGATCCTGCAAGATCAGATCGTCGGTGTAGCCGCTGGCATACGAATCGCGAATGACCTGTTCCAGCTCGGCGCGGTCGGCAATCTCATAGGCCTTCTTCTGGCCCTCGAACTCGTGCTGCCACCACATGATGCCGTCAGAAGGCTTCAGAATCATCGGGTAGGGAAAATCGATCTGGTCGAGCACCTCGGCAGGTGCCTCGCCTTGGTCGTTCAGCATCGCCATGGTGAAGGTAAAGGTATGCGGATAAGGCACGCCATGCTTCTCGCACAGCTCGTAGAAGATCTCCTTCTTCTGGCACTGCTCGAGCATGCTGTAGGGCGCGTAGGGAGCGACGATGTTATCCGCCAACTCATGGGCATCCTTGGCCTGAGCCACGAGGGCAACGTAGTTGTCGCCACAGCCCACAAGGACAATCGTCTTGTCGGCATGCGCTTGGGCAATGCCGTTGACGGTTTTGAGCATCACGGGCATGGTGTCGATATCCACGTTGGGCGTGTAGTCGATAATCTGGCTGCGGTACGCGGGACCCGTCTGGTACTTGCCAAAGACCAGACTCTTGACTTGGTACTCCTCGTAGAAGGCGCGCGCCACCGAATAGGCGTTGATGTCGCCACCGAGCAGCACGGGAATGAACTCGCGCTCTGTAAATTGCAATGCCATGGAAACTTCCTATCATGAACTGCCCACACAACGGGCGGTCTTTGCGCAACTGATTTATTCTAGCGTGCCAAGCCGCCGGCGCCCAAAGCTCCACCGTATCTATGGCAATCGACGCAATCGTCCAGCACGAAGGCGGCGCTCACCGTTGTATGACAATGGGCAATGAACCTACCATTGTTGTAGGATTCAACATGTTGCCCGCCCCGTCGAAAGGTGCACCGTGCCCCAGGCTCATCCGATCAACAACCCCATCATTGACGCCGCCAAGCGCGAACTTGCGGATCGTGCCCGGACGGCAGCTCCCCTACGCACCGCAAACGATGCTTACAACGGGCCTGCTCGTATCGTCTCAATCAACACGTCGGAGCACAAAGGCACTCGCAAGTCGCCCGTCGCCGATGGACGCGACACCGTCATCGAGCAATTTGGCCTCGCTACCGATGCGCACGCCGGACATTGGCACCGCCAGGTCTCTTTTTTAGCCGCGGAGTCCATCCAGACGGCGCAGGCACGCGGGCTCGACGTACACGAGGGTGACTTTGGAGAGAACTTCACCACGCAAGGCATCAATCTACTCTCGCTCCCCCTGGGAACGCAGCTCAAGATTGGCAACGATGTCCTGGTCGAAATCAGTCAGATCGGTAAGGTCTGCCACACCCGCTGTGCCATCTACTATCTCGCCGGCGACTGCATCTTTCCCCACGAGGGCGTTTTTGGCGTGGTGCTAAAGGGCGGAGAGGTCCATACCGGCGACGAAATCCAGGTGGTCAAGCTCGGCGACGGCACTTGCTCGTTCACCCCCGCCGAGGCGCTCGAAGAGATTGAGCAGGCTCGCCAGGAGGGCACGCTGTAGTTGTAAAACCCCACGTTGAGATAGCTTTTACAGCCCAAAGCTCCTCTTAAACAGGCCCCCGTAACGTTAAAGTTGAACTCTATGGTTTCTCAACAATTCATCATAACTGCAGGTCAAAGCCAAAGCCTCAAGTTCAACTTGACCCTTTGGAACCTTTAAGGTTCAAGTTGAGGTCGAAAGCAGTAGTAGAATACCGTTCGAACCATAACCTACGATTGATTGCAGAGGGACTGGATGCAGCATTCGAATCATCGCACCGCAGCGCTCATTGCGTCGAAGCCGGCTCGTATCATCACGAGTGCCGCGCTCGCCGTTGCGCTGACGGCCACGCCGATGCTCTCCCCCGTTGCGGCGTATGCCGCCTCGCAGGCAACGCAGGACCAGCTTTCCGCAGCCCAGCAGAAGATCGAAGCCGCCACGAGCGCCTACAACGACGCCCGCACCAAACTCGATGACCTGCAAAAGCAGATTGACTCCAATGAGGCAAGCATCGAGGAAATCGAGGCCAAGCTTCCCGAGCAGCAGGCCAAGGCAAGCTCCGCCATGCGCGATCTGTACAAGTATCAGAAGGGCACCAATCCCATCGTGAGCTTCCTGGTCAACGCGCAGAGCCTGGGTGAGTTCATCACGACCTGCAAATACACCAACCAGATCACGAGCTCGAGCGTCGACGAGATCGAAGAGCTCAATAACATGCAAACCGAACTCGAGCAGAACAAGGCCGAGCTCCAGCAGGCCAAGTCTCAGCTTGAGGCGGAGCAGAAAAACGCCGAGGATGCGCTGGCGCAGGCCCAGCAGCTTCGCAGCGAGGCACAGGCAAAAGCCGAGCAGGAAAA
>CABUKY010000128.1 GCA_902492185.1 uncultured Collinsella sp.
GAGGTCGCGCACGCGGCTGGCGCCCACGCCCACGAACATCTCCACAAAGTCAGAGCCCGAGATGCTAAAGAACGGCACGCCCGCCTCGCCGGCAACGGCCTTGGCCAGCAGCGTTTTACCGGTGCCCGGAGGGCCAACCAGCAACACGCCACGCGGGATCTTGGCGCCCAGCTTGCGATAGCGATCCGGATCGCTCAAAAAGTCACGGATCTCCTCGAGCTCCTCGACTGCCTCGTCCACGCCAGCAACGTCTTCAAACTTGACCTTGGGGCGCGTGGCCTCGTTGGTCTTGGCGTTGGTCTTGCCAAACTGCATGTTCCTGTTGTTGGCGCCCATCATCTGGCGCATAAAGTAGAACATGATGGCGATAAGGGCGATCGTCGGAAGCACACTCATCGCCAAGTCGCCCCAAAAATCGGGATCGTTGGTGTTGACGATATACTTAGTGTCGGGGTGCTCCGCCATGAGCTCGGCAAGCGAATCGGAGCCGACATAGGTCGAAGAGAAGCTCTTGAGCTCGCTCGTATCGCCCTTGTCCTTCTTCGTCTTCCAGTAATGACCCGTCACGCTTCCGTCTTGAACCGTATAGGTCAGATCTTCGACGCGATCCTGCTTGATGGCGCTCACCATCTCGCTCGTCGCGAGCTTAACGGTATTGCTGGAGCTGGCAAAGCCGGAGCCCATGTTAAAGAAGGCGTAGCCCAGAAGCGCGCAAGCCAAAATAAAATACAGCCAGCCCGTACGCGTGGGCTTCTTGCCTCCGGGCATCCCCGGGATCTTAGGCTCCCGGGGAGTCTGGGAATTGTTATCGTTATGGTCGTCGGGCATCTTACGAATAAACCTCCGGTTTCAAAATGCCCAGATACGGAAGGTTACGATAGCGCTCGGCATAGTCGAGGCCGTAGCCCACCACAAAGGCATCGGGGCAATGGGTTCCAACATACTTGGGCGTGATGGCCGAGGTGCGGTCCTCAACGTCCTTCCACAGGAAGGCAGCGACCTCCAGCGAAGCGGGCTTGCGGCTCTCGAGGTTCTTCATCAGGTACTTGAGGGTCAGGCCCGAGTCCAGAATGTCCTCGACGATCAGCACGTCGCGACCACGGATGTCGATATCCAGATCCTTAATGATACGCACGATGCCCGAAGACTTCACACCGTCGCCATAGCTCGAAACAGCCATGAAATCGATGTTGGTCGGTAGCTCAATCTTGCGCATCAGGTCGCCCATAAAGACAACGGCACCGCGCAGAACCGCGATCAGCACCAGATCCTTACCCGCGTAGTCGCGAGTGATCTCCTCGCCCAGGCGAGAAACGATGCCGTCGATATCCTCCTGCGTAAACAGAACCTTCTCGATATCCGGATGTTGAGAAGCCATGACAACCCTTTCTTGTGCTTAATCGCCCACACACCGCCGTATGGACGCGAACTACACATTCTAGCAGCGCACGGGGTATATTTTCCAGCCCGCGCACCATCAGCGCGGGAATACCGTCAACGCCGCACAGAACAGCTGGTGCGAGGGGCTAATCCGCGTCAACCACGCGAAGCAGATAAGCCACACGCGTCGCCGCCGTGCATTTAAAACGTTCGTCCGCGCGAACTCCGGCGACCCACACCACGGCACCTCCCGGCGCCGTCCTCACCACGGGCACGCCGGCGCGCTCGGAAACGGGAATGCGAGCCTCGCCTAGCAAGTCGGATACCTTCTTGCTTCGGCCACTCATTCCTAACGGGCACATCACGTCTCCCGGTGCGGGACCGTCCACCCACAGGCGCGCCAATCGCGCCTCTGCAGGGATCTCGCCACGTGAGCCCGCCAGGATCCGCTCACTATCGCTGTCGGCAAAACCCAGGGCAGCCGCGTCTACCAAAGCTGTCACTTCCCCGGCAGCCGCAAGTTCACGGGCGCGGCGCACGATATCGCATCCCGGCTCAACGGCCATCGGTTCTGTGACCAGCATACGTCCCCCGCCCAACGGCAAACGACCGGGTACGGTAACCCAGTCCGCGACCAGGCCCTCGCGAGCCGCCGGCGCCTTAAACGCCAGCATGCCAAACTCAATGCGTGCGTCAATCCCCGCCGGAAGCGTGACCGAGCCGGCGCCCTCGGCAACGCAGGAAAGGACTCGCTCCACATGTCGCATCTCTGGACGAGCGTCCGGATCGATGCGCTTAATTGCCAGTCGCACGATACGCCGCGCGATTACCACCTCGGCCGCAGCAAGGCGCCTGGCATCGAGCACCAGCGCGCCCGCCGCCTCCTTACGCAGGCAGCTTCGAAACGCCTGTGCCGAAAGCTGAGACAAAAACGCGTCCTCATCGCCTAAGATCTCGCAGGCGGCGCCAATCGTCTTGCAAACGCTCGCGTTGCGCTGCGCCACCACCGGCATCACCCGATGGCGCACGTAGTTTCGCAGATACGAGATATCCTCATTGCTCTCGTCTTCACGCCACGGCTGACCATGTACCTGTAGATAGCCCACGAGCTCGCCATGAGTTAGGCCGAGCAAGGGACGCACCACAATATTCCTCCGGCGAGGAATGCTCGATAGGCCAGCGGGCCCTGAACCCTTAATTGCGTTCATCAAAAACGTTTCCGCGCGATCCGAAGACGTGTGCGCGGTGCAGATACGAGCCGCCGTTCGCGGTGCCCCCGTCTGGGCGCAGAGCTCGCGAACATACCTCCGCGCCGCGGCATAGCGCACCTCGCGGGCCGCGGCCTCAACATTGCCCGACTCCCCATCAAAATAAGCGTGCTCCACGCACAGCGGTAAACCATATTTCGCGCAGAGCTCACGCACAAAGGCCTCGTCGCCATCGGACGCCTTGCCGCGCAGATGATGGTTTACATGCAGCACATGCAGGCGCTCGCGAGCAATGGGGGCAACACCGCGTCCGTCTTGGATATCCAGCTTTGATGTGCACGCCATAAGAAGCAGTGCCGTCGAGTCCGCGCCGCCTGATACCATGAGCACGACAGGAGCAGCCTGCTGCCTCGTTCGGGTCTCATCGACTGCCCCGGGCACGGCATGGTGTCCGTAATGCTGTGATACCGTTGGCATTCGCTTCCTCCTCTATTCGTCCGCACCCATTGTATCCTTTGGAATCTTATGTCTCGTCTGCACCTTCATATCCTCGGCAGTGGCTCTAAAGGCAACTGCGCACTCATCGAGGGCCCGCAGGGGCTCATTATGGTCGATGACGGACTGTCTCGCCGCGAGACATTAAAGCGCATGGCAGAACTGGGGCTCTCGACAGACAACGTCTCGGCTCTTCTCATTACTCATGAGCATAGCGATCACATCAAGGGCCTCGATGTCTGGTGCAAGCACTGGCACGGCCCCCTCTTTGCCAGCAGGGGCACTCTTTCGAACAAAGAAAATCTTTCGCATCTGCCTGTCGAGGAATTCGATCCCGGCGACGCCCTATCCATTGCCGGCATCCACGTGCAAACCTACTCAACATCACACGATGTCATCAATCCAGTCGGTTATCGATTCGACGCCCTCGATGATTCCATCGGCTTTGCCACCGACACCGGAGAGCTATCGAGCCAAGCCATGAACACCCTCAAAGATTGTCGAGTCCTCGCGCTCGAAAGCAACCACGATGTGACCATGCTGCGCGAGGGAGAATATCCCCGCTTTCTTCAGGAGCGCATCCTGTCTGCAAGGGGACACCTCTCCAACAGCCAAGCCGCCGAAGCCGCGCGCGAACTTGTTACAGATCGCACCGAACAGCTCATTGCCATGCATATCAGCCAAGATAACAATCGTCCGAGCCTTACCGTCAAAAGCTATGCCAAAGCTCTGGCCGCAACCCTGGATGACGAGGTCGGCAGCTCCGCAACCCTTCTCCAAGGATCGCGAAAACTCTCGATACGCCCTGCGAGTCAGTATCAACCGGCAACCATTCAATAGACTGTCCTAAACAACAAAAAGGGCCGGGAATCGCTTCCCAGCCCCTTTTGTTGTCTTTTAATAGCGAAGAACACCAACGAAGTTATTCGATGGAGATCTTCGTAACGTTCTTCTTCTCGACGATCTTGGGAACCGTAACGGTCAGGATGCCGTCAGCGTACTTAGCCGAGAGGCCCTCGCTCGAAGCGTCCTTAAGATACACGCCACGCGTCGCGCTGTACGAGCTGAACTCCTTCTGCAGGAAGTTCTTGCCCTCGTTCTCCTCGTCTTCCTCGACATTCACGCTAATGGACAGACGGCCCTCGTTAAGCTCGACATCGATATCGTCCTTGGCGACGCCGGTCAGATAAGCCTTGACCTCATAGCCATCGCCCTTATCCTCAACGTCAACGGGGAACGCCTTAGAGGCAATCGAGCTGTTCGCTAGGTCGCTCATATCATCAAACAGATCGAACAGCGAGCTTGCAGAGGGACGAACGCCAAAAACCGAACGATAAGGAACCATGCTTGCCATGTTTACCCCTCCTTTATAGGACTGCCGAGTCATCTTCCAGGTGACTGGGACTTCTTTTGACGCTCTTATATATGCCCACCCAGTGCTCATATATACATCGACTATAAAGTTTTTTGAGTCCAGTACTATAAGCATATCTAAGTGCGTATGACTTAGGTTTTAGGAAGGTTAAGGTTCTTTGAACCAGAGCTTAAATACCGAGTATGTCCCCAGCTACAAATAACAAGGGGCTTACAATGAGCGCGTACACGTTGTTGGTAACGAGCTAAAGGGCATCATGGACGACCAAAACCAGAACAAAATGTTTATGCCGACGCAGGGGGAAGATACTTCCACGCAGCCGCCACGGTTCCATCGTCCCCACATCTCGCAAGAGCCCATTAATGATCCGGAGCCCGAGTATGTGACGAGAAATCGATATCAAACACTCGAGGATGCCCAAACGGGGCGTAAACATATGGGCGTCGCCTCGGGAGACCCTGTATATCTGAAAGACGCACCATTATCTAAAAACAGCGCAGCTAGTGATGAGCCGATGAAAGCATCCGCCACTCATCAACAAAGAGGTCCTCGACCAAAGCAAACCTTGACGCATTCGGCTCGCTATCTCGAAACGCCAAAACAGGGAAAATCAATCTTCGTTTCATCAAGTAAACGACGCAAGCGGCATCGACTGACAATCCTGCTTTTGATCATTGTGGCCATAGCAGTTGCCCTTGTTATTCGATTTATCTTCTTTAAATAAAGGCTCAATACCAAAAACGATAAGATCGTCTGGTGTAATAGAGTCATTTACGCCCCATAAACGCAAAAAA
>CABUKY010000129.1 GCA_902492185.1 uncultured Collinsella sp.
CCGGCCGTTTTGACCGTCAGGTTACGGTCGACCGTCCGGATGTGAAGGGCCGCGAGCAGATCTTGCGCGTGCATGCCGAGAACAAGCCGATGGACGAGGACGTGAAGTTTGAGAAGCTCGCCCAGATGACCGTTGGCTTCACCGGCGCCGATTTGGCAAATCTGCTCAACGAGTCTGCGCTGCTTGCTGCCCGCCGCCATCGTTCCGTGATCTCGATGGACGAGGTCGAGGAATCGATGGAGCGCGTGATTGCCGGTCCGCAGCGCAAGGGTCGCGTGATGACCGAGGCCGAGCGCACCACGATTGCCTACCACGAGAGCGGTCACGCCCTGGTGGGTCACATCCTGGAGCACTCCGATCCGGTTCACAAGATTTCGATCGTCAGCCGCGGCCAGGCTTTGGGTTACACACTGCAGCTTCCGCAGGAGGATCACTTCCTCAAGACCAAGAACGAGATGCTCGACGAGCTCGCCGTGTTCTTGGGTGGCCGCGTTGCCGAGGAACTCATGTGCGATGACATTACATCGGGCGCGAGCAACGATCTGGAGCGCGCGACCAAGATGGCGCGCGAGATGGTCACGCGCCTGGGCATGAGCGAGGAGCTTGGAACGCAGGTGTTTGGTGAGGCGCAACATCAGGTATTCCTGGGCCGCGACTATGCCGACCATCAGGATTACTCCGAGGAGACGGCGCGCCGCATCGATATCGAGGTTCAGCGCATTATGCGTGAGGCCCATCGTCGTGCGGTCGAGATCCTGGATGCCCGTCGCGATCAGCTCGACCTGATGGCCAAGGTGCTGCTTGAGCGCGAGACCGTCGAGGGCGATGCCGTGAACGCCCTGCTCGACAACGAGTGGGATGTCTACCTTGAGCGCGAGGGCGATATCCTGGCGGCCAAGGAGGAGCGAAACGCCAAGGCGGCCGGCATGCCGACCAAGAAGCGTGCGCCTCACATGAGCGAGGAGGAGCTGGCGGCTGATGCCGCGGCATTTGCGCAGGCGGCTATGCAGGAGGATGCCGAAGCCGCATCCGATGATGCCGATGATGACTGTGCCGTCAATGCCGGTGCCGACACCGACAAATAGTTCTTGTAACAAAAGCCTCCGCGGGGAGACCTGCGGAGGCTTTTTCTTTTGAGCGATATGAGGCCGTCTGTTGATTGGGGACAGACTTAAATGAGCGTTTTCACGCATTTAAGTCTGTCCCCAATCAACATTGCTGCGGCACTTTGCTCAACTAAAGCGTACAATACCGCCTATGCGAAAGGGGAACAGATGATCAACGAAACTATGTATGCTCGCGGTGCGGAAAGCTCCATCATCCGCGAGATTTTTAGCTATGGCCTTGAGCGCAAGGCGCAGATCGGTGCGGAAAACGTATTCGATTTTTCGCTGGGCAATCCGAGCGTTCCGGCACCCACTGCTGTGGCGGAGTCCATTAAGAAGGCCCTGGAGCTGCCGAGCGACCAGTTGCACGGCTACACGCCCGCACCGGGCCTGCCGCAATGTCGTGCCGCTGTGGCCGAATCGCTCAACCGCCGCTTTGGCACGAGCTATGAGGGCAAAGACGTCTTTATGACGGTGGGCGCCGCGGCTTCGCTCACCTGCACGCTCAACGCGATTACCAATCCGGGCGACGAGGTCATCGTTATCGCCCCGTACTTTCCGGAGTATCGCGTTTGGATTGAGAAGGCCGGCTGTACGTGTGTTGAGGCGCTCGCCGATGAAGATACGTTCCAGCTGAGCGTGGACAACGTGCTCAAGGCGATTACCGATAAGACGGCTGCCGTCATCATCGACTCGCCGAATAACCCGACCGGTGCCGTATATACACGCGACACGATGACGCGACTGGCCAATGTTCTGCGCGAGGCCAACGCTCAGCGCGATCCCGAGAATCCGATTATGCTCATCTCGGATGAGCCGTACCGCGAGATCGTGTACGGTGCCGAGGTGCCTTGGGTGCCCTCGATCTACGAGAACACCGTGGTGTGCTACTCGTATTCTAAGTCGCTTTCGCTGCCGGGCGAGCGCGTGGGATGGATCCTTGTTCCCAATACGAATCCTCAGGCAGATCGTCTAATGCCCGCCGTTGCCGGTGCCGCCCGTACGCTGGGCTTCGTGTGCGCGCCGGCGCTCTTTCAGCGCGTAATTATCGACTGCATCGATGAGCCGAGTGACGTTGAGGCCTATGCACGCAACCGCACCGCGCTTACCGACGCACTAGCGGAGTATGGCTACACCTATGTTGAGCCGGATGGCGCGTTCTACCTATGGGTGAAAGCGTTGGAGCCCGATGCGAATGCGTTTTGCGAGCGCGCAAAGAAGTATGAGTTGCTTGCGGTTCCCTCGGACAGTTTTGGTATGCCGGGTTGGTTCCGCCTGGGCTATTGCGTGAGTTACGAAACGATTGTCAATTCGCTACCCGCTTGGAAACAGTTGGCGGACGAGTATCGTTAAAAGTAAAGCGCCCTGTCTACAATGTTTTGCGTGAAACGGGGTTTGGTGTTAAGCCGGACCCCGTTGTCATGGACGTTGTGTCTTTGGGATGGAGTGGTTTTACGACTATCGAAGGCTATGCGTACAATGAATATAAGCGACGGCCGTGCCAGATAAGGAGACCTGATGCCCTACCTGCTTTCTTGTGACATTCATACCCATACGATGTTCTCTGCGCATGCATATTCGACCATTGAGGAGAATGTGTACTGGGCGGCAGAGCGTGGTCTGCAGGTGCTCGGATCTGCCGACCATTTGAGCTCTATGGTTACGGCTTGCCCCAATGACCTGCGCAGTTACCAGTTCTTTATCAACCAGGATATCTGGCCGCGCATTTGGAGCGGCGTGCTGGTGCTGCGTGGTGCCGAGGCCGATATCGTTTCGCTGGACGGAAGCCTGTTTGGCGAGGACACTCTTGTCACGCTCGATATTGCCGGCGATTCGTACAGCCGTCAGCATTCACTGTTCGATTTGGTTACGCGTAATTTGGATTATTTGGTTGCAAGCGTGCATAATCCGCAGATTGCTGAGGGCGCGACGCTGGCCCAGACGACCGAGATGTATATCAATGCCCTGGAGCACCCCAAGGTGTTCATGCTGGGCCACACGGGGCGTTCGGGCGTGCCGTTCGATATCGACGAGGTGCTGTTGGCAGCTAAGGCCAAGCACAAGATTATCGAGATCAACAACCATAGTCTTGAACACGGTATCGACACTGAGCATTGGGTCGTATGCCGCAAGATCGCCGAGCGCTGCGCCGAGCTGGGCGTGGGCATTGGCGTTTCGACCGATGCGCACATTGGCATGGCCATTGGCAAGCTCGATCACGCGCGCAAGATGCTCGACGAGATTCACTTCCCGCTGGATTTGATCGTGACGCGCGACCGCGAGACGCTGCTGCGCGAGATGGCGGCAGCCGGCGTGTGCGATCTGCGCAAGGGGATGTAGCGGAGTTTATAAACCAAGCGAAGGGGGCGGCCCAGGCGGGTCGCCCCCTTTCTTGTCCCAAAAATCTACTGAGGTTGGTTAGCGGCGTTCGAGGACCGCTACGGTTTCGGTGTGGTCGGTGTGAGGGAACATGTCGACGGGCGTGATCTTGAGCAGGCGATAGCCTCCGTCGAGGAGCTGATGCAGGTCGCGCTCTTGAGTTACGGGGTTGCAGCTGATATAGGTGATGCGGCGCGGCTTAAGCGCGCAGGCAGCTTCGAGGAACTCGGGCGTGGAGCCGGCGCGCGGCGGATCGATGGAAAGGACATCGACCCGCTCGTTGTTATCGGCGGCATCCAGGATGTAATCGGTGGCGTCGTCGGCCATAAACCAAGCGCTGCGGGTGAGGCCGTTGAGCTCGGCATTGCGACGTGCGTCGGCAATGCCCGCCGGGTTGCGCTCAACGCCGAGCAGCATAATGCCGATACCCTTGTTCTGGGCATCTTTAGCTGCGCAAAGACCGATGGTACCGCTACCGCAATAGGCATCCATGAGTACGTCGCCCTGCTGCAGGTCCATGCCGTCAATCGCGAGCTGATAGAGCAGCTCGGTCTGCTGCGGGTTGGTCTGGTAGAACGCGGTGGGGGAGATATCGAACTCGCAGCCGAGCAGCTGGTCGCGCATGCACTCGGCGCCATATACAATGCGGGTTTCCTCGCCGAGGATGGCGTTGCCGGGACGTCCGTTGATGTTTTGGGCGACGGTGACGATGTGCGGATTGAGTGCGGCGACAGCCTCAAAGAACTCCTGCGCATGCGGCAAGTCGCGCTGAGCGGTCACGAGCGTGACCATGACCTGGTCGGTACGCCAACCGCAGCGGACGACGGCATAGCGAAGTAAACCAAGATGCTTGTCCTCATTAAAGGCGGGAATATGCAGCCGCTCAGCTTCGCGTGCGATGCCGTTGAGAATCTGACGGGCACCCGGTGCCTCGACAGGACACTCGGGTACGGCAACGATCTTGTGCGTGCCGCGCTCAAAGAAACCGCAACGGACGGCTCCCTCCTTACCGGGAGCAAAGGGAGTGGCAGCCTTATGACGAAAGCCACGCGGCGCAGGATATTTGCCCGGGTCGCCCAGGGTGACACCCATGCCACGAATAGGATCTACAGCAATGCCCTCACGCTCACAAAGCGAAGCAAAAAGCTCCTCCATAGCAGCCTGCTTGGCGGCGAGCTGCTTCTTATAAGGACGATTGAGCGCCGTACACCCACCGCAAGCTTTCATGATCGAACAGGGAGACTTGGGGTCCACAGCCTTACGCGCAGACGAAACCTGATCTTTATGTGAGCGCTTGGAGCGAGTCTGAGATGCCTTATCCTCGTTCCGACGAGAGCCGGGACGCTTGGCCTTAGCCTTGCCCTTAGCCGACTGACCCTTCGCATTCAGAGACGACTTGGATTCCTTAGAAGATTTTTTCTCCCCCGACCCCTCAGCCGCCTCGATCAAAGCACGACGAGCCTTACGCTCCGCACGAGATTCTGCCATCAATAACTCCACTAATTCATGAATTAAAGCTGCAAGTATTGTACCGTGCCAAGCCAGCAGACGATATACAAGCGGTTTAATCGTGTCAGCGATAAGCCCAACGACGGTTGCCCGCCGCGTGAGGGGTGTGGGGGTTAAGGTT
>CABUKY010000130.1 GCA_902492185.1 uncultured Collinsella sp.
ATTCTACATGTTACGAGCGATGTTGCGGTACCAACGTTAACGCACGATGGTGGTGTCGGAAGTTAACGGAGCCTTGCCCAGCACCAGGATGTTCTCGGGCGTGCCGCGAAGCTCGGTGTTGGTGGGAACCACATTGTTCTTGTCCAGAATGGCGTTCTCGACGCGTGCGCCGCTCTTGATGACGCAGCTCTGGTTGATGATCGAGTTGGTCACCGAGGCGCCTTCCTCGACTACGACGCCGCGAGACAGGATCGAGTTGCGCACAGTGCCCTTGATGATGCAACCGGCCGAGATGATCGAGTTGCATGCGTGGCTGCCGGTCGCATAGCGCGAAGGCGGAACGTCGTGAGCCTTGGTCAGGATCGGGCGCTCGGGGTCAAAGAGCTGGTCGGCCACGGTCTGGTCGAGCAGGTCCATGCTGCGGCGATACAGCGACTTCTCGCTAAACACGCCCACGACCTCGCCCTTGTACTCGTAGCTGCACACGTCGATGTTGCCAAAGTCGCCCTGGAGTGCCTCGAGCAGGTCCAGATAGTCGGCGGCCTGGTAGTGGTCGATGATCTCGAGCAGCGTCTCACGGTTGACGATGCAGCAGTCCATAGAGGCGTTGTCGCCGTACACGACGCCGGCGCTCACGCCCGTCAGGCGGCCGTTCTCGTTAATTTCGAGTTTGGTCTCGTCATCGACGTTGTGCGTGGCCTTGCAGTACACCACGGTCATCTGGGCACCGGAGTTCTCGTGCGCGTCGATGATGGTGTTGAGGTCCATGTTAAAGATGATGTTGGTGCCCATCATCACGACATAGGGCTTGTCCGAGCGCTGGAACAGCGTCTTGTTGGAGATGATGTCGCGCAGAAGGAAGCGCATGCCGCCCTTGGTGGTGCCATATGCGTTGCCGGGCACCATGAAAAGGCCGCCCTTCTTGCGGTCCAGGCCCCAGTCCTTGCCCGAACCAACGTGGTCGATCAGCGAGCGGTAGTTGCCCGGCATGACGACGCCGACGGTCTTGATGCCGGCATTCATCATGTTGGACAGCGGGAAGTCGATCAGGCGGTAGCGGCCCAAAAACGGAACGGAGGCAATGGGGCGGTCCTTGAGCAGCACGCTGCCGTAGGTCGAAGAGTAGTTAGCGGTGATATAACCGATGGCCTTGCGATTGATCATCGGATCATTCCCCCTTCCCGATAACGACGTCATTTCCAACGACGGCCGTATCCTTGGTGGTATCGACAGAGCCGAGCTTCACGCCCTCTTCGACCGTGGAGTTCTCGCCCAAAATAGCGCGGCAGATGTGCGCGCCGCTCTTAACGTGCGCACCCGGCAGCAGTACGGAGTCCTCGACCACGGCGCGCTCCTCGATGATGACATCGGTCGAAAGGATCGAGTGGCGAGCGGTGCCGTAGATCTTGCAGCCGTTGGAGACCAGGCAGTCGTCCAGGCGGCCGTCCGGGCCAATGTAGTGCGGCGGACGCGTAGTGATGTTGGACATGATGGGGAAGTGCTTGTCGAACAGATCGAACTCGGGGTTGTTGCCCAGCAGGTCCATCGAGGTCTCGTGGAAGCTGGCGATGGTGCCGACGTCCTTCCAGAAGCCGTGGAACTCGTAGCTGTACAGGCGCTTGCCCTCGCCGAGCAGCTTGGGGATGATGTCCTTGCCAAAGTCGTGGCTCGAGCGCTGGTCCAGAGCGTCCTCCTCGAGCGCCTCGATCAGCACGTCGGCCGAGAAGATGTAGATGCCCATGGACGCGAGGTTTGAATCGGGCTTATCGGGCTTCTCGGTAAACTTGGTGATGCGGCCGTCCTCGGGGTCGGTCGTCAGGATGCCAAAGCGGCTGGCCTCCTCCCAAGGCACGGGCATAACGCTCACCGTGAGGTCGGCGTTGTTCTCAATGTGCGTCTTGAGCATCTTGCGGTAGTCCATGCGATACAGATGATCGCCCGAAAGAATCAGGACGTACTTGGGGTCGTTGGCCTTGATGTAGTCCAGGTTCTGCGTAATGGCATCGGCCGTGCCCGCATACCAGGCGCCGCCGGTCTGCGTCTCGTACGGCGGCAGGATCGACACGCCACCGTCGCGGCTGTCCAGATCCCACGCCTCGCCGGAGCCGACATAGGCATGCAGCAGGTAGGGGCGATACTGCGTCAGAACGCCCACCGTTTCGATGCCCGAGTTAGAGCAGTTGGAGAGCGAAAAGTCGATAATGCGGAACTTACCACCAAAGCTAACCGCCGGCTTAGCGATCTTTTGGGTGAGTGCCCCCAATCGGCTGCCCTGTCCTCCTGCGAGGAGCATCGCGATGCATTCTTTCTTACTCATCGATTTCTCCTTCTGTCATCGATGTTTCTAACCCATTAGCGGTGGGCGCGGCGCCTGGTCGCGCCCACCGAATAATGCCGTGCTGGCATAGGGGAGTTTGCGGGCCTTTACGCATGCCAGATCTCGTCGCGGTACTCGCGAATGGTGCGGTCGCTCGAGAACCAGCCGCTCGAGGCGGTGTTGAGCAGCGCCTTGCGGTTCCAGGTCTCCTGGTCGCCATAGCTGCCGGTGAGCGCCTCCCACGCATCCACGTAGCTGCGGAAGTCGGCCATGACCAAGTCGGGGTCGTTGTTGTTCATGAGCTCGTTGTAGATGCTCTCGAAGTTGCCCGAAAGACCCGCAAAGGTGTTGTCCTTGAGCTCGTCCATCACGCGGCCCAGACGCTCGCGGTCGCCGTTCAGCGTATCCCACGCAAAGTAGCTGTTCGATGCCCAGAGCTGCTCGACCTCGGGGGCGGTCAGGCCAAAGATGGCCTCGTTCTCGCGACCGGCCAGGTCGGCGATCTCGATGTTGGCGCCGTCGAGGGTGCCCAGCGTAATGGCGCCGTTCATCATGAGCTTCATGTTGGACGTGCCCGAGGCCTCCTTGCCGGCCGTGGAGATCTGCTCCGAGATCTCGGCGGCGGGGTAGATGAGCTGAGCGTTGCTCACGCGGAAGTTGGGGATAAAGCAGACCTTCATGACCTCGTTGACGCGAGGGTCGTTGTTGATGACGTCGGCCACGGAGTTAATGAGACGGATGGTCTCCTTGGCAAAGGTGTAGCTCGAGGCAGCCTTGCCGCTAAAGATGAAGGTCGTCGGCGTCACATGGAAGTTGGGATCGGCAATGCGACGGTTGTAGATGTCCATCACCTTCATGATGTTCATGAGCTGGCGCTTATAGGCATGGAAGCGCTTAACCTGAACATCGAAGACAGTGTTGGGGTCAATGATCAGACCAGTCTCGGCCTTAACGTAGGCGGCCAGGCGCTCCTTGTTGGCGCGCTTGGAGGCACCCACGGCCTTCAGGAACTCGGTGTCGTTCTGGAACTCCTTGAGTTTCTCCAGCTCAAAGGCGTCCTTGAGCCAGCCGTCGCCAATGGCCTCGGTGACGAGCTTGGCGTAGGTGGGGTTGGCCTCGGCAAAGAAACGACGGTGCGAGATACCGTTGGTCTTGTTGTTGAACTTCTCGGGCGTCAGGGCATAGAAGTCCTTGAGCACGATGTTCTTGATGATGTCGGAGTGGATCTTGGCCACGCCGTTGACGCTGTGGCTGCAGATCACGGACAAGTTGGCCATGCGAATCTCGCCGTCCCATAGGATGGCGGTCTGGCGCAGACGCTCCTGCCAGCCCTCCTGCGTGGTGTCGAACGACACGTGCCAACGACGGCTGATCTCGTCGATGATCTGGTACACGCGGGGGAGGAGCTTGGAGAACGTGCCGATGGGCCACTTCTCCAGAGCCTCGGGCAGGATGGTATGGTTGGTGTAGCTCACGACCTGCGTCACGATGTTCCAGGCGTCGTCCCACTCGAGCTTCTTCTCGTCGATGAGGATGCGCATGAGCTCGGGGCCGCACATGGCGGGGTGCGTGTCGTTGGTGTGGATGGCCACAAACTGCGGCAGCAGCTCCCAGTTCGCGCCGTGCTCCTTCTCAAAGGTGTCGAGCAGGCTGTAGATGCCGGCCGAGACAAACAGGTACTCCTGCTTCAAGCGCAGCAGACGGCCGTGCTCGCCGGCGTCATTGGGATAGAGGATGGCGCTGATGGCCTCGGCCTCGGCGCGCTCGGCATCGGCCAGGGCGTAGTCGCCGCGGTTGAAGGCCTCCAGATCGAAGTGCTCCTCGACCGGCTCGGCGGCCCAAACGCGCAGCTTGTTGACGGTCTCGCCGGCATAGCCCACAACGGGGATGTCATAAGGGACGGCCAGGATGTCCTGCGTGTCCACCGTGCGGTAGAACGTGCGGCCGTTTTCCTCAAAGCCCTCAACGTGGCCACCAAACTTAATGGTCACGGCCTTATCCTGACGACGGACCTCCCAGGGATAGCCGTGGGTGAGCCACTCGTCGGTGGCCTCGACCTGGCTGCCGTTGACGATCTCCTGCTTAAACAGGCCGTAGCGGTAGCGCATGCCGTTGCCGTATCCGGCAATGCCCTCGGCTGCCATGGAATCCAGGAAGCATGCGGCCAGACGGCCCAGGCCGCCGTTGCCCAGCGCCGGATCGGGCTCCTGGTTCTCGATGACGGACAGGTCGAAGCCCATGTCGTCGAGTGCCTCGGCGACCATGTCGCGCACGCCAAAGTTGAGCAGGTAGTTGTCGAGCAGGCGGCCGATCAAAAACTCGATCGAGAAGTAGTACACGCGCTTCTTGCCCTCGGACGCCGCACGGGCGTCGCTCTTGGTGGCAACGGTGCGAGCCTTCTCGGCCACGAGCTTGGCCAGGGCGTTAAAGCGATCGAGGTCGCTGGCGGCCTCGATGCTCTTGCCGCTGATGCTCATGACGGCATCGCGATAGAGCTCGGTAAACTCCTGCTTGTTGTCGAAGATCTTATTCATACGTTCCTTTCCCCCGGGGATGTTTCTCCCGGAACGGTTATGACATGTATCCTACGCCCCCGCGGGGCGGGTAATTACAGTGGTAACGCCTTTGTTACGCTTTCTTGGCAGGAGCCTTAGCAGCAGCTGCCTTGGCCTTGGGAGCAGCCTTTTTGGTGGCTGCCTTCTTGGTCGTGGTGGACTTGGCCGAAGCCTTGGCTGCGGGCTT
>CABUKY010000131.1 GCA_902492185.1 uncultured Collinsella sp.
GACGGCGAGTTTGTAGGCGGATGTATCGCCGGCGGCCGCCGCTACCTGCACATCAACGCCGCCGGAGACGTGGAGCCGTGCGTGTTCATCCACTACTCAAACGCCAACATCCACGATGTGAGCTTACTCGACGCGCTGCGCTCTCCCCTCTTTATGAAGTACTACGAAAACATGCCGTTCAACGACAACTACCTCAAACCATGCCCCATGCTCGAGAATCCCGACGTGCTGCCCAAAATGGTCGCCGAGAGTGGCGCAATGAGCACCGATCTCATCGAGAAGGAGTCACCCGAGCAGCTGCGCGAAAAGACCCAGGCTGCCGCCGAGGCATGGTCACCTGTCGCCGACCGCATCTGGAACGACTTCGACGATCCGCTATACACCAAGCGTCACGAGGACAAGTCGCAGGGCATGGCCGATAGCGACATGCACAAGTTCGAAAAACAAGGCCGCACACTCAAAAACGGCGATTAATGCCGCTTCACACGACAAACGCTCTGAAATGAAGCGGAGCAGCCTCGAAGCTCATCTTCGAGGCTGCTCCGCCTTACCATCAAAACAGTTTTCCTAAGTTGCGGTCAAATAGGGACTAGATCGGCCTTCCAATAACCAAACGATCCCTATTCCACCGCAACTTCTTTAAGTTGTTGAATTATCGATGCTATTCGAAGCGAGATTCCAGACTCGACAGACCGTTGAGAGTCAGGTCGTTGGCGACCTCAGAGACGCGCTCGATAGGAACCGAGCCGTCAGACAGCGCCCACGTGCGGTAGATACCGATAATACCCGACAGCAAAAACGCCAGATAGTAGTCGAACATCTCGTCCTTGAGACCTTGGGGCAGCAGATCGCGTTCGGCAATCTCGTGCTCGAGCGGCGCACGAAGACGGGCCATAAAATCATCGAGTGGAATGTTCTCGATCAGCTGACGATTGAGCACCAAGTTGTTACACAGTGCCTCGTTAACGGTTTTAAAGAAGGTCGCCGCCGCGCCAAGAGCGCGCTCATTGGTGTCGCCGTCCATGGAAGCAAGCGTTTTCTCGACCGAGTCGACAATCATCTCCACCACATCGACGGCAATGGCATCGAGCAGGCCATCAACCGTACCAAAGTGAACGTAAAAGGTCTTGCGGTCGACATTGGCCTCGCGCGCGATGGCACTCACCGTAATGTCTGCCAGCGGCTTTTCCATGAGTAGGCGCTCGAAAGCGGAAAGGATGGCATTACGGCTGCGAACGATGCGGCGGTCAAGACGCGGTTTGCTGGTTGCCATGGGCATGTCCCTTCGATATGCGAGCATTCATCAACAGATGGGAGATAATCTACGTAAGAGGATTATCCCCCATACAGCACAAATATGCCCCGCATCATGAAGAACGCACGACTGCCCTACTGCGACTTAGGGTGCTTCTTCTTATTGAGTGCCGACGGAGATACGCGAATACCGTCGCCTGTCTGGCGCACATAGGCTTTATGAGCCGGCTTAGCGGTCCCAGAAGCCTTCTGAGCCTGCTTCTTGGGATCAACGGTAACAGCATTCGCGGGGTGCGGCTTAGTGGGCGCAGAGGGCGTCTGAGACGCGCGGCCGAGCTTGCGCATCACGCGATCCCAGCGCGCATGGATGCTCTCGTTGTGAGCGCTCTTAAGCCCCAGCAGGGGTGCAGCCAAAATGGTCGGTGCAATAAACGTAATGAGGCGCCACAGCAGATAGCCGGCGGTCGAAGCCGACCCAAAGAAATGACCCAAGAACAATGCAAAGCCGCCCTCAGCACCACCAGTTCCACCGGGCAAGGGAACCGCAGAGCTCAGCAGCTGGACAAAGGCGCTCGCGGCCATGACCGAGAAAAAGTCGACCTCGTGATGGCCAAAGGCAAGCATCAGGAAATACGGAACCAGATAGAAAAACGCGAGCTGGAGCATGGTGATAAACACGGTGAGCAACATGGAAGAAAAATGTCCGGCCGAAAGCTTGAACTTCTCGGAGAAGGAGTAGATCTCGCCATCGACAAACGTGCGCCAACCCTCGATCTTAGTGGCCGAGACACCAATGCGCTCGAGCCAATTGATGATGCAATGGGCGACGCGCGTGACGGTCTTAGGCATGAGCGCGACGGCGAAGATGCCAAGCAAGATGCAGCAGTGTCCACCAAAACTAAAGACGCACAGCAGCGTCATGTCGCCATAGCGCTCGGCAAAAAAAGGCATGCGAGCAAGCAGTAGGATAGCGCCCCAGGCAACGAGGCCAAACTGGTACACGATAAAGCGCGTGAACTGCGTGGCGCCAGCCTCGCCGACATTTTGGCCCGCCTTGGTCAGGCGGTAGATCTGGGCGGGAGTCGAGCCCATCATCATAGGCGTCAGGTTGCCAAAGAAGATACCACTCGCCTCGACCGAGATCAGGTCGCGGATGCCGACGGGCGAATATGGGTCGAGCCAGACGGCGATCGCATAGGCCACAATGCCAAAGAACAGATACATGAACATGCAGAGGCACGCGACAACGAGCCATGGCGCCTGGACGCTCGACATAGCGGCCCAGAACTGCCCCATCTGCCCGGTTACCACCAGATAGACGATATAACCCACCAGCACGACGCCGATAAAGATGGCGCCGCGCCGTGCGCTCTTATTGTCATCTCCGCCCGAGGCCTCAACCTCGACCTGGGGCTTAGACGTATGCTGAGAGGACTCCGTCATGAGACTCCTTCTAACAGTCAAAATATCTTGGATATTGTACCCGTAAGGGCCATAGGCAGAACGCAAAGCTCTGGTTCAAACGGGAATTGCAGACGGTTGTTTGAAAATAAAAAACCCGACCTTCCATAGGAAGGCCGGGTATCAGATGCGTGGTAGCCCGTACCAGATTCGAACTGGTGATCTCCGCCTTGAGAGGGCGGCGTCCTAAACCGCTAGACGAACGGGCCATAAGCCTCAGCAGAAAAGAAGTGGTAGCCCGTACCAGATTCGAACTGGTGATCTCCGCCTTGAGAGGGCGGCGTCCTAAACCGCTAGACGAACGGGCCACATGACATCTGCACTGCCGTGCTGCGATGAAATATATTACGGGACAAAAAACGTCAGCGCAAGAAGAAATTCCAAATTGCCCAAATTTTGTCGGCAGGTTATGGAACACGCAGGTAAACTGGGTAGCTAATTCAAGTTGAGATGGACCAAAAGAGCTTCGCGCTCGTTGGGAATGTTGTCTTCGATCACGGCGTCGAGGGCGGAGTTGAGAAGCTGACCCAGTTCCGGCCCGGGCTTGACTCCGGCACGGATCAGGTCGCCGCCGTTGATGGCGAGCATCTTGAGCGTATGGGGCTCCCCTGCCTTCAGCAGCTCGTGCGCCAGCGCGCGCATCTCCTCAATCGTCTCAACGTAATAGAAGTACGATGGGGCCTTGCCAAGCGTGTCAGCACGCTTGAGGTCCATGAGCTCGTCAATCAGGCGGGCCGTGTCGACGCCCTCACCCGAAAGCGCGCGCATCATATTGAGCAGGCAGGAGCGCTCGGGGCGCAGCGGCTTATCGTGATATTTGATGAGCAGGCAAACGTCGCGCACCAGGTCGTGCGAGAGTGCCAGGCGATCCATAATGACGCGCGCTTTCTTGGCGCCGAGCTCGGGATGACCGTAGAAGTGTCCGCTGCCGGCGTGATCGACCGTAAAGCACTCGGGCTTGGAGACATCGTGCAAAAACGCCGCCCACATAAGGCTCGACGATGGCGCGACGCCGTCGCACAGCGCCAGCTCCCCTGCCACCGTCAGCACACGGGCGATATGCTCGTAGACGTTAAACGCATGATAGACACTTCGCTGATCAAACCCGCGACCCGCTGCCAACTCGGGCACAGCGGCGCAGATGAGCTCAGGGTAGCGCAACATGGCGTCTCCCCCGTGACCGGTCGAAAGAATGCCCTCGAGCTCAATACCCACACGCTCGCGCGCTACGGCATCGAGCAGCGGCGCGCACTCGGCAAGCGCACGCTTGGTCTCGGGCTCAATCATAAAGTCCAGGCGGCAGGCAAAGCGCACCGCGCGCAGCATGCGCAGGGCGTCCTCGTTAAAGCGACGCTTGGGATCGCCGACAGCGCGAATCAGCTTGCGCTCCAAGTCACCCTGGCCGTCGTAGCGGTCGACAAGCCCGCGCTCGGGATGCCAGGCCATGGCGTTGACGGTAAAGTCGCGGCGCGCCAGATCGTCCTCGAGCGAGGCGGCGCGCTCGACGCTCTGAGGATGGCGCCCATCGGTATAGAAGCCATCCAGACGGTACGTGGTGACCTCGATACGCTCGCCATCGGAAATAGCCGTGATTCCGCCAAATTTAATGCCCGACTCCACAACCACGATGCCGGCGGCCTCGAGCGCCGCCTTGGACTCCTGCCACAGGCCGCTACAGCACATATCAACATCGTGGCTGGGGCACCCCATCAGGGCGTCGCGCACCCAACCGCCCACGTACCAAGCCTCAAGACCAGCCGCCTCAAGCGCGCGCAGGACGCGTAGGGACGCATCGGACGGTTGCGTACCGTTGAGCGAAACATTGCACATGCCTATGGCCTCCTGCACTTGTGAGCGTTAATCGATGGTTCTCAAGAAGTCTAACAAGAAACGAGAAAGCGCGCACACGCAATCGCGTCGTTGATTAGATAAAACGAGACAGCAGACACCACATATGTTCAGCGCGCAAAAAACACCCGCCTTGGTAATCCAAAGCGGGTGTTCGGCAACGATGTATCGATGCGGCTAGCAGACCTGGCGAACCTCGATGTGCTTCTTATATTCGTCCACCTTGGCAAAATCGCCCAAACCGGGGCACTCGACCACGTTGGCACCGGTGGCCATCGACAGGCGCAGGGCGTCCTCGACGCGCTCGGGGGCGTCATGCCACACGGACAGGAAGGCAGCGAGCGAGGAATCGCCGGCACACACCGTCGACAGCAGCTTGACGTCGAAGGTGCGGTTAGCAAACCAGATGTGCTTGCCGTTGGAGAAGTACGCACCGGCGCCGCCGAGGGTCAGCAG
>CABUKY010000132.1 GCA_902492185.1 uncultured Collinsella sp.
GAGCAGGAAACCTAAGCCGGTGTCCCCGCTCTCCCGGGGCCGAACGCCCTAGTTGTTGAGCATGCGGTCGAAGCTTCCCGAGTCGCCATCCCGATAGTCGGCGGTCATCAGAATCTCCTGCGGAATGCGTCCGCCCTCGCGCAGCACGTTGCGGAACTGCACGCGCGTGACCATAGGCAAATCTTTGATCGTCGCCGCTAGGTTCTGCGGCACGCCCTGGTTGGCAGCCGCGGGCTCGCACTCACCGCCGGCCTTCACGCGGCGCTTGTGCTCGGCGAGCATGGCGCGATACATACCGGCATGCAGGCGAATCTCAACAACATTGGCATTACGGGTCTGCTCGACAATGCGCGCACCCTCTCGGTCGATATCGCCCACGTAGTAGACATAGTTAAAGCGATAGCCGATCTCGGCCAGATAATCATCCAGTGCGTGCGAAACGCTCGCCTTGCAGCCACCGCCAAAGATCACGCCACCCACCTTGGTGCCAAAAAGCTTAGCGTGCTTGCGGCCGCGCAGGAGCTTGACGATCTCGTCATAGGTGTCCAGGTTCTCGACCATAATGAACGGCTTGTCGGCGCCCAGCGTAAAGAAGCCCGTAAAGTGCACAGGACGGTTGGGAGCAACCTTGATTGCCTGCATGCTAATGCCCTTTTCGGTCATACGCCGAATCAGACGCTCGCCATGCTTGCCGTCAAAGGCCTTCTCATCGTTAAAAATCTGGTAGGCGCGCTGGCGACGCGAAGCGACCGGCGTGTCGGCGCCGCGATTCTGCTCTATCCAAGCCTGGATGATCGCAATCTCCTCGGCAATCTTGCGGTTGGACATCTCGTTGTGCTGAGTGCGCTGCTGAGCCTTTTTGCCGTCCTTGCCCTCGACCTTAACAATTTGAGTCTGCTGCTCCTTAATCTTGGAGAGCGCCATTGGCGTAGGAACGACCTTGAGCAGCTGCCTTCCCAGGACACGTGCCAGAGCAAACGCCGAAACCTCGCCATGAGCGGGCGACTCAGACTGCTGGGCAGCCGCATCGTTTGCAGTCGGTTTGGGCTGCGCCTGGGATTTGCGCTTGGAATCCGCCCGAGCTTTGCGCTCTTGCTTTGGCGCGGACGGACCCTTTTGCAAGCGCTCGGGCTTGTCCCCCTTCGCCGGCTGTCGCTTGGGCTGCTCCACCAGGGCCTCAGCCTTCGCATCCTTGCTTTGCGTCGCCGCCTTCTCGGCCGCGGCCTCGGCATTTGAGCCACGACCGCCACGGTGACGACGACGGCGGGGCTTGCTCGAAGCGCTCTCCCCTGCCTGCTTATCAGCGGACTGCTGAGCTTTGACCTCGGCGTCGGCCGCAGGCTGCGACTCGGAAGGTTGCTGCTCGCAAGCCACCGGCTCAACGGTTTTCTCAGTTTGTTCGGCCTTATCGGCCTGAGCGGTCGAAGCCGGCTCGCCCTTCTCCTGACGCTTTACGGGATACGCGCGTCCCGCAAAACCGCGGCCGGGACGACACGAACCCGGAGCCCTCTTGGCAGACTCCTCAACATCGTCCGCAACCTCGGAAGGCTCTTCAGCTTCATGCGCGACATCCTGCTGCACAGCCTTAAAGTGAGCACCGCGACGACGCTTGGGCTCTTGGGCCTCCACGGGCTTTTGCTCCTTCGCGGGCTTCTGCGACTCAGCGGCAACCTCGGTCACAACAGTCTCGGTATCGAGTTCATCCTTTTGAGCCACGGCACGACGGAAGCGCTCCTGCTGGGCACGGCGCTGAGCATCGCGCTTGCCGCCCCCACCAAAACCGCCGCGGCCGGCCTTGGCCGTAAAGGCGCGAACGACGTTCTCATCGAGCAGCTCGTCGGTATCGACATGCTCGCGCGGAGCCGTTTCCACCGAAGCGGGCACCTCGACAACGTCCTCGACGGCCTCTTCGACAGCCTCGGCAAGCTGCTCCTGAGCATCACTTATCTCGGCATGAATGGTATAGAACGCCGGACGTCCGTTAATGCCGCTGCCCTCGATCTTGGTAACGATCTTTGCCGCGATGAGTTCGTCGCGCATCGCCTTGGTGTCGCATTCCTTATCGACGGAGCGGAAAATCTGCGCCAGCGCGCTCGACTTGATCTTGAGTGCCTTGCGGCAGAGCAGGTCGTAGGCAACTAGCTTGGCGCGCTCGGCAGAAAGCGACGTCTGGCTGCTCAGACGCTCAGCCAGGGCATCGACATTATTTTGGTTATCGGAATATACCGTCTTGGCCACGGGGCCCCTTTCATATGTACACATATACGTCTATATGGTACAACGCGCGCCCTTATCCACGCAAAACATCTGCGAGAACACTCGGGCATCGCCCGCTTTTGCATGAAAAAAGACCGAGCCCGCGCAGCCGCGGACCCGGTCTTATCGAGTTGTATAGATGTGACGTTCAACTCGTCAGGTCGATTACGCCTTGGCAGCCTCGGCGTCGGCGGGAGCCTCGGCGGCAGTGGCGCGGCCATACTCGACTTTGCCCATCTCGGACCACTCGGGCTCCTCGTCGGGCATGGAACCGGCCTCCTTGCCGAAGAACTCCTTGAGACAGTTGACAGCAACGATGAGGCCCAGGACCATCAGCAGGACGGCGAAGACGAGCTGCAGGCCCTTGGTAGCGGCGACGGAAACGGCAGCCGTGGTGGCGGTAGCCGGGATGGTGCCGAAGAAACCGTAGGCCTGGACGGCGGTCATGCAGCCCATGGCGCTCTGGACCAGCGAAGTGAAGGTGCAGCAGAGCAGGAAGGCGACGGGCACGTAGAGCATCCAACCCTTGCGGCCGGTGCACTTGCAGAACACGGCGAGGGTGATCATGGTCATACCGCCGAGCAGCTGGTTAGAAGCACCGAAGAGCGGCCAGATGTTGGCATAGCCACCAAAGGCGAGGGCGAGGCCAGGAAGCAGGGTAACGACCGTGGCGAACCAGGGGTTGCCGAGGACCTTCATGTAGCCGGCCTTGGACTCGATGGCCAGGGCGTCGTTGGTCT
The DNA here is from genome assembly GCA_902492185.1 of uncultured Collinsella sp. Classification (GTDB taxonomy): domain Bacteria; phylum Actinomycetota; class Coriobacteriia; order Coriobacteriales; family Coriobacteriaceae; genus Collinsella. The sequence goes on from CABUKY010000132.1 coordinate 2,997, forward strand.
GGGCAAAGAACTCGGAGAACGAGGTGCGAGCGATGCGGGCGACGGCATCGAGCGAGGTCAGGGCCAGAGCGGAAACGTTCATGGTCATGAAGACGGTTGCGAGCGTGCCGTCAACGCCGAAGGCCTGCATACCGCGGGAAATGCCAGCTGCGAAGATCTGGAACGGGGTGGAAGCGACGCCGGCGTTAAGGGCGCCGGTACCGGCGGTGTTCATGTCGGAGAACATGATGCCGGCGACGATGATGGCAAGGATGCCGACGAAGGACTCGACGATCATGGCGCCGTAACCGACCTTGACGGCGTCCTGCTCCTTCTCGACCTGCTTGGAGGAGGTACCAGAAGAAACGAGGCTGTGGAAACCGGAGAGAGCACCGCAGGCAACGGAGACAAACAGGACCGGGAACATCATGCCCGAGGCATTGCTAAAGCCGGTGAAGACCGGAGCGGTGATGGTAGCCTGGCCGTTAGCGCCCAGGACGACGATACCGAGGACAGCGCAGACGATCATGACGATCATCATGATGGAAGTGAGGTAGTCGCGAGGGGTCTTGAGCATCTGGATGGGCATGGCGCCAGCAAAGACCAGGTAGACCATGACGACGGCGAACCACTGGAACTTGTCCAGGTAGACCGGGAACTGCATGCCGACGGCGAACATGAGGACCATGAGTACCACGCCGGTGACGAACTCGGCAGCGCCGGTGAGGTTGAACTTCTTCTGGGCCCAACCAAAGGCCATAGCGACGAAGGTGAACAGGATGGAGATGGTACCAGCGCAGCCGGCGGCATAGGACTTGGTGAAGTCGATGGCACCGGTAGCAGCACCAGAAGCGTCAACGGCCGGGGTGAACATGAACGTCTTGCAGACCATGTCGGTGAAAGCGGCGATGACGATGATGCAGAACAGCCAGCAGAACAGCAGGAACAGGCGACGGCCGGTCTTGCCGATGTACTTCTCGATGAGCTGGGCCAGGGACTTGCCGTTGTTCTTCATCGAGGCGTACAGGGCGCCAAAGTCGTGGACGGCGCCAAAGAAGATGCCACCGACGAGGACCCAGAGCACGACGGGAAGCCAGCCGAAGGCCATGGCGACGATCGTACCCGTAACAGGGCCAGCACCGCAGATCGAGCTGAACTGGTGCGAGAACGCGGTGAAGGCGGAGACGGGCGAGAAGCTGTTGCCGTCTTTCATGCGCTTGGCCGGCGTGAGGGCCTCTTTGTCAACGCCCCACTTGTTGGCCAGCCATCGGCCATAGCCCAGATAGCCGCAGGCGAGCACCGCCGCGGCCACAACCATGAGCAAAACTCCGTTCATTACATTTCCTCCTCTAAAAAGAACTTCCTAGACATAAAAAATGAGGGCCGTCGGTTGCGCTCGACGGCCCTCATCTTCATCAGCCGCCCGTTATCGTACGGGCTAGCTGTATGTGCTAACCCGCATCAGATAATTACTACGCTGATAATGTTTAGCTGATGCGTGAACATGTCTAAGAAATCCTCTTCAATCATGATGCGAACGATCCGTGCGTGTTCACATCCCCCAGTGGTTGAAAAGGAGTATGAAACTTTAGTTACCTAAAGTCAACGCAAATTTGTAATGAATTTTCAACTTTTTTGGATTTCTCGGTATAAAACGCCACTGACCTCGGACTTTACCCCACGACAGTTTTTGCATGAGAGATGCCTCTCGGGAGCGGGCGGGCGTATACAAGGTTTCCTGCTCTACAGTCCTGCTCGCACGGAGAGCACATTAAGTGCTCTCCGGCTCGTGCGGAACTCGCGATAAACCTTGTATACGCCCGCCCGCTCCCGAGGGGCCCCCATCCCAAATGCGGAGCAAAGCTCCGCACACCATCTTTTTCTTTCAGCTAAAGAACGCCGGAAATTCGACGCTGACTTGTTAACCTTGCCGGACGTTGTCGACGCCAAACCAGCCCAGAAGCTATATCGATACAGAAAGGTCCCCGGACGGAGGGGCCGGATATAAGGTTTATCGC
>CABUKY010000133.1 GCA_902492185.1 uncultured Collinsella sp.
GTCACCGGCGGCAGTCGAGAGCCTCAAAAACCGTCAAACGTCGAGCTCGAGCTGCGCCGCAGGCTTACCGTGCTTGCAAGCGACGAGGCCACTCAAGACACTCCCCTGCGTTATTTCCTGCGCTGGGCGGGGCAAGTCCAAGGCGTTGGTTTTCGCTTTACCAACACCAACCTCGCGCAGGCACGCGCACTCACCGGCTGGGTGCGTAACATGGAAGACGGCTCAGTCGAGATGGAGATACAGGGAGCTCCGGCAGACATCCTATCTCATCTCGAGGCACTTCATGCCTTCTACGAGCGCATGGGAACGCGTTTTCGCCTTGTAGATGCCCAGGCCCGAGCCCCACTTGCCAATGAAGACGGTTTCAGTCCTCATTATTAGTATTGTGTGCTAAATACGGTATCATTTACCTACGACCGTTGATAGAAAAGAGGCGAGGCGCATGGCGGTGCAAAGAAGGAATACCAAGCAGCGAAAGCTGGTTCTTGACGCCGTGCGCCAAAGCTACAACCATCCCACCGCCGACGAAATCTACAACGTCGTGCGCGCGCAGGATGACAAAATCAGCCGCGGTACGGTCTACCGCAACCTCAATCTCTTGGCCGACGCCGGCGAGATCCTCTCCATCAAGACGCCGGGCGGCAGCCGCTTCGATCGCACGATCGAGCCGCACGCACATATCATCTGCACCTCATGCAGCCGCGTCATCGACGTACCGCTCCCCTTCGATGCCCAGCTCGACGCCAAAGCGTCCGAGCAAATCGGCTGGCACGTCACGTCGCACTACACCATCTTCGAGGGTCTCTGCCCCGACTGCCGGTAGATGTTTGGAACATGCCTTAAAATCCACCTTTCCGCACTTTGCAGCAAAAAGTAGATTCCTAGACATGTCCCAAATGTCTACTCAGCAAGTAGACGACGCAGCTCTTCTTCGACCGTGCGCACGTAGCGGACGCGGTCGTTAATGCCACGCATAGAGGGGTTGCAGCTCTCCATCAGATAGGGATGGCCCACGACGTTGAGCATGTCGCGATCGTTCTCATTGTCGCCAAACGCCATCATCTCATCGGGCGAAATACCCAGGACACGACCGTAATCGGCAAGCGCGGAGCCCTTGCCCGAACCGAAACCGATAAAGTCCGTCCATTCGGTTCCCGACGTCATCACGTCAACACGGTCGCTAAAGAGGCGCTCAAAATACTCCAGGGCCGCCGGCTGATCCACCTCGGGCGTCTGGAAGGCAATCTTAATGACGTCCTCGTCGATGTCCTCGGGGCGGGCGACCACCGCCACATCGCAGTGGACCTCATAGCGCAAATGATCGACGAACGCATCGTTGCCGCTCATGGTGTAGAGGTGTCCCTCACACGAAAGGGTCACGTCGGCATGGGGATACGCAACCACGGCATTCGCGATATCCATAGCAAGGCTACGCTCCATGGAACGCTTGACAACGGCACGTCCCTCGCTCATCACCAGGGCTCCGTTTTCGCATACATAGGCGAGCTCATCGGCCACCGGGGCAAACAGATAGCGCAAGCTCGCATATTGACGGCCGCTCGCCGGCATAAACACGATACCGCGACGATGCAGCTCATCGATGAGCTCAAAGGCCTCGGAACGCGGCTCGCGCTCCCCCGGATGCAGCAACGTGCCGTCCAAATCGCATGCAATCAGCTTGATTCCTTCAAGACCCATATGCTCCCCCACAGCATCTCATCAACAGAAAGGCGGACTTTGAATAGTTGTCTCTCAAAGTCCGCCTTACTTATACGCACGTTAACCGCGCGCCTTCTTTACGATCGTAAAGTCTGGTGCCATACTCACAACGGCATCCGCCGCACTCGACGCAAAGCGCCGGTCCGAATCGAGTTCACGGGTAACCGTCGAGAGCCGAACGTCCTCGACGCCCCGGAGCATGCGGCCCAAAACAGGCTGCACCGGCGTATACATGCGCACGGTATACTCGTCCGAATCACCTCGAAAAAGCGGCGCATGCATATTGCCGATCTCCCAGCACGCATGCGCGAGCGCAATCGGGTCCATGCGGTCAACTTCGACCAAATAAACCTCGGCGCTGCGCAGGCGCACGACAACCGCCACGGGCACCACGCCCGAACGGTCGACGGCGAGCACGTCGCCGTCGACAAAACGACCGCCGTCGGCAGTATCCAGCCGAACATCGACCGTGCGCCCCAGCTCCGTCACGCCCACAAACGCGCATACATCAGCCTGGTCCCAATCGAGCAGTAGCTCGTCAACTTCAAAGACGCCGCCCAGCTTCCGGCGAAGCAGAAGTTCATAGGACGGATCGTTGAGATTTCCCAAGCATGTCGTCGAAACCAAGCGCTCAGGCATGCTCTAACCCTCGACCTCGACGAGCTCGATATCAAAGTTGAGGTCCTTGCCGGCAAGCTCGTGGTTGGCATCGAGCGTCACAGCCTCGGGCGTTACGTCGATGACGACGGCGGGGACAGGCATGCCGCTCGGCGTGGACAGGAAGAGCTTCATGCCCTTCTCGATCTGCTCGATGTTGGGAACCTGCTCGGCCGGGAAGGTAATAACCATCTCGGGATTGTGCTCGCCGTAGGCATCGGCAGCAGGAATGTGCACGGTCTTCTTCTCGCCCACCTGCATGTCGACAACAGCGGCGTCGAAGCCCTTGATCATCTGACCGGCGCCGCAGGTGAACTCCAGCGGCTCGCCGCGATCGTAGGAGCTATCGAACTGCGTGCCGTCGTCGAGCGTGCCGCGATAATGAGTCTTGACCTTCTTGCCCTGGTTGGACATGGTAACCTCCGTGATAAGGGCGGCGCACAACGCGGGCCGCCGTGAACATATGGCGCTAACTATACCCTAGTCATACAATTCAATGACAGTTTGCAAAGAAACGCTGCAACCGGAGGAACCATGGCATATCCCGTATTTGACCTACACTGCGACACCGCCGACCGCATCGGCTGGGCCACGCTCGATCTCGACCTGCGCTTTACCGCCGGCACCGACGGTTATTTCCCCGGCGACGAAACGCATCCGCAAGATTTCGACCTCATCGAGGGCAACGCCTGCGCCATCTCGCTCGCAAAGATCGGCAACACGCCATGGGCACAGTGCTTCGCCACGTTTGTCCCCGATGAGATTCCCACCGCCCACGCCGCGCGCTTCCAGGCGCAGATCATGGCGCATATGAGCGGCCAGGCAATGCTCAACCACGACCGCATGGTCAACGTACGCAGCGCGGCAGACATTCGCCCCGCGCTCAAAGACGGCAAGGTCGCCTGCATCCACACCATCGAAAACGCCACGTTCTTTGCCGAGGACCCCGCGCTGATCGAGGTGCTCAAGAGCTTGGGCGTACTCATGTCATCGCTCAGCTGGAATGCGCAGGGACCGCTCGCGAGCGGACACGATACCCACGCCGGCCTCACCGCCGCCGGCATCGAGGCACTTACGCAGATGGAGCACGCCGGCATGGTGCTTGACGTCTCCCACCTCAACGATGAGTGCTTTGACGAGGTTGTCGCCCACGCCACACGTCCCTTCGTCGCCAGCCACTCCAACTCTCGTGCAGTTTGCGGCGTTAAGCGCAACCTCACCGACGACCAGTTCCGCACCATTCGCGACATGGGTGGCATCGTCGGCCTCAACTACTGCAGCGAGTTCCTTTCCAACGACGCAACCGACAAGACAGCCGCAGACGTCACCTTCGACCAGCTGGCGGCACATATCGAGCACTGGCTCGACCTGGGCGGCGAGGACGTCATCGCGCTCGGCGGCGACTGGGACGGTGCCACGGTGCCCGCCTTCCTCTCCGATGCCAGCAAGATGCCCGAGTTCCAGAACATGCTCTCCAAGCACTTTGGCAAGACCGTGATGCAGAAGCTCTGCAGCGATAATGCCCTTGCCTTCTTTGAGCGTTATTAATTTCACATCCCCTGAGCGGGCCGGCATGCCGAACGGTCGACATGCCGGCCCGTCCCCAATCTGAAGGACCACTTTTGACGCAGCAATTTACGCTTTTCCTACCCCAACCGGATGGGACTCCCATCCCCGTCGTCGTTACCAAAAAGCGCGTCAAAAACTTCAACCTGCGCGTCACATCGAGCGGTGAGGTCCACGCCAGCGCACCGCTCGGCGCCAGCCGCGAGCGTATCGAAGCGTTTGTGAAGCGCAACAGCGCCTGGATTATCAGCCGGCTTGCCCAGCGCGAGCAACGTCAGGCGACGGCGCGAGAGCCGCTCAGCCCCTCGTCCATCATTGCACTTTGGGGCAAGCCCATCACGGTACAAGATGCGCTCGATCACAACTTTAAGTCACCCGCACCGCGGCCCAAACAAGCCACGTTCGCAAGCTTTATGGGTACCGACGAGCCAGACGAACGTCCGCAGGCCAAGTGGAACGCGCCCCTCGACGGCTTAACGCCCAGTGAGATCCAAGCCCATATTGACCAGCTCTATACGTCCGAAGTCACATCGGCGCTGCGGGATATGGTGCACGCATACGAAATCGCAATGGGTGTCGCCGTTTCCCGCGTTTCCGTGCGCAGCATGAAAACGCGCTGGGGATCATGCACGCCCAAAACCGGCGCCATTCGCATCGCACGAGAACTTGCCGCCTACCCCGTCGAGTGCCTTGACATGGTTGTCGCCCACGAGCTCGTCCACTTGCTCGAGCCAAGCCACAATCAGCGGTTTCACGCCCTGCTCGACACGTACTGCCCCAACAATAGAGCACTGTCCCAGCGGCTCAAGCAGCCACCCATAGAGACATATTAGAACCGGTTAGCGCACGCGCTCGATCTCGACACCGCAGCTTGCCAGGGGAAGACCGACGGGCGCCCAAGGCTTATCGAGCTTAACGCGCACGCCAAGCAGCAAGGGGTAACGACGCAGCAGCATCGAGGCCACACCCTCAGCTGCAGCCTCGATGAGCTTAAACGTATGCTCGCGCAGATAGCCATCGACATCGTGGCACACCGAGCCATAGTCA
>CABUKY010000134.1 GCA_902492185.1 uncultured Collinsella sp.
CGGTCTTTCATGCAGCAGGGGCTCTCAATGTTTTTATGTCCTGCTCATATCGTCTGTGCCGGCAGAAAGGGACTGTCCCCAACTGCCGGGCGGGATCGTTTAGCGATGCAGCTGCCGACTGGGCAGGCTGAGCTGGTATCCTTATGCGGTAATGTCTCGATTCGTTAGGATTGCATGTGAGAGCTTCCGCTGTCCTTCGTTCAGTTATATATCGCACCCTGGCCGTCGCGCTTGCCGCGCTTGCCGTGCTGAATTCCATCGCGCCTGTCCAGGCTTTTGCCGATGACTCTAGTCAGCCAGTCAAGACGGTCCGCGTTGGTTGGCTCGTCAACAGCGAAGGCTTCCAGAACGGCACCCCCGGGGAGCGTCTTTCGGGATGGGGCTACGAGTACCTCCAGACCCTGTCGTACTACACGCCCGGCTGGCGGTACGAATACGTCTCCGGCACCTTCACCGAGCTTATGGACATGCTCGAGGCGGGCGAGATCGACCTCATGCCCAACATCTCCTACTCTGAGGAACGCGCCCAAAAGCTGCTCTTTTCCTCGAACCCCGAGGGCACCGAGCGCTACTTCATCTACGCCAAGCCCGATCGCGACGATCTGGCCAAGGGTGACCCCCAAGCGCTCCAAGGCCTTACCATCGGCTGCAACCCCGGCGTTATGCAAACCTTCGTTGGCCAGCAGTGGCTCGCCAACGAAGGCATTACCTGCACCTATAAAGAAATCGACACTGGCGGTGCCCTCTTTGACGCGCTCGCAAACGACGAAGTCGATGCCGTCATCATGAACGACACAATCTCGTCGCCCAGTGCCTCCCCCATGTTCTACATTGGTTCGAACGACTACTACTTTGCCGTTCCCAAAAGCCGCCCCGACCTGATGGACGACATCAATGCTGCCATGACGGCAATCGCCCGCGTCAACCCACGCTATATCGACGAAGTCAAATCTAGCTACTCAACTCAAAACAGCGGTTCATCATCGCTCAACAGCCCCGAACGTTCCTGGCTCAAAGCAAATGACAACACCATCACGCTCGGCTACATTACGGGCAAACTCCCCTACTGCAACGAGGACGAAGACGGCGAAATGGAAGGCTCGCTCGCATCGCTTGCGACGACGCTACACGATAAATTTGGCATTACGGTCAAAACTGTCGCCTTTGATAGCTACAAGATGATGTCAAAGGCCCTGTCAAAGGAAAGCATAGACGTTGCGCTGCCGGTATACCGAGATTACTGGTTTGCCGAGCAAACAGGCGTTGTGCAGTCGATATCGTTGGGGACCATATCCCCCACCGCCATCCACACCGGCAGCAACCTGAACAAAGACCTTCAGAACATCGCCTGTACCAAATCGTCGTTTGTCAACAAAAATGCACTTGAAAGTCTGTTCCCCACAGCAACCGTAACCGAATACCAATCCGACGATGAAGCGTTCGACGCCCTCAGGAAGGGAACGGCGCACTGCATCGTCGCTCCCAGCTCACGCATAAAAACCATCGGCGACCGTTATGATCTCGAAGGCTACGAAACGGCCGAGCTCCCTGACACCTGTGAGCTCTCGTGCTGGATTTCGCGCGGAAAGCCCGAGCTGCTGGGAATCATCAACAAGGGCATCATCAATACCGGAGAATCGCTCTCCGCAAGCAATTACTCCTCCACGTCGTACACGGCCCAGGAATCCAACACGCTTCAATTCCTTTATCGCAACCGCACCGCCATTGCAGCTACCCTCATCGGTATGTTGTCGGTCGGCATCGTCCTGCTCATCTGGGCACTCGTGCGCGCTCGAACCGAGCGCAAAAAAGCCGATGCTGCCAACGCCGCTAAGACGGCATTCCTCACGCGCATGAGCCACGACATCCGTACGCCGCTCAACGGTATCCTGGGCCTTATCGAGATTGAGGAATTGAAGGAAGGCGATATCAAGGTCGCCCGCGAGAGCCGTGCCAAGGCGCGCGTTGCCGCCAATCACCTGCTCTCGCTGATCAACGACATCCTCGAGATGGGAAAAATCGAAGACCGCAAGCTAACACTGGAACATGCGCCTTTTAACCTCAAAGAGCTTTGTGACGATACGCTGGTGCTGTGCAAGCTCCGCGCGTCCAGTAACGGCATCACAATGCAGGACAATAGTCTGCCGTACGCCACGGGGCCATACGTAATCGGCAGTCCCACCCATATCCGACAGGTCATGATCAACCTGTTAGACAACAGCATTAAGTACAACAAGCACGGCGGCTCCGTCACCTTTAGTTCACAGACCAAGCCACTCGATAACGGGCGCGCGCTCTTTTGCTTTAGCGTTTCGGATACCGGCATTGGCATGGCTCCCGAGTTTTTAAAGCATATCTATGAGCCGTTTGCCCAAGAAGGTGACGATGCGCGCAGCAAGTTCCAAGGAACCGGCATGGGCATGCCAATCGTCAAGTCGCTTATTGAACTGATGGGCGGCACCATCGAAGTCACCAGCGAACTCCATGTGGGCACCACGTTCTACGTGGAAATTCCGCTCGATATCGACAAGAACCCCCGGGCGCGGGCGAATACGGTCGAGAGGGCGCTCGACTGCTCGCTCGCCGACATGAACGTGCTGCTCGCCGAAGACAACGAATTGAATGCCGAGATTGCCCAGACGCTGCTAGAATCCGAGGGCGTCGTGGTCACCCGCGCCGTCAACGGCAACGAAGTCGTCGATCTGTACCTGTCTCATCCCGCCGGCAGCTTCGATGCGATCCTGATGGACATTATGATGCCGGACATGGACGGTTACGAGGCAACCCGCGCGATTCGCCTGAGCGAGAAGGTCGATGCAGCCGATATCCCCATCATCGCGCTCACCGCCAATGCCTTTGCCGAGGACGCCAAGGCGGCACACGACGCCGGCATGAACGCCCATCTGTCCAAACCGCTCGACTTTAACAAGCTCAAAAACATACTCGCCCGCATCAAGAAAAACGGATCCGTTTCGCTATAGTTTGTGCTCAACCACCACGCACGACCAGAAAGGAAACCAACGATGTTTAGGCCCTTACGTCGAAAGAAACGCGCCATCACTGACGAGGAAGCGCGCGAACTGCTCGCTACCTGCAAGCGCGGCGTCTTTGCCGTCAACGGCGACGATGGCTACCCGTACGCCATTCCCGTCAACTACTTCTTTGACGCCGAGCACGACAAGATTTATTTCCATGGCGCCAAAGCCGGCCACAAGGTCGACGCACTCAAGCGCGATGACAAGGTCTGCTTTACCGTTTACGGCAACGAGTGGCACAAGGACGGTGACTGGGCTCCCTACGTTATGAGTACCGTGGTCTTTGGCCGCTGTCGCCTGGCGAACGACACTCCCGCGTTTATCGAAGACAAAGTCCGCCAGCTCGCCCTTAAGTACTACCCTTCCGCCGAGGAAGTCGAAGAGGAAATCGCCAAGGACATTAAGGGCGTCCAGCTCTACGAGATTACGATTGAGCATCTCTGCGGCAAGCAGATTCAGGAAAAGTAAGCCCCTCAGCAGGCCTCATCAATAACAATATGGCCTGGTTCCAACCCACCTTGGAACCAGGCCATATGCTTATAGAGCGTCGGCGGCTATGTGCGCAAGCGCCTCAATGAGTTCCTGCGAGCTCACGGGTTTACTCAGGTGCGCGTCCATGCCCGCCTCACGCGAAAGCCTGCGGTCGTCGGCAAAGGCGTTGGCACTCACGGCGATAATCGGCGTAGTCGCGGCATCCTCGCGATCGAGTGCTCGAATTCGACGCGTGGCCTCAAGGCCGTCGATACCGGGCATCATGATGTCCATCAACACCACGTCGTACTCGTGCGGCACGCTCGCGGCAAACATCTCGACGGCAGACTCGCCATCCTTAGCATGCGTCACGACGGCACCAGCACGGCTGAGCGTAAACTGCGCGATCTCGGCATTCAGATCGTTATCCTCTACGAGCAAAACGTGCAGGCCCTGGAGCGCATCGCCGTCGCCCGCATCTACGCGAACTGCCTGAGGAATCTCGGAGCGGTCGCACTTCTCGAACGGCAGGCGGATGGTAAACGTCGTCCCCTGCCCCAAGACGCTCGTAAAACTCATGGTTCCGCCCATAAGCTCGACCAACTGTTTTGCGATAGGCGCGCCCAGGCCAGTTCCCGATGAAGCACCTTCCACCTGTTGCCCCTCACGGCAAAACGGCTCGTAGAGGCGCTGTTGGAACTCCTCGCTCATGCCAATACCGTTGTCGGCGATCGTGTATTCATAGACGGGGATGCCATCCGCTGGCTCCACCTCGCGGCACACCAGGCGAACATAGCCGCCCTGGCGGTTGTACTTGACGGCATTGCCGGCAATATTGAGCAACAAACGCTTGAGGTGCGTCACGCTCACCCGCGCATAGGGATGATTAAGCGTCTGCTGGTCGCAGATAATTGTCACCAGACGCTCCTCGGCCTGGCGCTCCAGAATATCGCGCACCTCGTGGTTGAGGGTCGCCAAGTTTGTGGGAACAAGCTCCAGATCGATCTGCCCGCTCTCCAGGCGACTCATATCCAGGGCCTCGTTGGCAAGGTCGAGCAGCAGTCCCGATGCCGTCCAGATCTTTGAGCGGCACTCGGTCTGCTTTTGCAGATCGTCCGCATTGGCATCGCCGACCTCGACCATGCCGCGAATGCCGTTGATGGGCGTGCGCAGATCGTGGCTCATGCGACGCAAAAACTCCGTCTTTGCCGAGTTGGCAGACGAGGCCTCACGCGCTGCCTTTGCCAGCTTGTCGCCATAGTCGCGCTCCTGCTGCAGCAAGTCCGTCAAACGTCGACGATCAGCGCGGCGACGCACCATCACAACAACGGCTATAACACCGCTGTAGAGCACCAGCACGCCGGCAGCAACAGCCGCGACG
>CABUKY010000135.1 GCA_902492185.1 uncultured Collinsella sp.
GTCCCTTGCGGCGTAGTTTTTATTTAAGCCGTCCAAGTTTTGGGGTGCAGTTCAGAGCTGCAGGGTCTTTTATCAAGTGACGGATCGCTTGTGGAGCCGCACTCCATTTTGCTCGTTAGCCTTCCTTGCGGACTTTTTGCAGGTAGCGGTAGACGCTGGGCTCAGAGATGCCCAGCGCGGCGGCGGCGCAGGCCACGGCGCCCTTGAGCATGAACACCCCGTTACCGTTGAGGTGGCGAATGACGTCCACGCGGTCGCTCTGACCAAGCGACGCTACATCCAGCCCGCGCGCGCTCAGCAACTCGGCAATGCTGCGGTCGATGAGCTCCTGTGTAGACTCCGAAAGGCTTTCGACCTCGATAGGGGCGGGCTCCGTGCGCGTCGGCGCCGCGTCGAAGCACGCCATGAGCTGCTGCGCCATGGCGTTGATGGAGCGCACGGTCGAGAGGTCGGTGTTGACGCAGAGCATACCGACGATCTCATCATTCTCGCGGATAAAGTACGTCGCTGACTCCAACGTCTTGCCGCCGGCACCGCGCCCCTCGTAGCCCGTAATAAACGGCAGGTCGCGATACTTGGCGTCGTGCATGATCTTGAGTGCCAGATCGGTGGCGGGACCGCCGACCTTGCGGCCGCTCACGATGCCGTTGCGAATATCGACGATGGCGTGGTCGGGATCCGAGAAATCGTGCAGCACGATTTCGCTGTTTTTGCCGAGTATCTGCTCCAGAAAATCGACCATCGGCAAAAAGCGACGTACGGTCTCGTTCACGGGCAACTCCTTTGGGTGAAATCGGAAATGTTCATAACAATTTTTTCTCATGGTAACACGCTGCCCATCATCTCGTATATGCGCAGGTACATTGCGTAATGCAGACGAACGGTAGGAATTTAGCGGTAAACGGTTGACCAAAAGAAATGTTAGATGTTATTTTGACCAGACACTGTCCTGACCTGCGGAAATGCGTAATTTCAGCTGAAGAATAGTCTGATAACAAAAAATTATTATTGAGAATGAGAATCATCTTTAATACGATATGCAATGAAGGCACAACCTCAACCCCGCACTGCGTCACAATAGAGCGTCAGATGCGAAAACAACTACTTCGAGGATTGGTGGTCAAATGACCCAGGAGACGGTTACGAACGGCACTGAAGCCCTGTTCACTCGCGAAGGCATGCCTCCCGTTAAGGAAATGATCCCGTGTGCCCTTCAGCACGTACTGGCATCGTTTGCCGGCATCATTACCCCGGCGGTCATCATGGCCGGCGTCTACGGCTTTAATAGCCAGCAGAGTACCGACATCATCCAGGTCGCGCTCATTCTTTCGGCGATCGACACGGCTCTTCAGGCCTTCGCTCCCTTCCGTCGCATCGGCGGCGGCCTGCCCATCGTCATGGGCGTTTCGTTCGCGTTCCTGCCGGCCCTGCAGGCCATGGGTGCCTCGGGCTTTAGCTTTGGTGCGCTGCTGGGTGGCGAGATCGTCGGCGGCGCCGTCGCGGTCCTCTTTGGTCTGGCCTACAGCAAGATCAAGTGGCTGTTCCCGCCCGTCGTGACCGGTACGGTCATCTTCTCCATCGGCGTTTCGCTGTATCCCACGGCCGTCAAGTATATGGCCGGCGGTATGGGTACGCCGCTGTGGGGCACCCCGCAGGCCTGGTGCGTCGCTCTTATCACCTTCGCCGTGGTCTTTGCGCTCGCCAACTTTGGCAAGGGCACGCTCAAGCTGGGATCCGTGTTCTTTGGCATGATCGTTGGCATGATCGTCTCCATCCCCTTTGGCATGATCGACTTCTCCAGCGTCGCCACCGCTCAGGTCTTCGCTCTTCCCAAGCTCATGCCCTACGCGCTCGAGTTTGATCCCGAGGTCTGCATTACCCTCGCCGTCGTGTTCCCCATGGTTGCCATCCAGGTTATCGGTGACGTCTCCGCCGCCTGCCTGGGCTCCATCGACCGTATGCCCACCGAGCGCGAGCTCTCCGGCGCTATCGTGTCCCAGGGCCTCACCTCTATGGTCGGCGGTCTGCTGGGCGGTCTTCCCACCAGCGCCCTTGGCCAGAACGTGGGCATCATCTGCTCCAACAAGGTCGTCAACAAGTGGGTCTTTGTGATCATTGCGGCCGTCTTTGCCATCGCCGGTCTGTTCCCGCAGCTCTCTGCCGTCCTTTCCGCTATCCCGCAGCCCGTCATCGGCGGCGCGACCGTCGGCGTCTTTGGCACCATCACCATGAACGGCGTGCGCATGTTCACCCGCGAGGGCCTCACGCAGCGCACTACCACCATCGTCGGCACCTCCGTCGTCTTTGGCCTGGGTATCTGGATGGCCAGCGGTTGCCTTGCCGGCGAGGGTATGCCCGCCTGGGTGTCCACCGTCATCGGCTCCAATGCCGTAACCCCCACCGCCATCATGGCCATTGTCCTTAACCTGATCCTTCCGCAGACGCCGGTCGTGGCTCAGCACATCGATGCTGCCAAGGACGCTGCCGTGGATCTGGTCTTGCCCGAGAGCAAGAAGTAACCAATTCGGTGCTATTCGTCGGCGGACGCATCGCCTCGTCCGCCGACGCCATGCGGCACCAAGCCGCACTTCAAAGGGTTTGTCCCTTTGGTGAAGCGTTGACGGGAGAGGGCCCGTTTCCGGTGTAGGCCGGCGCTTCGCACTCCGCCATGTCAGAGGTGTCAAACCCCGCCTCTGATGTTGAAGGGAGCATCCATGCTTCTGGTCGCTAACGGTTCCGTCTTTACCCGCAACGCTCAGACCCCGTTTATTCCAAACGGTGCGGTCGCCATTGACGGAGATACGATCGTCGAAGTGGGCCCCGAGCGCGAGCTCAAGGCCAAGTACCCGGATGCCGAGTACGTCGATGCCCAGGGCAACCTCATCATGCCCGGACTCATCAACTGCCACACCCACATCTACTCGGGTCTGGCCCGCGGCCTTGCCATTAAGGGCTGCAACCCCACCAACTTCTTGGAGAATCTCGAGCAGCAGTGGTGGAAGATCGACGACAACCTGACGCTCGACGGCACCAAGGCCAGCGCCTATGCTACGATTTTGGACTCCATCCGTGATGGCGTCACCACGATCTTCGATCACCATGCGAGCTTCTGCGAGATTCCGGGAAGCCTCTTTACCATTAAGGATGCAGCTCAGGAGCTGGGCATGCGTTCGTGCCTGTGCTACGAGGTCTCCGATCGCCGCGGCCAGGAAAAGTGCGACCAGGCCATTGCCGAGAACGCCGAATTTGCCCAGTGGGCCGCCAAGGAGCGTCGCGATAACGACAACCACATGATCGCCGCCATGTTTGGCGGACATGCTACCTTTACGCTTTCGGACGAGACCATGGATAAGATGGCCGAGGCCAACAACGGCCTGACCGGCTTCCACATCCATGTGTGCGAGGGCATGAACGACGTGTGGGACTCCCGCCTCAACCGCGGTGGCATCAGCCCCGTCGAGCGCCTGCTGCAGCACAACCTGCTGGGTCCCGACACCATGCTGGGCCACTGCATCCACGTGACGCCTGCCGAGATGGATATCGTCAAGGAGTCCGGCACTTGGCTGGTCAACAACCCCGAATCCAATATGGGCAACGCCGTGGGCTGCGCCCCCGTGCTCGAGTTCTTCCGCCGCGGCATCCCCGTGTGCATGGGCACCGACGCCTACACCCACGATATGCTCGAGAGCCTTAAGGTCTTCCTGATTATTCAGCGCCACAACGCCGCCATGCCCAACGTGGGCTGGTGCGAGGCCATGACGATGCTGTTCGAGAACAACGCCAAGATGGCGAGCAAGTACTTCGATCGCAAGCTCGGTGTGCTCGAGGCCGGCGCTGCCGCCGACGTTATCGTTATGGACTACAAGCCCTTTACGCCGCTGAGCGAGGAGAATATCGACGGCCACATGCTCTTTGGCATGATGGGCAAAAACTGCCGCACCACCATCATCAACGGCCGCGTCCTGTACAAGGATCGCGAGTTCGTTGGCATTGATGAGGACAAGATCAACGCGTGGACCATGGCCGAGTCCAAGAAGCTCTGGAGCACGCTCAACGATCGCACCTACTAATTCACAAGTAGATTCGCGCGCGTCGGATGTTTCGCCACATCCGGCGCGCGCATAGGCGGCCTCCGCGGGGTCGCCGGCGCTGTGCTAGCGCTACACCGTATTTGCGCCCGCCGCGCGGTCTCGCCGGGCGTTACAGAGAGGAACTCATTATGAGCGACATCATGAGGCCGATCCCGTTTTCGCAGCTGATGAACTGGATCATCGAGGAGCACAAGACTCAGGGCGCCGTCTTTGGCGTGCGCAAGATGGTCACGACCAACCAGGAGGGCGCGCTTCCCATTTTTGACGAGCGCATCGAGACTCCGTTTGGCCCGGCCGCCGGTCCCAATACGCAGTTGGCCCAGAACATCGTGGCATCCTACGTGGCCGGTTCCCGCTTCTTTGAGCTCAAGACCGTTCAGGTTATGGACGGCGAGGAGCTCTCCAAGTGTGTCAACAAGCCCTGCATTGTGGCGCAGGACGAGTGCTACAACTGCGAGTGGTCGACCGAGCTCGAGGTTCCGCAGGCTTTTGCCGAGTACGTGAAGGCATGGTTTGCCTGCCACCTGATCGCTCGCGAGTACGGCCTGGGCAGCCCGGACGGCTTTGTCTTCAACATGTCCGTGGGCTATGACCTGGAGGGCATCAAGAGCCCCAAGGTCGACGCCTACATCGAGGGCATG
>CABUKY010000136.1 GCA_902492185.1 uncultured Collinsella sp.
TTTCGAGTGGGGAGCGACAGCCTTCGTGTACATAAGAAAGTGCCTTAAGTGCTTTATTAGATCCACGATACCCCGGTGCCTCTGAAAAGAAGGCTCTGAGCTCTTCAACGCTGGTTAGGGCTGGGCGCTCGCGATATTGAGTTTCGTCGGACGTTCCAAGCGCGTAGGAGCCGCAGATTTCAAAGTAATACTCAACGAGCTCCGAAAGGTTGAGGTCGGCTGTTGCTTCTAACGCGCACAGCTTGATATCGACGATGTAGACGTTCGGCTCGAGTTCTAGGTAGCTTTCTGCATCAAACGTATAGCGCGTGCAGTGGCAGATGCAGCCCTTGCGGTGCCTTTTGGCATTATTGGAAAACGTCAGCACATGGATACGTTCAGAATCGACATTCTTTCTGTTGAGCCATGCTCGTGCCGCTTCCAGGTCGGACGTGGTCGGCGCAGACACCCTGATCTTTTCCATAGGTATGGGACCGGTCGCGTAGCTTGCGAGCGAGTTGGCTGTTTGGTATACAGCGCGTGCCGTGGTATGTGACAGAATGATTCCCATACGCGCATGATGGCATAGCGGACGCCGCATACGCCCGAAACTTCGGGCAACGGTATTGGGGCGCGGCTTATCTTCTGCGAACGGTGGGTTTTTGAGCTGTCGTATTGAGGGAGCAGCTTTGGCTGGGGAGGTTTCTGCCGGCTGCCCCTTTTTGATGAACTTTAGTTGCGGATTCGTAGCTTCTAAGCGTTTTTGCCGACCGCTCAGATGCCTCACCAACATAATTTGAGTTATTCGGCCTTATCCTATACAAATGGTGCGATCGCAACGTCCTATTCGAATTGATTCAGGTAGATTTATGGGGCTTGGTTGCGAAATTAAGGCGATTTTAGCTTCGATTGCGGTTCAAGGGGCCTTGACTAGTGGTTCAGCTGGCCGAACAACTCGAAAAATGTAGGTGGGCCAACCTGCCGACTATGTGAAGCACGCGTATTTGCTCGTTTTGATGAAAACTAGGGTGCAGCCATAAGGCTGCGCCCTAGTTTACTGCGTGTCGGTGTGCCCAGACGGATTGCGCTGTGCCTGGCAGGCGCTCCCGCAGATGGATCGGTTATTTCGCGAATAGGTTCTTGAGGTTGAACTCGGCTTGGACGGTGCGGAGCATGAGGTCGGTGTCGTCCAGGCCCAGATGCTGCTCGTTGGCGTCGGCGGCGAGGGTTCCACGGCGGCGCGCCCAGTTCTCGAGCGCAGCGGGGGCGGACTCGCGGGGGAGCGAGCGCACGTCGGCGTCCAAGCTGCGGCAAATCTGGCGCGAGTCGATGACGATAATCTTACCCGCGCGGCGTGCCTCGGCGTAGCCGTCCAGGTGGATCTTGAACCAGCTGTCCTCAAAGGCGGCGTTGTGTGCCATGTACGGGTACTTCTTCATAAGCTTGAGCAGCTGCTTTTGCAGCTCTTTGTTCTCGCGGAAGGGCGTTTTGCCGTCGATGTCGTCCCAGGTGATGTGGTGGATATTCGACAGTGGCACATCCTCGCCGCGGTAGATATCGGGCAGGCCGCAGTAGTGTGCCTCGGCGTCATGCGGCACGGCGTCGCTGGTGAGATCCATGATCTCCCAGCCGACGTTGATGATGTAGCCGCGCTCGGGTGCACGGCCGGTGGTCTCGATGTCGATGCCGAGCACCGTGCCCTGGATAGGCTTGCGGGCGTACGCCACGCCGAGCGCGTCGCGGTCGCCGCGGATCTCGCGCATGACGGACGCGGCGGTGCGCTTTTGCATCTTGCCGATGGCGGCGCAGGTGTCGGCATCGGACAGACCGCGCGAAAGCGTCGCGGGCGTCACGTTGCGTAGACGCGCCTCGCCGATCTGGTCGCACAGGTCGCGGTTGCGGTCGGCCAGGTCGCGCACGGTGGCAAAGTCGAAGCCGGGGTCGCCCTCAGCGGTAAAGTACTCGGTTTCGAGCACCTTGAGGGCCTCTTCGCCCTTCTGGCGCTCGGACTCCATGGCACCGTGATCGCCATAGATAAACATGGGGATAAACGGCTGGCGCTCGTATTCGAGTGCTTGCGAAACGTTCATAGGATGCTCCTTGGACGGGCCGCGTCGCGCGGCTCGGGGTTACTGAGTTGTGGCGAGATGATAGTTTACCATGGGCAACTATTGGCACCGCGCCCGGGACAACTACAATACCCTAGTTGACCGCTAGGACTTTTACAATGCTGCCGAAAGACACGAAAGGTTCCATCCGTCATGGATTTACTGATAGATATTCTGCTCGATGCCGGCAAAGACACGCTCTCGCTGGTGCCGTTTTTGTTGGTGACGTACCTTGCGCTCGAGACGCTCGAGCATGTTGCGGGCGACCGCGTTAACGGCGCCATCAAGCGCGCTGGCGCTGCGGGCCCCGTGGTTGGCTCGTTGCTGGGCATGGTGCCGCAGTGCGGCTTTTCGGCAATGGCGGCCACGCTGTACGCCGGTCGCGTCGCGACGCTGGGTACCCTGGTGGCGGTGTTTCTCTCGACCTCCGATGAGATGCTGCCGCTGTTGCTCGCCGAGCAAGTTCCCGTGCAGACCATGGCGATGCTTCTGGCTTCGAAGGCGCTGATCGCGCTGGTCACGGGCTTTATCGTGGACGCCGCCATTCGCGGCCTGCGTCGTAACGCTCGCGCACATGCGGCGATTCGCCGTACCGTGCTGGGGACCGCTGCTAATCCGGCTCATGTGAACTGCGCGCACGACGACCACACTGGCGGTGACATCATCGACGAGGTGGCCGAGGCGGGCGTGAGCGCCGATCACATCCATGAGCTGTGCGAGCGCGACCATTGCGGTTGCGATGAAGACGAGGACGAGCACGAACACGGACATGGCCACGATCACGGTCATGAGGACGAGCATGAACACCATGATGGCCACGGTCACTCCCACTCTCACGAGGGCGCGCCCCTCCTGTCGATTATTCGCAGCGCCATCTCGCACACCGTGCAGGTATCGGTATTCATTTTTCTGGTGACGCTGATTCTGGTCGCCGTGCTCGAGACCTTCGGCGAGTCCGCGATCGAGCAGTTCCTGCGTGGCAACGAGACGCTTGCGGTCCTGGGCTCGGCACTCGTCGGCCTGATTCCCAACTGCTCGGCCAGCGTCGTCATCACGCAACTGTACCTGGAAGGCGCGCTGCAGCTGGCCCCGATGCTCGCCGGCACGCTCATCTCTGCCGGTGTGGGCTACCTGGTGCTGTTCCGCACCAACCGCAGCGCCCGCGAAAACGTCCTGTTCCTGATCATGATGTACGTCATCGGTGCGGGCTGGGGTCTTATCCTTTCTGCCTTTGGCCTCTAAGTAGATGCTTGGGGCATGCCGTAAAAACTGGGGCATGCCGTAAAATCTACCGCCATGACCTGGGCGTTGGATGCGTGTCAATCGCCAAAGCAAAAAAGCAGATTTCCGGACATGTCCCAAAAATCTACCTTGGTTAGCGCAGCAGCTCGGTGAGGTTGCGCTTAAAGCGAGCGCGGTCTTCGCTGGTAAATGCCGCCGGTCCGCGAGTGCGTCCCCCGGCGCGGCGTACCTTCTTTTCCTCGTGGCGAATAAACAACTGCATGTCGATGGTCGCTTTGTCGTAGACGCGCCCGCGCACGCCGATGGCGGCGGCATCGCGCCCGAGCGCCATGCTCGCCAAGCCAATGTCCTGCGTCACGACTACGTCGCCCGCCTGCAGGCGTTCGACAATGGCAAAGTCGGCGCTGTCGGCGCCCACGCTCACATCGAGCGTCGTGACCCAAAAGCCGCGTCGCGCGTGCTCGGCATCGCGCGGGTCGTCGCGGCGAATGTGCCGTTCCAGGTTTTGCGTGCTGTTGCCGGCGATAACAACGGCGACGCCCGCCCGCCGCGCGCAGTCAATCGACTCGCGCGTGACCGGGCAGGCGTCGGCATCAATAAAGAGCGTCCTTGGCATCTAGTGCACCAGTTTGCCAAACTGAATGGCGCGGACAATCAGCGTTACGCCAAACACCAGCAGTGCGGCGCCGCTAAAGATGACGAGCATCTTGGCCGACCACAGCGGATAGATAAACACGAACATGCCGGCGATGATGGAGAGCGCGCCGCTCAGGATGGCGAGGGCACGGTTGGACGAAAGCTCGGACTCCAGAATGGACATGACACCTTCGACGATCCAGCCAAAGCCGGCCACGATAACCACCATCGTGGTGAGCGTTGCGGTCGAGAAGGCCTGGTTGCGCAGGATTATGACGCCGCCCAAGATAATGAGTAGGTTGGAGATGATGCTCGTCACGCGCCAGCCGGTGGGCAGCAGTGGCTCGAAAACAGCGGTAAACAGCCTGATCGCGGCCGTGATCACAAAGTAGAAGCCCAAGACGGTCGTTAGGAAGACGAGGGACTTGGCGGGCGCAAACAGCAGTGCGATGCCGGCGACGAGCGCCAAGACGCCCGTGATGGCGTAAATCCAGCGCACGGCCTTGACGGCCTTGCCTGCCATGCTTTTCTCGTCAAATCCAAACTGGCTCGATTTTTGGTCATCATTCTTAAAGATGCCCATAATGTCTCCTTTCCGTGCGGCGTAAGCCTTGATCGTTACGACCAGTATCGCCTAAAGGCGCTGGCGTATGGGTCGGGGAGGGTGAAACGTAACCCAAAGGGGGGTGCGGACGATTTCTTGGACCGCGCCTAGGCGTATCCAAGCTTCCTGCGGT
>CABUKY010000137.1 GCA_902492185.1 uncultured Collinsella sp.
GCATCGTACTCAACGACGTCCATGCGCAAGCTCTCGTGCGACATCAGTGCAAACTTGGGATAGGCAAACCCGCCGCCGCCCAGCATGAGCATACGGTCGATACCATGCCCGTAAGCATCACGCATTGCGTCCTCAGCCTCAAACACGTCGTCAAACGCGCGATAGTACGCAAAGACGGGCTCCGCCCAACGCTCGCCAACGTAGCTTGCGCTTTGGTAAACGCCGCCTTGCACCAATACACGGACTTCGTCGCCGCCCTCATCGTGCACGCGTTTCACACGCGCCAACCCATTGCGGGTTCGCGCAACCTGCAGACAGGCAGCACGGACAGCGACAGCGGCCGCGCCAAGCGCCGCGGCCCCCAGAGCAACGCCGGCAACGACGCCGGCAGAAACACTCGGCTTGTTCATCTAGAGCTCCTTTTGCAGATAAAGGCCATGGTCATAAAATCCAAGATGACGATAGTACTCACGTGTGCCAATCGCGCTAATCACGTTGATACGCGCATAACCCGCATCCCGGGCAATCTCGCACGCACGCTCTACGAGCAAACGCCCCAACCCGTGATGCTGCGCCGCCTGGCCTTGATCGCCCACGCGCGCCGCCATGCCATACACGTGAACCTCGCGAATCATCGCCTCGTCCGACACCGTCGGCAACTCGTCCGCATGCGCGGCAACAAACGCGCGGTCGGGCAGCGACAGGCGCAAAAAGCCCGCGATTTTGCCCTGTGGTGTCACCCACTGCAAAAAGCGCTCGTGCGTCACCGGCGTCTCGTACGCCACTTCCTCGTCAAGGGTCAACTCGTCCAGGTCGGCACCCGCCGTGCTGATCTCGCGATAGCGAATCTCACGCACCGTCGCACCGTCACCCCGAGCAGCCAGGCGGTTCTCAACGAGCTGGCGCAGGTTGGGTTTCTTGTTGCCCACCATGATGTCATCGGAGCTAAAGTCGCGGATCATGCGGCTGATGCGGCAGAACGCCGGCGTCACCACGATGTCGTCGGCCAACACATCGAGCAGCTCGTCCTCGGTATAGGGGCGCCACTCGCCACGCTCGTAACAGCCCACCAGACGCGAGCCCTCGATGAGCGCGCACGGGTAGACCTTGACCTCGTCGGGCATAAAGGCGCCCTCGGTCATAAAGCGCTCGTAGTCGCGCTTGTCCCCATCAGGCGTGGCGCCCAGCAAGTTGAGCATAAAGTGCGCGTGGATCTTAAAGCCAAACAGGCGCGCGAGCGAAAACGCCCGCTCGATCTGCGCCACCGAAATGCGGCGCTCGTTGATATCGAGTAGATGCTGGTCAAGACTCTGAATACCCATCTGAATCTTGGTGCAGCCCAAGCGGCGGATAAGTGTGAGGGCCTGCGGCGTTACGGCATCGGGGCGTGTCTCGATAACGAGCCCCACCACGCGATGCTTCGCCGTCTCGTTGATGCGCTGCTGGCGCTCGAGCTCCTCCATCGTTGCCGTCTGCCACTCGGTGACCTCGCCCCACGGCGTACCGGGGCCGTACAGACGACGCACCGCGCGGTTATAGCCGCCCACGGCAGCATCCACACGCTCCTGCTCGTCGGCAACGCCGGCAGCAAGCTCAGCCTCGTCGGTCGCAATGCCGGCAGCCCGATAGCGCTCGCGGCGCCCTGCTACCACCGGCGGCATGGCATCGGCGGGCGCGTCATCGAGCAGGCGCCCCGCCTCGGCACGACTGATGCCCGGACGCGCCAACATGGGGTTAGCTGCCACGCCAGCAACGGCGTCATCGTTCAGCGCACGGAAAAGCTCCGACATAAACCACGTTTGATACCCATGCGGATAGTCGCTCCAGGTGCCACCGAGCACGATGAGCTCGATCTTATCGGTCGCATGACCCATCTGCGAAAGCGCGGTCAGGCGAGCGCTCACCTGCAGATACGGGTCGAAGCAGTTTTGCTCCGCACGGGCGCATGCCGGCTCGGCGTGCAGATAGCTTTTAGGCATGCGCAGGTCGTTGGGGCAAAACAGGCAATCGCCCGAGCACGGCCAGGGCTTGGTGATGACGGTAATGGTCGCCACGCCCGAAGCCGTGCGACGAGGCTTCATGCGTAGCACCTGCAGCAGTTGACGCTCCAGATCGGAATCGACATTCCACGCAGCCCACCGAGCCGGCTCCTCACGTTTAACCCGCTGGTAGAACGGCAGCAGACGGCGCTTGGCCAAATCGCGTTTGTCGGCACCCTCACGGCGCACCTCGGCATGTATCAGTTTGACGAGCGCCTTGTCGTCCACGGTCTCACCGCGACGCAGAGCCTCGAGTATGTTCAAGATAATCTGTTCCATGACTCCATTGTAAAGGCAAAGGCGCCGAAGCCGACCACGGCCCCGGCGCCTCCATCAAAGAGCATGCCTATATGTACCGATCTCCGAAAACCGCATATCACTCCGGATCAAACGACATGTCGCCCGAACCGACCTCAAAACGATACGTAGCAGACTTATCGCCGTTATCGAATTCAAGATTCAAAATGGTCTCGCCGTCGTAGCCAAGCGGAAGGAAATCGCTCTCGAAGTCGCCGCTGCCCAAGGTGAGGCTCGCCTTAAAGCCCGTCGAGTTCGGAACCGTCATCTCCACATCGCCCGAGCCCACACTCACGTCCATCGACTTCGCGGGGGCCTGGTAGAGCTCGAACGTCACATCGCCCGAACCGACCTCGGCATTCAGGGTATCGGTCACGGTGCCCGTAAACTCAACGTCTCCAGAGTCCAAAGTCAGGTTGAAGTCATGACACGCAATGCCCGCGACCGTCAGATCACCCGATCCTACATTCGCTGTAATGCCCATCATGTTATCGGCAACTTCGCGCGGCAGTTCGACGGTAACCGTGCGGTCAATGGCGCGCTCGTCATCGCAATCGAACTGGCGAATCTTGAGCGTAGAGCCCTTGATTTCGGCCAGGTTCTGGGTTGCCGCATCGAAGGCAACGGTCCCCGTTGCCACGCGACCGCTTTCAATTACGCGCACTGGCCCGCCGGAGACGTGTTTGACCTCGACCGTGCCCGACGTCACGTCCAAGTCAAGCGATGTGAACGCGTCGGCATCAAACGTTTCGCTCGAAAGCTGTTGAGGCTGAGCGGAATAGTTACCGTCATCCAAAGGATCGCCCTCGTCCACCACATCGTCCATACCAGACAAGCCGGATACAACATCGTCGAGATCCCACGGACCATCAAAATGAATCAATGTCCGCGAAATGCCAAAGACAAGTCCGATGATGAGCACGAACGCTCCGATGCCAACGCCCAAGCGCAGCTTGGATTCATGCGAAAGCTTCATCATTCGTCACCCTCTTTGGCACACGGCTCAGCGGTGGCTGCGGTAGCCACGTCAGCATCAGGTTCCGCAGAAGTATCCTTCCCCTGGGCCTTGACCGCCACCGGCGCCGGACCAACCTGGATATCCCCGCGCGCCCAATCGCCATCGAGCGCACGCGCCACCCAGTGATAGATGGGAATCGTAAAGAAGATCAGTGCGGGAAAAGGGCTGACACCAACCAGGAGCATCAGCAAAAAGAACAGCAGCCAGCACACGGCCCAATACGGGAACGACTGGAAGGGGCCCTTCACCGGAGTCGAGCCAACTGCGCGGCCACTCGTTGCCTGCGCCGTAGCAGCGTTGGCGGCCTGTGCGCTCCAGCTTGCCGCCTGTGCCGCCTTAGCCGCGGCATCACTCGCCTGCGTTGCCGCTTCGGTGGCGCGCACCGCCGCCTCATGGGTGCGAGCGCGCTCTGCCGCCTCGGCCTCGCGCTGGCGGGCGCGGTCCTCGTTCTCAAACTCGATATCGTCCTCGATCTCGTCGCTCGGATTGAGCAGCTCGTCCAGACTCACGCCATAAAGCTTGGCGAGCGAGATCAGGTTCTCGGTATCGGGCGAGCTCTCCGCGCGCTCCCATTTGCTGACCGCCTGGCGCGACAGCCCCAGCTTTCGCGCCAGCCCTTCTTGGCTAAAGCCTTTGCTGCGGCGAAGGTCGGCGAGCCGCTGCGCAGTTTCTACATTCATGGTTCCTCCTATGCTTTTGCCAGCCGTGCCGCCGGACCGCTTTTGTTCTTAAGGCGCCTTGCACAGTTAAAATCTATCCGCCACCGCCAAAAACATGCCACCTATTTTAGTGGGATTTTTGACAACCGGCGGTTGCGGGCGCGCATGAGCTGCGAAAATGTGTCCAAACCAAGCAATGACCCGCAGCCCGGTTGTCCCCGTTGCGGCGATAACGGTAGTATGGTCGTACCGTTTATTCCGCACCGCCAACGGAGGGAGTCCCGCGCCGTGAACCGCGATTTCGCCTCATCGCTCATCCAGCTCAACAACACGTTCTATCGCGAGCACTCCGCCTCCTTCTCCGATACGCGCCAGGCCCCGTGGCCGGGCTGGGTCCGCACCATGGACATCGCACTCGAACAGCTCGACGTCGCCACCATCGAGCATCCCGTCCGCGTCTTCGATCTTGCCTGCGGCAATATGCGATTCGAGAACTTTGCCGCCGGCGGCGCACTTGCCGCCAAGGGCGTCGACGGTGCAAATCCCTCGGCAGATGCCAGCTGCCCGTTTGAGTTCTATGGTGTCGACTCGTGTCAAGATTTGGCTATCGATGCACATGGCCACGCCCTGCGCATTCCCAACCTGCACTTCCAGGAACTCGACGCGCTCGATGCCCTCATGAAGCTC
>CABUKY010000138.1 GCA_902492185.1 uncultured Collinsella sp.
GCCAAAGAACACGGCGGTCTCGTGCGTGACGGGATCCATGCTGGCCGAGCAATGCATGGGCAGCACGTCGTCCTCGACAGGCAGCAGGTAGTTCATGACACTGAAGATGGACTTTTTGATTTCGCCGGAGTAGCCGGTACCCGCGACCAAAATCACGCGCTCCTGGAAGTTGATGACCACGGCGGCGCTGGAGTTGAGGCCCTTGATGGCAGGATCGCACTGGTAACCGGGCGCTGCGAGCACGCAGAAGTCGGGCTCGCCGGTGCGCGCGATTTCGCGGGCGAGCGGACGGGCGAGCATTTGCTTAATGAAGAGTGCCTGGCTGGCACGCTCGCAGGCAACAAGCAGGCGACGCGTGTGGTTGCGGTCAGCGCCCGCCATGCCGCGCGTGACGAACACGTCGCGCTCGTTGAGATAGTCGACGATGCCGGCCTTGATGGCCTCATAGCTCTCGACGGACAGTGGGCGGTTGACCGCACCCCAGGCGATCTTGTCGTGAACATCGGGGGTGTCAACGATAAAACGATCGTTGGGCGAACGACCAGTGCGCTCCCCCGTCTCGATCACGAGCGCGCCATTAGAAGCCATACGGCCCTCTTTGCGACGAATAGCGTGCTCGACAAGCTCTGCCACCGGCAGGTCCACCAGCAGACGGGGTTGATTCTCGGCGGGATCTTCAACGAGCGTAATACCAAAGTTGGACAGAACTTCTGCAGGGGTAACACCAGGCATGGGGCCTCCTTTAAAAACGCGACACGTGGACGCGGCGCGCACTTTACTCACGTAAAGCCCGTTGTACCCGATATGCAAAAACGTTTTTGCGGCAAGGGCGGCAAGCCCGCCCAACGGTCAAAAATCGCAGGCAAGCGGCCTAGTCATTGGGGACGCTTTTAAACGACTAGTCATTGGGGACACTCTTGAACAGACAACATTCAAGGAGTGTCCCCGGATGCCGGCACTTAGGGACGTTCCCAAAGTGCCGGCACATAAGGAACGTCCCTAAGTGCCGACTACAGCGGCAGGCCTTGGCCGAGCATGGCTATGGCGCTCATCAGGACCAGCATGCCGGCGGCGTAGGGCAGGACGGCGCCCAGGAGTTCGGCATCCTTACCGCGCACGAGCACGGCGGCAAGACCAATGGCGAGGGTCTGCGGCGAGATCATCTTACCGGCGGCGACGCCCAGGGCGTTCAACGCGACCATCCAGTAGTCGCTCACACCCAGCGCAGTGGCAGCCTGGCTCTGAATGGGGCCAAACAGCATGCCCGAGGACGTGCCCGAGCCGGTCACAAACGCACCAACCGCACCGATCCACGGAGCCAGAATCGGGTAGAGACCGCCGGCGACGGCGATGCAGAACGCGCTGATCGAAGAGATCATGCCCGCATAGCCCATCACCTTGGCACAGCCCAGCACCGAAAGCATCGTGATCACCGTCGGCATCATCTGCTTCACAGTCGCGGCCAGCACCTCGCCCATCATGCGTGGCGAAGCACCCTGAATGGCACCGCCGACAAACGCGGCCAGGAAGATCCAAACACCCGGCATGTTAATCCACGAAAACGTAAGCGTACCGGGGTTCTCGCCGCAATACACCTGCACGTGGCTTGCAAAGGGCGCAAGCGCGGCATGCACGGCGGGCACCAGGTTGGACGTACCCAGCAGCAGTACAAAAATCAGAATGAAGCACGACCAGGCCGAAAGCGCCGATTTAACGGTGAGCTGTTCGCCGGCCTCGATATTCATATGGAAGCGTGCGTCCAGATGCCCCGACTTCTCGGCACGCATGGCAAGCGCAGCTGTCAGCGCGAGCGAAACGATGGATCCTACGACCACGGCCAGCTCGGGGCCCACAAACATGGCAACGACCAGAGCCGCGCCGACAAACGACACGCCGGAGAGCAACGCCACGCCGGCAACACCGTGCAGACGCTCGCCCACACTCGCGGCATTGCCCTGGTCATCGGCAACACGGCCCGCAACCAGCACAATAAATAGCGGCATCACCACAAAGAACGGTGCGAGCTGCACCAGCTGAACGGTCGCTAGGTGAAGGGAATCCAAACCCACCAGGTCGGCAACGGACACCGTGGGGATGCCGATGGAGCCGTAGGGCGTGGGCACGCCGTTGGCCAGCAGGCAGATGAGCACGGCAGGCACGGCCTCAAAGCCCAGGCCCGCGAGCATGCCGGCGGGAATGGCGACAGCGGTACCGAAGCCGGCCATGCCCTCCATAAAGCCACCGAAGCACCAAGCCACGAGCAGCGCCAGCAGACGGCGGTCGCTGCTGATGGAGGTGATCATGCTGCCGATCACGTCCATGGCGCCCGTACGAACGCACAGGTTATACGTGAACACCGCGGCGATGATCACCAGGACGATGGGCCACAGAGCCATCAAAAAACCTTCGAGCGAGGCGGTCGCGATCTGCGCTGCCGGCAGGTGCCACCATGCGAAGGCAAGCAAGCACGAAAGGATAAACGATCCGATAGCGGCCTTCCAAGCTGGCCATTTAAAGCACAGCAGCATCACGACCAGCCAAATAATCGGCACAAGAGCCAGTAAGAATGCGGCGACGTCCATAGGTAGAAGCTCCTTGGTACCGCGTGGGCGGCATCGGGGGTGTCACAAAACTTCAACAGGATACCGCACGTTTACCGACAAATTACAGCCGCCCGCCGAAATTATTGAACAATCCGTTCAAAAACACGAGCGAACACCGTCGCGTCTATACTAAAGCGCAGCAATAGAAAGGACTCCGCTTTGAGTATCACGCCCCTCGATAGCATCCGCCGCGCCATCGCCCGTCACAACGGCGTCTCCGACCCCACCGTATCGGGCGGGGCACCCAGCCAGGGCGGTCGCATCGAGAACGGCCTGTTCCCGGCCTCGCACACCGCCGAGGAGCTCGCTCGCATCCAGGAGCTGAGCCAGCGCAACGCCGGCGGGCCCGATAGCAGCCAAGCCACACGTCGTCGGCGCGAACGCGATCGGGAGCCCGGCCCCGTTCGCCGCATGGTCAACGCTTGGTGGAACCGTCTGCTCGGCGCCGTCTACGGCGGCGGCTTCTCCATGCAGGAAGCGGAATACGAGGAGCACGCCACCAGTCGCGACTATCTTTGGAACACCCTCGGCACCGCCGTGTGGGGCTTGGCGTTTCCGCTGCTCACCATCGTGTCTACGCAGCTCGTGGGAGCAGAAGAAGCAGGCAAATTCTCCATCGCCTTTGTCACCGGCACGCTCATCATGATCGCGTGCAACTACGGCGTGCGCAACTTTCAGGTCTCGGACATCGACGAAAAAACCTCCTTCGCCTCCTACCAGCTCAACCGTTGGCTTTGCGGAGCGCTCGCACTAGGCTGCGGCCTCACGTACAGCAGCGCACGCGGCTACGATGCGCAGATGGCCACGATCGGCCTGGGCGTCTACCTCTATAAGGTGATCGACGGCATCGCCGACGTGTACGAGGGCCGCCTGCAGCAGGCCGACAAGCTCTATTTGGCCGGCATGAGCCAAACGCTGCGTTCCGCCGGCGTCATCGCGGTCTTTAGCGTGGCACTGTTCCTCACGCGCAGCATGCCCATCGCGGCCATGGCCATGGGCATCGCCGCGATTGCCTCGCTCGTGCTGGTCACCGCCCCGCTCGCCCTGCTCGAGACCGAAAAATCACGCCGCATGAGCCTGCGCGAGGCTGGCCACCTGTTTATCCAGTGCGCCCCGCTCTTTGGCGCACTGTTCCTGTTTAACCTTATCGAGAGCATGCCCAAGTTCGTGATGGAAGGCGCGCTGGCCTACAAGTATCAGCTGTACTTTAATGCCCTGTTCTTTCCGGCGCAGGGAATTTTGTTGAGCATTGGATTTATCTATAAACCGCAGCTCCTGCGTCTGTCGAGCATTTGGGCGAATCCGCGCAAGCGTCGCCGCTTTGACCTGATTATTGTTGCCGTTATGGCGCTGATCGTGGTCATCACCGGCGTGTGCGCCGCATTTATGGCAGGTCCCGGTATTCCCCTCATGAGCTTTATGTATGGTCTCAGCTTTGAACGCTACCGTACGCTGGCGCTGCTGATGGTCGTCGCCGGCGGCGTCACCGCGGCCATCGACTTTATCTACGCCATCATCACGGTGCTGCGCCACGCTGGAGATGTCACCAAGATCTACCTGATCTGCTTTGCCGTGAGCGTGGTGCTCCCGGTGATTCTGATCAATCTGCTCGGCCTGATGGGCGCCGTCGTGAGCTACCTGGCCATCATGGCCCTACTGCTGGTACTGTTGATTATCGAGTACGCCCACATCCGCCAACGCATAGAGAGGGACCGGAATCCGTACGGCGCCTAATTGCGGCGATGGGAGAAGCTAATTTGCGGTGGAATCACCCCGGCTGGAGTCTCGTTGCGGACACGCAAAACTAAGTGAGTAGACTTTTACCGAATCCCGGACCACACCGACAAAGCACAAGTCCGTGACCAGCGGTTTTATTGAGGCAAATATGTTGGGTGCCCGGCATTTCCAAAAAAGTCTACTCACTTAGCCAGCGGGCAGCCAAATGATTA
>CABUKY010000139.1 GCA_902492185.1 uncultured Collinsella sp.
AAGGCCGCTGCCGCCGAGAAGCTCTCGGGCGAGGGCGTAAGCGGCAGCAATTCCAGCAGCCAGGCCACCAACACCAACACCACCATCGACACCACGGTGAACAACTCCAATACCGGTAGCTCCGATTACGATTCGTTCATTAATGAGTGGACGAGCCGTATCGACAATTATCTCGCCGGCTCCCCCATGGCAGGCCAGGGCTATAACTTTGCCGTCGCCGCTTGGAATACCGGTGTCGACCCCCGTTGGTCCCCCGCCATCGCCTGCATCGAGAGCACCAAGGGTGCTTATTGCGCCAATTCTTACAACGCCTGGGGCTGGAGTGCACGTGGCGGCGGTTGGCGCAGCTTTGGCAGCTGGAGCGAGGGCATCTCCGCTCACGTTGCCTATCTGGGCGCCAACTACGGCTCCACCCTTACCCCGGCAGCTGCCAAAAAGTACTGCCCGCCCACGTGGCAGGACTGGTACAACAAAGTCGCCGCTCAGATGAACCGCATCTAAGTGCAACTGCAAAGGGCCCCAATGGGGCCCTTTTCTTTTAGGTAGCGGAGGTATCGACAACGCCGGTCGCATTGGCAACCGCGACTATGACGATCATGCATAGGAGCAGCACACCCAATGCCTTGAGCCAGAGTTTCGCGAGTTTCTTGCCGCGATAGCTGTCGAGCAGTGCGAATCGCCGACGAAGACGGCGCTTATCGAGCAGCGCAAAATGCATAAGCACCATAAGGCCATCGACAAAGAAAAAATACTCGATTATGAGAAGCCACGTCGGGTAGCTTTGGTTTGCTCCCGTGGGGTGAAAGACGGCAAAGTGACTTCCGGCAAAGAACACAAGCAGCGAGAAGCAGACGAGCGTATTCCAAATACGCCCCAGAGACTCCGGAACGCGAGAGAGCAAACCGCATGCAGCGGAGGCGGCAGGCCTAGGAAGCCCTGTGGGGTTCTGGAGCCCTTGGGGCGTCAACACCGTCTCCGAGGCCGGAGTACGGACAGGCGCAGGCGCAGGAGGCCGCACGGGGCGACTTAGATCGTATGCCGCGCGCGTCGCCCGTCCCAACGCTTCCGCGCTCGCAAAACGCTTGGCCGGGTCGAGCGCCATCGACATGCAGACGGCATCGGCAAGTGGAGTGGGAATGCCGCATGCCTCACATTGCTCGCGCATGTCGAGCCCTGGTTTAGGGTCGACTCCCGTCAAGCAGAAGAACAACAGGGCCCCAAGTGCGTAGACATCGCTGCGCACACTCGTCTGCCCAAACCCATACTGCTCGGGCGGCGCATAGGGTCGCGTGCCAAACTTGACGGTGTCAGCATCGGCGCCATCGCGCCATACGCGCGCGATCCCCAGGTCGATAATCACCAGCGATGAAAATGCCAGGCCGTCATCAGGCGTATAGTTGGCACCTGTCACGATGATATTCGACGGCTTGAGGTCGCGATGGATCACCGGCGCCGACGTCTCCCCCACCATTGCAAAACCGGCATGGAGCTCGCCCACGGCATCGCATAGGGCAGGATACAATTCACGCGCATAATCGGGGGTGGCTCCCAGACGGTCCACCAGCGCCCCGAGTGTCTCCCCTTCGATGTATTCCATAACCACGTTGAGCTCGTCGCCCACACGACGACAATCGACGATTCTGGGCAGGTGCTCAAAACGCCTGCCTGCCCGCTGAGCGGCAAACAGACGCTCGTATGCCCCGCCGATTTGAGCCGAAGCATCGATGCGTTTACGAACAAAGGGACCGAGCGAACCACCGCCGGTTCCTTCAAAGTACACGAGCTCGGTTGTTTCAACGGACGAGCGCTTAAGTACACGCTCCACGCGATAGCTGTCGTCGCGATCGAGCGACGCCAGGTGCTCGGCAAGCGCTGCGGTCAGCTCGTCATCGGAATATGTTGGGCTCTGAGTATCCATAGCCTCCATCATAGCGCAGGGCGCAGACACCCCATGGCATCTGCGCCCCGTTCGTTTGCATCGTTGTTCGGCAGCTCCGCCGGCTCAGATATCAGCCGCTAACTCACCGTCTCCTCGCCAAAGCGATACAGCTCCTCGTTGACCTTTTGTAGGCTGCACCCGCGATCGATGCAAAAAATGATAATCGCATCGCGGCGGTCCTTGCAGTTAAGGACGCTTACCCCGGCAGCCGTCAGCGCACGGTTGGTCTCTTTGAGCGTCAGCGCCATCGCAAAGGCAATCTGCAGCACCTTATTGCGACTCGGATGACGCGCGCCGGTAAAGATCTGATAGCCAAAGGTCTCATTGAGATCGGCCATACGAACCACGTGCGAGCGCTCCAAGCCCTTTTCCTGCAGTAGCTGCTTCAGGTAGTTCGAAAGCGACGGGGTGGCAAAGTCGTGTTCTTTGATATAGCCATCGATGTTTGGCGCGTCGAGAAGCTCATTGAGTAACTCGTCAGTCAGCTTTTTATCGGGCATACGACTTCACCTCCCCCAGTGCATACAACATGCTAGAAACCGCTTACGTCCGAACGCTCCCAACTGGCGACCTGATCGGGAGACACCGTGCCCAGCGCCTCGAACTTCCAGGAGCCGCCCGCCTTCAGATGATTGGTGTTTGCAAGAGCCGTTCCAACCTGGTTGCCATCAGCATCATACAGAACATACTCAATCTGAATGTAGCTCTTTTCCTTGTCCGTGTTATTGGTCAGCGTGCCCGTGATCTTATAGGTAAACTGATTGGAAGTGTCTTCAGCCTCGTCAGCAATGGTATACGGTTCTTGCGGTTCTTTTCGCTCCTCAGCCTGCTGTGTCGTCT
Source organism: uncultured Collinsella sp. (assembly GCA_902492185.1). Lineage (GTDB taxonomy): Bacteria > Actinomycetota > Coriobacteriia > Coriobacteriales > Coriobacteriaceae > Collinsella. Next base: position 2,780 of record CABUKY010000139.1, read on the forward strand.
CGGCAGGTTTTGCCGAATCGCTCGCAGACGAATCGGTTGAGTTGTCGCCCATAGAGCCCACGGCACCGACAATAACCAGCACCACGATGATGCCTAGGACAATCTTGCCGATCGGCTTCTTTCCCTCTTTTGCCATTATTCATCCTTCCTACGATCCGGCTACCGTGCCGGCACACAGCACATCGTAGGAAGGATTAAACTTGAATTCATTAGCTGAGAGCTAAGGCTGCGGTAAACGGCCAATGCAGTTATCCAAACGCCGAGCAAACGCACTTTGCGCAACCGTCTGCTGGCAGTGCATCAACCCACCGTGACGGATTCCCCGGTAAAGGTGCTCACAAGCAACAGAATAAAGAAGGCCAAATAGCTGATGCTCAGCAGGTAGGCGATGACCAAAAAGGCAATCCATCCTACATTGGTCTTACCGTCGGCGCGGCGCTGCTCACGACTGCGATAAAGCCAAATCGTCACGCCAATGGCCACAATCAGCAACACGAGTGCCGCTGCTGCCAACCCGGCAAGCGCAAACATTACGCCAATGCTCACAGCGATGACCGGAAGCAGCAACAAACCGCACCCGCATCCACCCGGACTATATACGGCAGACTGTCGGCGTCGTTCCATCGTCACTCCAAGCCAAGCAATCGTTTGTAGACATCGAGGCCTTTGAGTAGGATTTCCTCGTCAAAGAGCATGGTATCAGTGTGAAGGGCGCTCGTGGCATAGGCGGGACAGCCATCCGAATCGCTCGGGTTATCTTGGCCGGCAGGCGCGCCCGTGCCCAGCAGGAAAAACACGCCCGGCAGATGGCGCTGATAGAAGGCAAAGTCCTCGGCAATCAGCAGCGGCTCGTCCACGAGCTGTAAGTCGGGCAGAGCAGGCGCGATTCGAGCAAACAACTCGGGGTCGTTGTCGACCGGCGGATAGCCCTCGGCAAAGTCGAGATCGTACGTGCAGCCCGTTGCGGCACAGGCATCGTCCAGCACACGACGCACGCCTTCGCGCGCCCGGTCGAACATGTCGTCCGTAAACACACGCAGGCTTCCGGCCACATGGGCCTCCCCCGCTACCGCGTTACAAACCGTACCGGCCTGCAGCAGACCAAACTTACCGATACAGGGCTCGTCGGTGCCCAGCTCGTCCATCAGCTCGCGCTCGGCAACCAAGAACTTGGCAGCCGCCAGCGCCGCATCGTGCGACTCCTCGACCGGAACGCCATAGGTCTTAGCGATATGGATGCTCGTCCCGTAAATATGGATATGCGTCTCGCTCGAACGCGCCAGCAGCGGACCGGAACAACTCGCCAACGTGCCGGCAGGCAGATCGGGCCACACATGGAAGCCAAAAATGCGGTCGGCCCCATAGCGCTCGAACACACCACTCTCGCATACCGTCTTGGCACCACCGGTCGTTTCCTCGGCCGGCTGGAACACAAAGAGAACGTTGCGCCTAATGGCGCCCGGCTGTTCGCGAATCGTACGGTCGACATACGTCGCGGCGGCAAGCGCCATGGCCATGTGTCCGTCATGTCCGCAAGCGTGCATCTTGCCGGGATGCGTCGAGGCAAAGGCCGCTCCCGTCGCCTCCGCGATGGGCAGCGCATCCATATCGGCGCGAATCGCCGTGGCGTGCGCAGCATCAACGCCGGCGTCGAAGAAAGCACAGACGCAGCTGGGGCACGGATGGGTCACTTCGCAGGTGAGCGGTGCCAGCACGCCCTCGATATAGGCAACGCCAATT
>CABUKY010000140.1 GCA_902492185.1 uncultured Collinsella sp.
TGCTCTTTTTGGACGAGCTTGCCGAGTTTCCCACGAGTGTGCTGCAGACGCTGCGTCAGCCCATCGAACGCGGCTATGTGAGGATCGTACGCGTCGACGGGGCCTTTACCTTCCCGTCGCGTTTTCAGCTACTGGCTGCGAGCAATCCCTGCCCTTGCGGCTTTTTGGGCGATCGCGAGGTGCCGTGTCGCTGCTCGGCGGCGATGGTCGAGCGCTATCGGTCTAAACTGCGCGGTCCTTTGGCCGACCGTATCGACATGATGATCGATGTGACCCGTCCCGACCCCCAAGTGATTATCGAGGGTGCGGAGGGTATGTCGTCGGCTGAGTTACGTGACTACGTTGTGCGCGGTCGCGCTTTTCGCGCTTGGCGCGAATCCCGTATGGACGATGCGGATGCCGAGGCCGAGGATGACGAGACGCGGTCCATTGACGGCGTCGTTTCGACCTTTGAGCTTGATGATGCTGCCGAGAAATGCGTACTCGGCCTGTCCAAACGCACACATCTCACAGGGCGTGGCATCGTGCGCCTGGTTCGCATTGCGCGCACGATCGCAGATGTCGCCGAGAGCGAGCAAGTGACGCAGGACCACGTGCTCGAGGCGGCGATGTACCAGGGAAGGAGGGACCAATGATGGCCGAGGGGACCTTTGAGCTGCATCCAGGTGATGCGTTGTATCCCGAGACCGTTTTGGAGCTTTCTGATGTACCCCAGACGCTTTATGTGCGCGGCAACCCCGAGGTGCTTTCGACGCCCGCGCTCTCCATCATCGGCGCGCGAAAGGCCTCGCCGTATGGTCTTGCCGTTGCAGAGCTTGCGGCAAAGGTGGCGGTCGAGGCGGGAGTGACGGTAGTTTCGGGCGGCGCGGTCGGTTGTGACCAGGCCTCGGGTTGGGCTGCGGTCAACGCCGGCGGCAAACACGTCGTGGTGCTGGGGACGGCCGCCGACGTGGTCTACCCGCGTTCGAGCGCGGGGCTTATTACTCGCACGCTCGATACGGGTGGCGCGGTCGTGTCGATCTCTCCGTGGGGCATGGGTCCGCGCAAGTTTGCCTTTCCGCGCCGCAATCGCGTGATCGCGGCCCTGTCGCAAGCCCTCTTTGTATCCGAGGCGGGTATGCCTTCTGGGACGTTTTCTACAGCCGAGGCTGCTATGGATTTGGGGCGCGAACTTCTTGCCGTGCCGGGGTCGATCCTATCGCCCGAGTCGCGTGGCACGAATTACCTCATTGCGAACGGTGCCTGCTGCATTGTCGACGAGGAGTCCATCGAGATGGCTATCTCTCGCATATACGGCACCCTGCGCTACTCGCGCCCCGATGCTCCCGGCATTGCCGACCTGAATCCAACACAGCAGACCGTGATGCATGCGCTCATCGCCTCTCCGCTCAAGGTCGACGACATCGCGGCGCTCGTCTCACTCGATGCTGTCGGCGTACTCAAACTCTTGGGTTCGCTTGAACTCGAGGGCCTTATCGAGCGCATGATGGATGGAAGGTATGCGCCCTCCAAGTTTGCCCTTCACGCCCAGACGCCCTTCGGTCACAATGGAAAACGTGTCAATTAGAAAGGTGTTTGCAGATGCAGTTCGATCAGGTGACGGTTATCGGTGGCGGTCTGGCGGGTTCGGAATGCGCGATCCAGCTGGCGGATCGCGGGTTTTCCGTAAAGCTGTGCGAGATGCGCCCCCAGGTGAGCTCCCCGGCCCACCATACCGATCACCTGGCAGAGCTCGTCTGCTCCAATTCGTTTAAGTCGACCCGTCCGGATTCCGCGGCTGGTTTGCTAAAGGCCGAGCTTGAGCGTATGGGCTCGGTGCTGCTCGACTGCGCTCATCGCGCTGCTGTTCCCGCCGGCGGTGCCCTGGCGGTCGACCGCGTCAAGTTTTCCGAGCTTGTCGAGGCCGAGGTTGCCGCCCGCCCCAATATCGAGGTCGTTCACGGCGAGGTCACCCAGATCCCCGAGGGCCACGTGGTCATTGCCGCGGGCCCGCTGTGTTCACCGGCGCTGAGCGAAGAGGTCATGAAGCTCGTCGGTGGCGACGCCCTTGCGTTCTTCGATGCCGCGGCGCCGATCGTCGATGCCTCCACGCTCGATATGGACGTGCTGTTTTCGCAGTCGCGCTACGAGGAGCAGGGGAGCGGCGACTATCTCAACGCTCCGCTCAACAAGGAGGAGTACGAGGCCTTTATCGAGGCGCTCACCACGGCCGACCGCGTGGTGCTCAAGGACTTTGAGGGCGGCGATCTGTTCCAGGCCTGCCAGCCTGCCGAGGAGGTTGCGCGCACCGGCAAGGACGCCATTCGCTTTGGCGCCATGAAGCCCGTCGGCCTCACCGACCCGCGTACCGGACGTCGCCCTTGGGCGGCGATTCAGCTGCGTGCTGAGAACAAGGAGAAGACCGCCTATAACCTGGTGGGCTTCCAGACCAACCTGACCTTTGGCGAGCAGAAGCGCGTCTTCCATATGGTGCCGGGCCTGGAGAACGCTGAGTTCTTCCGCTACGGTGTCATGCACCGCAATACCTTTGTCGACGCCCCGCACGTGCTCGATGGCACCTTTGCCGTGCCTGGTACCGGCGTGCGCCTGGCCGGTCAGATCACCGGCACCGAGGGGTACATGGAAGCCGTGGCGACCGGTCTGCTCGCGGCGCTCAACACCTATGCAGAGGCTATCGGCGCCGATTCCGTCGAGTTGCCCCGCGTGGGCGCCCTGGGTGCGCTCGTGGACTATGCGACCGATCCTGCCACCGTGGGCTATCAGCCCATGCATGTTAATTTTGGCCTGGTGCCGCCGCTCGAGGACGGTAAGCGCCGCAGCAAGCGCGACCGCTATCAGGCCTATGCGGACCGTGCGCTCGAGGCCCTCGATGCCTACTTGGCCACGCGTTCCGACTTGTTTGGAGGCGACCGGTCATAGCTTTTGACCTGTACGACACCGTCGACTCTTTTATCGCCTATATCGCACGCGTTGAGGGGCTTTCTCCCAACACGGTGACGGCCTATGGCTCGAGACTGGAGCGCTTTGCTGCCTGGTGCGAGCGCGAGGATATCGATGCTTTCGCTGCCGACGTGCGCACCATTCGTCGCTATCTTGCCGAGCTTTCGCGTGAGCAGGTGGCTCCCCGAACGCTTGCGGCGCACCTGTCGGCTATCCGATCTCTCTATCGCTGGATGGCTGCCGAGGGGATTGTCGAGGGCGATGCGGTCTCGGCGATCGCGTCGCCCAAGCTGCCGCGTGACCTGCCGGGCGTCCTTACGACCCAGCAGGTCGAGGCGCTGCTCAAGACGCCTGATACCTCAACACCCGCGGGACTGCGCGATGCGGCGATGCTCGAGTTGCTCTATGCCTCGGGTGCCCGCATCTCAGAGCTTGCGGCGCTCAATGTGGAATCCATCTCATGGTCCGAGCGCACGCTGCGCCTGTGGGGCAAGGGAAGCAAGGAGCGCATCGTTCCTCTGTATCGTCGTGCGCTCGATGTGACGCGTCTCTATATTGAAGAGGGGAGGCCGGAGTTGCTCGCTCGGGCAAAGCGCCGCGACCTCGCTACCGGGCCGCATCCGCTGCTTATATCGGCGCGCGGCAATCGCATGAGCGCCGCGATGCTCCGGCGGCGGTTCCATACGCTGGCGACGCTCGCCGGCATTCCGGCTGACATCTGCCCGCATGCGATGCGCCATACCTTTGCGACCGACTTGCTCGAGGGCGGTGCGGACCTGCGCTCGGTTCAAGAGCTGCTAGGTCATGCGAGCCTGTCCACGACGCAGATCTACACGCATCTCACACCCGATCGGCTTAAGCGGGCTGTGGCTCAAGCCCATCCCCGCGGCGAATAGTGGCTGGGACGTCCCGCGCCGCACTCAGGTGTGTGGTTTTGATTGCGGGTTGGCAGGAAGATGCATTCCTGCTATCATTCATCGGGTTGCTTCACGGCAACATGTTTTTATCACGCACGCGCGGCTACTTCATACCGTGGTGCCCGGGCTTTGGTAGCACATGTCCGGGTTGGTTTTGGAGGATGACCCCGCGCGGAGGCAAACCACAGGAGGTTTAACATGGCTACCAAGATTAATATCCGCACCCTGCTCGAGGCCGGCTGCCACTTCGGTCACCAGACCCGTCGCTGGAACCCCAAGATGAAGCCGTTCATCTTCGGTGAGCGCAACGGCATCTACATCCTCGACCTCAAGCAGACCATCCTCGACGCCGACCAGGCCTACACCTTCGTCAAGAACGTCGCCAAGGGCGGCAACGTGCTGTTCGTCGGCACCAAGAAGCAGGCTCAGGAGGCCGTCAAGAACGCTGCTGAGCGCGCCAACATGCCTTACATCAACCAGCGTTGGCTCGGCGGTATGCTGACCAACTTCGTCACCATCCGCTCCCGCATCAACCGCATGGAGGAGCTCGAGGCCATGGTCGAGGACGGCCGCATGGCAGTGCTCCCCAAGAAGGAGCAGGCTGTGCTCGGCAAGGAGCTCACCAAGCTCCAGACCAACCTCGGTGGC
>CABUKY010000141.1 GCA_902492185.1 uncultured Collinsella sp.
CGCGAAGGCAACGCGACCGGTGGTTGCGATACCGGCGGCAACACCCATCAGGTTGCTCTCGGCAATGCCCACATCGAAGAAGCGGTCGGGGCAGGCTGCCTTAAACTTACCGGTCTGCGTGGCGGCGGCCAGGTCGGCGTCGAGGACCACAAAGTCATCGTGCTCGTTGGCGAGCTCGACGAGGGCCTCGCCGTAGCTTACGCGCGTGGCGATTTTCTTGACGTCTGCCATCCTAGAGCTCCTCTCCGGCGGCCGTGAGCTCTGCCATGGCCTGCTCAAACTGTTCATCGTTGGGGGCCTTACCGTGCCAACCCACCTGGTTCTCCATAAAGGAGACGCCCTTGCCCTTCATGGTCTCGGCGATAATGGCGGTCGGCTGCCCCTTGGTAGCGCGGGCCTCGGCAAAGGCGGCGCGGATCTGGTCGAAGTCGTTGCCGTCGGCAAGCTCCACCACGTGGAACTTAAAGGCGCGGAACTTGTCTGCCAGCGGCATGGGGTCGTTGACCTCCTCAACGGGGCCATCGATCTGCAGGCCGTTGTGGTCGACGATCACGCAGAGGTTGTCGAGCTGCTGGTTGCCGGCAAACATGGCGGCCTCCCAGACCTGGCCTTCCTCGCTCTCGCCATCGCCCAGCAGGGCGTACGTGCGGTAAGTATCGCCCCAGTGCTTGGCGGCAACGGCCATGCCCACGGCAGCGGAGATGCCCTGGCCGAGCGAGCCGGTGGACATGTCGACGCCCGGGGTGTCGTTCATGTTGGGGTGACCCTGCAGGTGGCTGCCGATATGGCGCAGCGTCTCGAGGTCCTCCTTAGGGAAGAACCCGCGCTCGGCGAGTACGGCGTACAGGCCCGGAGCGCAATGGCCCTTGGAGAGCACAAAACGGTCGCGATCGGCCTTGCGGGGATCGGCCGGGTCGACGTTCATTTCCTCAAAGTACAGATAGGTCATGATGTCGGCGGCGCCGAGCGAACCGCCCGGATGGCCGGACTTGGCAGCGTGCACGCCGGTGACGATGCCCTTCCTTACCTCGTTGGCAACCTTTTTGAGCTCTTCGTCGCTCATTGTGCCTTCCTTTCATCCTCATTAGGCAAAATGCGCACGGCACAGAAGGTAACCCCAACACAGCCGCAATGCACGTACGTCATTCATTATGCTGGAAACTGATGGCTTTACCAGAGTTTTTATCATTATTTGAACAATTTGGCAGGCAGAACCGCTGATGAAACGGTTTATCAATGTGAACGTCTTTTGGATGCGGTGGCTGCCTCTCGCCCCGGCACAAAAATGATCCGCAAACCGAAGTTCAGCCTACGCGTTAATGTCCTTGAATCCCTCACCGAAGGCTTCCGTAACGTCGGCGACCGTCACAATGGCATGAGGATCGCGCTCGCGCACGATCGTTTTAAGGGTGTTGAGCTCTCGACGGCTAACAATCACCATGATCACCGGCTTCTCGACGCCCGAATACATACCGGTCGCCTTTAATTTGGTGCAGCCGCGTCCCAGACCATACATGATGTCGGCCGCGATATCGGGGAAATTGTCCGAGATGATGAGGACCATACGACGCTTATTGCCGCCATCGACCACGGCATCGATCACATAGCCGCTAATCACCATCGAAAGTCCTGCGTACAGAGCATTTTCGAGCGAGAAGACCGGGGCCGACGCCGCACATACGGCAACGTCGATTGCCATGACGGTCGAGCCCACCGGCAGCGAGGTGTTACGCGAGATGATTTGGCCAATCGTGTCCGAGCCGCCGGTGTTGGCGCCGGCGCGCAATACCATGCCGTAACCGATGCCCGTGATAATGCCGCCCCACATAGCGGGAAGCATCAGGTCCGCATGTGCCAGAGGCGCTACAAACGGGGCAAACAGATCGGTAAAGAAGCCCAGCAGCACAAAGCCCGTCGCCGTCTGCACCACATAGAACATGCCGCCCTCGCGCATAACGATCAGCAGCAGCAAGGCATTCATCACGATGGTCTGGATACCGACGGGAAGCGACACGCCTCGCGCTGCGCCGACCGCCTGGATAATCGTCGCAAGGCCCGTAACGCCACCGGCGGCAAGCCCGTTGGGAATCAAAAACAGGTCGGTCGCGATGGCGGCCAAGGCACACCCCAACATGATCTGGGGCAGATCGTGAAAGAAGTTCATCGAAAGAATGCGCTTGATGTCCAGACGATATGCCATGCTGCCTCCCTCAAAAAAGCGCACCCCATCGGATGCGCTTTGAACTTCTTCTTGTATTCGATTCTACCGATTCGCCCAACAAATACCACCCCTGCGCAGGGTTTGTTCTGGATACAAAACCACCCTGCTCGGAGGGTTTTAATCCATTTCCACATAAACCGAGCGGTTTAGGCAGACGGGGTCTCCGCGTCAGCGTTGCCGGTAGCCCAACGGTGATAGCCAATTACAAACGGATCCAGGTCGCCATCGTCAAGAACGGCCTCGACGTTGCTGGTCTCCACGCCCGTGCGCAGGTCCTTAACCATCTGGTACGGGTAGAGCACGTAGCTGCGGATCTGGTTGCCAAAACCAATTGTGGTCTTTGGTCCGCGAATCTCATCCAGGGCCTCGGCACGCTTCTCGAGCTCAATCTCGTACAGGCGCGCCTTGAGGATCTGCATGCACGCGGCCTTGTTTTGAATCTGGCTGCGCTCGTTTTGGCAGGTGACCACAATCCCGCTGGGGAAATGCGTCACACGCACGGCGGAGTCGGTGGTGTTGACACCCTGACCGCCCGGGCCGCTTGCATGGTACACGTCGACGCGAATGTCATCGGGACTAATCTCGATATCGATATCGTCGGGCAGCACCGGAATGACCTCGACGCCGGCAAACGTAGTCTGGCGGCGCTTCTTGTCGTCGGTGGGGCTAATGCGCACCAGGCGGTGAACGCCGGCCTCGGCGCGCAGCATGCCAAAGGCATCCTTGCCCTCGACGGTAAAGGTCGCGCGATCGATGCCGATAACCTCGGCCGCGGGGCAATCGTTGATGGTGACTTTCCAACCGCGACGCTGGCAGTACTTCATGTACATCTTAAAGAGCATGAAGGTCCAGTCCTGGGCCTCCAAACCACCCTGTCCGGGCTTGATGGTCACGATCGCGTCGCCATGGTCGAACTCCCCGGTAAACCAGCTCGCAAGCTCAAGCTCGTCGATGGCGCGGGATAGGCGCTCCGCCGTGGAGGCGGCCTCCTCACGCAGTGCAGCGGCATCGGGGTCATCGCCCATTTCCTCGGCAAGCTCCAACGCGGCGCGAGCATCGGAAAGCTCACCGCGTGCCGTATCCACGGCGGTGATGTCCTCCTTGGCGCGTGCAATCTCCTCCATCGTGGCGCGAGCGGCATCGGCGTCGTCCCAAAAGCCCGGGGCGACGCTTTTGGCCTCGAGCTCCGTTACGCGGGTGCGCTTCTCGTCCAAATGGAGATACGACTCGACCTCGCCGAGTCGGTCCGCAAACGCGTCCAACTCGGCGGGCGTCACCTCTAGAGTCTCGGCCATTAACGATTCCTGCCGTGGCAGTACTTGAACTTCTTACCGCTACCGCAAGGGCACAGGTCGTTGCGGCCCACGTTGACATAAGGGTCGTCGCTCTCGGACTTACGGTAGGTCGTCACCTTGCCACCGTTGTTAACGGCAGCCGGACCACCCTGGACGGCGGTACGGGCCTGCACCTGAGCCTGCTTGCGCAGCACCGAATCGCTGTTGTCGCCATCGACATCGGCGGGACCAGAGAAGCGCGCACCCTTAAGGGCGGGCTCCTCCTTGTGCTCCACAGCCTGCGGGGCAGCCTTGATCTCAATGCGCAGAACAGTACGCAGGTAATCCTCGTACATGGTATCGACGAGCATCTGGAACGCGCTGTAGGCCTCGGTCTTGTACTCGACCAGCGGGTCGCGCTGGCCAAAGCCGCGCAAGCCGATACCGGTCTTGAGGTAGTCCATCTCCTGCAGGTAGTTCATCCAACGCGTATCGATGACGCGCAGCATGACCTGGGTATTAAGCTCGCGCATCAGGTCCTCGCCCAGACGCTCGGCCTTCATGTTGTAGCACTTCTCAACATAGGCCAGGACATCGGCAGCCAGGGCCTCAAAGTCCTCGTCGGGGAACTGAGGGGTATCGATATGCCCGGTCAGCTCCACGACCCATTTGCGCAGACCCTCAAGATCGCGCTCGCCCTCGTGGCTGTCCTTGGTGCAGAACTCCTGCACGCAGCGGTACACGGTATCGTGCATGACCTCGGTGATGTGGTCGGTCAGGTCCTTGCCATCCAGAATCTTGTTACGCTCGGCGTAGATGACCTGGCGCTGCTTGTTCATGACGTCGTCGTACTCAAGAACGCTCTTACGCATGGAGAAGTTGATGCTCTCGACCTTGTGCTGGGCGCTCTCG
>CABUKY010000142.1 GCA_902492185.1 uncultured Collinsella sp.
ACGTCAATGGTATACGGGTGCACCATCGACGTCTTCAATACAGAAAATATCAGTGCGGGATGTTTTGGAAAATAACCCAAAAACGGCCAAGCGGGGTTCTTCGGAGTCACCCTTTAGGCGGAACTCTCCTAATTATTTGGATGAGTCGTCTACTTACTTGTGCTGTTACCGTCTTCCCGCTGTTGTTGGGGTATGCTTTGTTCATATGTAAACGTATGACATGTTGATAGGGGAGGGTGCTATGGCTCGCGAGGGCACTCGTTCTAAGGATTCTGCTAAGCCTGGCATCAAGGAAGTTGCAGCGGTGGCGGGGGTTTCGCCTACTACGGTATCTCGCGTGCTTAATAACCGCGGTTATATTAGCCAAGAGACCCGCGATAAGGTCCACGCCGCGATGGAGCGCATCAACTATACGCCCAACGATATCGCCCGTGCCATGCTCAACGGCCGTCTGAACCTTATCGGCATGATCGTTCCCTTTGTGAGCAGTCCGTTCCATGCTCAGGTTGTGCAGGCGGTCGAGCGCACGTTGGCGGAAAACGGCTTTAAGATGTTGCTGTGCAACAGCGCCAATCGACCTGATCTTGAGCGTTCTTATATCGACATGCTCCGCCGCAATATGGTCGACGGCGTCATCGTCAACTCCCTCAATATCGGTGCCGAGGCATATGCCGAGATGGGCTTGAGCCTGGTTGGCATCGACTGCGATCTTGGCGAGGGCTCTGTCCAGATTGCAAGTGACAGCTATGGCATTGGCGAGCTCGCCACGCGCCGTCTGATTGATGACGGCTGCAGGCGTATCCTGTGCCTGCGCAGCAATAGCCGCATGCGCATGCCTGCCAATAAGCGTACCGATGCCTACCTCGATGTTGTTGAGCAGGCCGGTTTGTCCGCGCTTGTCCGTGAGGTTGAGTTCGTTAAGCCCGACGACGAAAAGGGCGCGGTCGTTGCGAAGATCCTCGATGAGAACCCCGATATTGACGGCATCTTTGCGGGAGACGATACGATGGCGGCCATCTGTCTCAACGTGATGAAGCAGCGCGGCTTGAGCGCTCCAGACGATATTAAGGTCGTGGGCGCGGATGGTGCCCGCCGAACTATGACGTTTATGCCTGACTTAACAACCGTACGTCAAGATATCGATCGCATCGGAGAGCTCGCGGCGCAATCCATCATCGCTCTTATTAACGGCGATAATCCCGAATCGAATATCAAGCTCCCCGTTGAACTCATTGAGGGCAAAACCGCGTAGTTCATCCCGTGCCAAAAGAATTCCTCAAACGCCTCTGATGACCGTTCACCGGCATATGTCAACCGTTTGCCGACGACTGGAACTGCGAAAAGACGTATTGGTGTAAAAACGTTTGACATATGAAAACGATTGACATATCTTGCCATTGTACCGAGTTAGTATGTCGTGGAAAGGAAGTCTCGGATGCACAAGGTGTATTACCAGCCTGAGGGAATTTGGGTAGGCGACATCATGCCGTACGGCGAGGACGGCCCGTTCTATCTCTATCATCAGCGTGACACGCGTAACCCCGAACCTTTCGGAGAGCCGTTTGGCTGGGCACTCGCGACGACCAAGGATTTCGTCAACTACAAGGACTTTGGCGAGAGCCTTGAGCGTGGCGGCGACGAGGAAGTCGACCAGTACATTTATGCCGGCACGGTGTTTAAGGTGGGCGACAAGTACCATGCGCTCTACACTGGTTGCAATCGCGATAAGGTCCGCGCACGTTTGATGAAGCAGGTCCTTCTTCACGCACCGAGCGACGACGCCGTCAAGTGGGAGAAGAACATCGCCGAGACGCTGCTTCCGCCCCAGGAGGGTTACGATGACCGCAACTGGCGCGATCCCTTTGTGCTTTGGGATGAGGAGAACGAAGAGTACATGCTCATCCTCGGCACGCGTGTGGGCGAGGACAAGCGTCTGATGACCGGCCGCCTGGTCAAGTTCACCTCCAAGGATCTGACCAACTGGGAGTTCCAGGGCGACTGGTGGAACCCGGGCCTGTACACCATGTTTGAGATGCCTGATCTCTTTAAGATGGGCGACTGGTGGTACCTCGTCTTTTCCGAGTACAGCGACGGCAACAAGACCCGTTACCGCATGTCCAAGTCCATCAACGGTCCTTGGATTACCCCCGCTGACGACTCCTTCGACGGCCGCGCGTACTACGCCGCTCGCACCGCATTCGATGGCGAGCGTCGCGTTCTCTTTGGTTGGGTTCCTACGCGTGACGAGGGCGGCGACCCCAGCTCTTACCTATGGGGTGGCACCTTTATGCCCCTCGAGATCGTTCAGCGTGCCGACGGAACGCTCGGCACCAAGCTCCCCGACAGCATGCTTGGCGCCTTTGGCGAGGCTAAGGCAGTCGAGACCTTTGAGCTTTCCTGCGAGTCGGGCAAGGTCGAGCAGGTGCTCGCCGCGGATGCCGGCTCCACCTACTTGCTCGATGCCGACATTGAGCTCGGCGGTAACGCTGCCGGCTTCTCGGTCAAGTTCGCCGAGGACGCCGAGACCGGTCTTGCCTATGAGTTCCGCGCCAACCTGCGCGAGGGCAAGCTCGAGTTCACGCCGGCTCCCCAGTACCCGTGGTTCCAGGTCAACAACATGGGCCTCGAGCGTCCGTTGTTCTTTAAGGGCGAGGGCACTCACCATGTGCGTCTGGTCGTCGACGACGACATCGCGACCATCTTTGTCGATGATGTTGCGCTAAACGCTCGCTTCTGCAACAAGCAGGGCCAGGGTGTGGCGCTTACCGTCACCGACGGTGCGCTCAAGTGCGCAAACGCAACGATCGCGTCTCTGTAGCGGCAACGAACCGTTTTATGATTTAGAAAAGGAATGGAGAGGAACATGGACTACAAGGCAGTATCCCAGCAAGTCGTCGACAACGTCGGCGGACTGGAGAACATCGAGGGCGCCACGCATTGCGTGACCCGTCTGCGTCTGGTGCTCAAGGATACGAGCAAATACAACAAGGCCGAGCTCGAGAACATCGATGGCGTCAAGGGCGTGCTGTACAACAGTGGCCAGCTCATGATCATCTTTGGTACCGGTACCGTCAACAAGGTTTACGATGAGTTTATGGCTCTGACGGGCGTTAAGGAGATCAGCGCTTCCGAGGTCAAGGGTGCCGAGGCGGACAAGAAAGGCAAGTTCTTCTCGGTCCTCAAGGTGTTCTCGGACATCTTTATCCCCATCATTCCTGCCTTCGTCGGTGCCGCTATCATCATCGGCCTTAAGTCGTTGATCGTTGCCAACGGCCTCTTTGGCATGGAGGGCAGTCTCGCCGATCACAGCGAGTTCCTCAAGAACCTCGCAAGCTTCTTTGCCATTATCGCCACCACGTTCGACTACCTGCCTGTCCTGGTTATGTACAGCGCGGTCAAGCGTTTTGGCGGTAACCCGATCCTGGGCATCCTCGTCGGTATCGTCATGGTTCACCCGAGTCTTATGAACCGTAACACGTTCGTTATGGACCCGACGGGTGCTGAGTACTGGAACTTCGGTCCGCTATCCATTCCCATGGTTGCTTTCCAGGGCGGTGTGTTCCCTGCAATCCTGACTGCCTGGTTTATGGCCAAGGTCGAAAAGATTGCCCAGAAGTACATCCCCGAGGTCGTCTCGTTTGTCTTTGTCCCGACCGTTACCCTGATTCTTGCTAACGTTGCCCTGTTCACCGTGTTCGGCCCGCTCGGCAACCTGATCGGCGACGTCCTCGCTGGCGTAATCGATGTCCTGTACAACAGAATGGGCGTCTTTGGTGCCTTTGTCTTCGCCGCGTTCCTGCAGCCGCTCGTCGTTACCGGTACGCATCAGTTCATCCAGGGTATCGAGGCCAACCTCGTTGCCACGACTGGCTTCAACTACATCCAGGCCATCTGGTCGGTTTCCATCATCGCCCAGGGCGGCGGCGCCATCGGCATGTACCTCATTCACAAGAAGCACTCCAAAGAGCGCAACATCTGCATGTCGTCCTTTATTCCGACGCTGGTCGGTATCTCCGAGCCCGCTATCTTCGCTGGAAACATGCGCTATTCGATCATTCCGTTCATCTGCGCATGCATCGGTGCAGGCTGCGGCGGTGCCTTCGTGAAGTTCTTTGAAGTGCGCGCTATCGGTCAGGGTCTGACCGGTGTGCTTGGCCTGCTCATCGTTACGCCCGAGACTCTCGTGTGGTATGTGGCTGGTAATCTTATCGCCTTTATCGTGCCGATCGTCTTGATCTTTGCCTACAACAAGGCAAAGGGCGTTCCGACCACCGATGAAGAGGGCGCTGGTGCTGGCTTCGATGTCAGCTTCTAGTTGAGCCGTTCAGCGTAATGTGCGGATAAGTCCATTTGAGGAAGGGCGCTCGGCTCGTGCGAGTCG
>CABUKY010000143.1 GCA_902492185.1 uncultured Collinsella sp.
CGGAAAGCACATTAAGTGCTTTCCTTTGCGTGCGGAACTCGCGACGAACTAAACAGCCAGGCACGCTATGCACGTTCGTCATCATCCCGGTAGGTATCTGATAAAAGAAGGTGCGCCGGCTTTCGCCGGCGCCTTATAAGGGGTTTAGTTGGTTGCTATCTTTTTTGCAGCCTGCTCTACGTAGCTGGCCATCTCATCGACGTCGCAGACGTCTTCGAAGCGGACGGGCTTGGACTCGAGCTCGGCGAGCTGTGCCGGGGCGACCGTGTTGGTTGCCTGCTCGAGCACGTGCATGGCCTCAAAGTCGTCCTCGGGAACGTCGAGCCCCAGGGCGTCGCAGCAGGCGCGCGGGAACTTGTAGGGGCTGGCGGTCGAAAGCAGCACGCGGGCCTTGGCGCCTTCGGCGGGAGCGACCTGCTCAAAGACGTGATAGCCGCAAGCGGTGTGCGGGTCGATCACGTAGCCATTTGCGTCCCAGCAGCTCTTGATGGCAGCGCGGACCTCGTCCTCGCTGGCCCAACCGCAGCCAAACACGCTCTGAATCTTGGCCAGCAGCTCGGCGGGCACCTCGTAGCGACCCGTCTGCGCCAGCTGCTCCATAAGGCCGGCAACGAGCTCGCAGTCGCCATCGGACAGGAAGTACAGCATGCGCTCCAGGTTGGAGCTGATGAGGATGTCCATCGACGGCGAGATGGTCGTGAAGAACGGGCGGTTGCGGTCGTAGACGCCGGTAGTCAGGAAGTCAGCCAGCACGTTGTTCTTGTCGCTCGCCACGACGAGCTTGGCGACGGGCAGACCCATGCGCTTGGCATAGTAGCCGGCCAGGATATCGCCAAAGTTGCCGGTCGGTACGCAGAACTCCACGGCGTCGCCGGCCTCGATGGCGCCGGCGCGCAACAGCTGCGCATAGGCGGCAAAGTAGTAGACGACCTGCGGCACCAGGCGGCCGACGTTGATGGAGTTGGCGCTCGAAAGCACCGTGCCGGCGGCCTCAAGACGCTCGGCAAGCTCCTTATCGGCAAAGATGCGCTTGACGGCGCTCTGGGCGTCGTCAAAGTTGCCGCGGATGCCGCAGACGGCGACGTTATCGCCCTCCTGCGTGGACATCTGCAGGTTCTGGACGCGGCTGACCTTGCCCTCGGGATAAAAGACGGTGATGCCCGTGCCCGGAGCGTCGGCGAAACCGGCGAGTGCGGCCTTGCCGGTGTCGCCCGACGTGGCGGTGACGATCATGATGCGCTCGGCGCCGCCGTTCTTGGCGGAAGTGCGGGCCATCAGACGGGGGAGCATCTGCAGGGCGACGTCCTTGAAGGCGCTCGTGGGGCCGCCAAAGAGCTCCATCACATAGGTTTGAGGGACGTCAGCGCCCGGCGCAGCGTCGAGTTTGACGAGCGGCGTAACCTCTTCACTCGCGAACGTGCCACGGTATGCCTCGTCGACACACGCCGAAATTTCTTCGGCCGTGTAATCATTCAGTAACATTCCCAACACATCTTGAGCGATTTCAAAGTACGATTTATCTGCAAGCGAGCTGATATCGACCTGCTGGGTGCCGAGCTCGTCCGAGACAAACAAACCCCCGTCGGGAGCGATGCCGGTGCGGATTGCCACCTTACTTGAGCACGATAAAGTGCGTCCTCGTGTACTATGATAAGTTCCCATATAACACTGCTCCTCGGATGCCTTGGTCCCAATCGGTGAAACCATGGTATCAGAGCGCGCAAAACAGGTTTGCAGAGGCTTTTAGAAAGGTAACCTCAAGCCCATGATTAAGATTGCCAAGTTTGGCGGCTCGTCGGTCGCCGACGCCGAACACTTCAAGAAGATCAAGGCCATCGTCGATGCCGACCCTGCCCGCCGTTTTGTGGTGGTTTCCGCCTGCGGCCGCCGCTTTAAGGGCGACACCAAGGTGACCGACCTGCTCTACCTGGTTAACGCACACGTTAAGTATCACGTGTCGTGCGAGGAGTTGCTCGAGGACATTGGTCAGCGCTATTTTGATATCGCTGACGAGCTGGAGCTTACCTATCCCATCCGCGAGGAGTTCGCGGCCTTTGCCGAGCGCGCCCGCTCGGGCGGCTACTCCACCGAGGAGCTTGTGAGCCGCGGCGAGTACTTCACCGCTCGCCTGATGGCCGAGTACTTGGGTCTGCCGTTCCTGGACGCCGCGACGGTTGTGGCGTTCCATCACGACGGTACGCTCAGCATGAATCGCACCTCCGAGCTGGTGCAGGAGTACGGCCAGCAGGGCGGCTTTGTTATGCCCGGTTTCTACGGCGCGACGCGTGAGGGCCAGATCAAGCTGCTCGATCGTGGCGGCGGCGATATCTCGGGTTCGATTCTGGCCAAGTGCCTGGGCGCCGACCTGTACGAGAACTGGACCGACGTCTCGGGTTTCTATTCTGCCGATCCGCGTATTGTTCCCGAGGCTCAGCCCATTGCGCGCGTTACCTACGAGGAGCTGCGCGAGCTTTCGTACATGGGCGCGAGCGTCCTGCACGAGGAGGCCGTGTTCCCCGTGCGTGAGGCGGGCATTCCGCTGGTCATCAAGAACACCAATGCGCCGCAGGACCCCGGCACCATCATTAGCGAGACGGCTGATGAGGGTGAGGCGGAGCCCATCATTACCGGCGTGACCGGCAAGCGCGGCTTTGTCGCCATCAACGTTGCCCGCGACCGCACCAAGCCCCGCGTCGGCTTTATGCGCCGTGCGCTTTCGGTGTTCGAGCGCTATGACGTTTCCGTCGAGCACATGCCTACCGGTGTCGACCGCTTTGGCGCCGTGGTGCAGGAGCAGGATGTGCACGACTCGCTTTACTCGCTCGTGGGCGACATTCAGCAGGAGGTCGAGCCGCTCGAGATCGAGGTTGTCGAGGGTCTGGCACTTATCGCGACCGTCGGCCGTAACCTGCGCGGTCGTGCCGGCATCTCGGGCCACCTGTTTGGCATGCTTGGCCAGGCTGGCGTGAGCGTGCGTATGATTTCGCAGAGCTGCGACGAGATCAATATCATCATCGGTGTGGAGGAGAAGGACTTTGATCTGGCGATTCAGACCATTTACCGCGCCTTCTCCGACGAGAACGGCATTGTGAAGGTCTCCGATCTGGAGGCTCCCGCGCCGGTCGATCCCGCTCTGGTCGCGCTCCACAAGTAGCTGCTATCCCAGTAGATTTTTGGGACTTGCCTCAAAAATCTACGGCGGGGCGTTTCGTTTCGGTTTCGTTTCGACGGGGCGGGTTTCGTGCCCGCCCCGTTCTTGTATACACTGGCAACAATAATCGGCCTGCTTGGCGTGCGGGCAAAAGCCACAACCTTTAAAGGGGGAAGCATGAAACAGTACACGGTTGCTATTTTGGGCGCGACGGGAGCCGTGGGCACCCAGATGCTCGAGTGCCTTAACGAGCAAGAGTTCCCGGTCGGCAATCTCAAGCTGCTGGCGAGCGCGCGTTCTGCGGGCAAGACCGTCGAGTTCCGCGGCGAGCAGATCGTGATCGAAGAGGCTTGTCCCGAGGCCTTTGAGGGCTGTGACATTGTGCTTGGAGCCGCCGGCGACGACATCGCGAAGGAGCTACTGCCCGAGGCCGTCAAGCGCGGCGCCGTCGTGGTCGACAACAGCCATGCCTTCCGCATGGATCCCGAGGTGCCGCTGGTTGTGCCCGAGATCAATGCCGACGACATCAAGTGGCATCACGGCCTTATCGCCAACCCCAACTGCGCGACCATTATCGGCCTGGTTCCCACGTGGCCGCTGCATCAGCTCGCTGGCGTGAAGCGCATGATCGTCTCGACGTACCAGGCGGCTTCGGGTGCTGGCGCCCCCGGTATGGCCGAGCTCGAGGCTCAGCTGGCCGCCTTGGGCCGTGGCGAGGAGATTCCCGAGCCGCGCGCGTTTGCCGCCCAGCTCGCGAGCAACCTGATTCCGCAGATTGGCGGCGTCAAAGAGGAGGGCTTTACCTCCGAGGAGATGAAGCTGCAAAACGAGGGCCGCAAGATCATGCACCTGCCCGAGTTGCGCGTGAACTGCACCTGCGTGCGCGTGCCTGTGCTGCGCTCGCATTCCGAGAGCATTACGCTCGAGTTCGAGCGCGACATTACGGTCGAGGAGGCCCGCGCTGCGCTGGCTGCCGCTCCGGGCGTCAAGCTGGTTGACGACATGAGCGCCGAGGATGCGCACGACCGCTTCCCCATGCCGATGGACACCTCCGACCAGGACCTGATTTGGGTCGGTCGCGTACGCCGCGACATCTCGAACCCCGAGGCCGCGCGTGGCATCACCTTCTGGTGCTGCGGCGACCAAATCCGTAAGGGCGCGGCAACCAACGCCGTCCAGATCGCTAAGCTGCTCTGCGAGTAGCGGTGGACCTGTCCGACGG
>CABUKY010000144.1 GCA_902492185.1 uncultured Collinsella sp.
AAGGACGTCCCCGAGGCCTTTAAGGAGCCTATCTACATCGAGGGCAAATCGGACCCGGACGCACCTGTGGCCAAGATGGGCGAGGTTGAGGTTTCCCTGCAGTGGAATAGCGGCTACGGCGAGAACGTCATGTCGTTTGCCAACGACATCTACACCCCCGAGGGCGGCATGCACCTTGAGGGCTTCCGCACCGCGCTCACCCGCGTGATCAACGACTATGCGCGCAAGCAGAACCTGCTCAAGGAAAAAGACGCCAATCTGACCGGCGACGATGTGCGCGAGGGCCTTTCGGCCGTTATCTCGGTCAAGCTGCCCGATCCGCAGTTTGAGGGCCAGACCAAGGCCAAGCTCGGCAGCTCCTATATGCGCGCGCTGACGCTCAAGATCGTGACCGACGGCCTTGCCGATTACCTCGAGGAGCACCCTAAGCCCGCTCGCGAGATCGTCAAGAAGGCGCAGCAGGCCTGCAAGGCGCGCAATGCCGCCCGCAAGGCGCGCGAGGCGACCCGCCGCAAGAGCCTGCTCGAGACGGCGTCCCTGCCCGGTAAGCTCGCCGACTGCTCGGTGCGCGATGCCGAGCTGACCGAGCTCTTCATCGTAGAGGGCGACTCGGCAGGCGGTTCGGCCAAGGACGGCCGTCGCCGAGACATCCAGGCGATTCTGCCCCTGCGCGGCAAGATTTTGAACGTCGAGCGCGTTGGTGACCATCGCGCGTTCTCGAGTGACACCATCCAGTCGCTGATTACCGCGATCGGCTGCGGCGTCACGACGAGTGCCGGCGACGGCGGCGATTTCGATATCACCAAGGCGCGCTACCACAAGATCATCATCATGACCGATGCAGACGTCGACGGCGCGCATATCCGCATCCTGCTGCTGACGTTCTTCTACAAGTACATGCGTCCGCTGATCGATGCCGGCTACGTCTATGTTGCCTGCCCGCCCATCTTTGGCATTAAGGTGCGCAACAAGATCCACTACGTGTATCCCAACGGCCGCCAGCCCGAAGACGAGATCCTGCGCGATACCATCCAGAGTCTGGGCCTGAACCCCGATGATAACGACGAGGACGGCAAGGCCAAGGACGGCAAGATCACCAAAAAGCGCAAGGGCTATACCGTCCAGCGCTACAAGGGCCTGGGCGAGATGGACCCCAAACAGCTTGCCTCGACGACGATGGACCCAAAGACCCGCATTCTGCAGCGCGTGTCGATCGAGGACGCCGTGGTGGCGGACCGCGCCGTGCGCGAGCTGATGGGTTCCGAGGTCGGCTATCGCCGCGAGTACATCGAGAAGCATGCACATGACGCACGATTCTTAGACGCCTAATCCCTGCGGCTTTCCCAGCCACCGCACCTGGAAAAGCCGTCTCCGTGGTTGGGAACTAATGGACCACGCAAACCATGAGGAGGTAACGTGGCAGACGATATCAACAACAACGAGGGTATGGGCGAGGCCGGCGATGCCGGTATGCCCGATGATCTGAAGCGCCTGCTTGCCCGTGCTGAGCAGGGCGAGGACGGCGATCCGGACGCCTATAACCCCGATGCCGATGATGATGAGGAAGAGGACGACGACGGTGAGCTCGAGGAGAGCTTTGGCGAAGTCGATCGTGGCGCCTCGGCCGGCGAGGACATCAACGGCGGCCAGCTCCAGATTTCGGAGTTCGGTCGCGAGATGAAGCAGTCGTTCATCGAGTATTCGATGTCGGTTATCACAGCGCGTGCCCTGCCGGACGTGCGCGACGGCTTAAAGCCGGTACACCGCCGCATCCTGTACGCGATGAACGAGAGCGGCATCTACCCCAACCGCCCACACAAAAAGTCGGCCTGGACGGTCGGCGAAGTTATCGGTAAGTACCACCCGCACGGTGACTCTGCGGTCTACGAGGCCATGGTCCGCCTGGCGCAGTGGTTCTCCATGCGCACGCCGCTCATCGACGGTCACGGCAACTTCGGCAACATCGATGGCGACGGCGCGGCGGCCATGCGTTACACCGAGAGCCGCCTGGCCAAGCCCGCCATGGAACTGCTGCGTGACTTGCAGAAGGATACCGTCGACTGGCAGCCCAACTACGACGAATCGCTCGCCGAGCCCGTGGCACTGCCTGCGCGCTTCCCCAACCTGCTGGTCAACGGCAGCCAGGGCATCGCCGTCGGCATGGCCACCAACATCGCCCCGCATAACCTCACCGAGGCGATCGAGGCCACCTGCTACCTGATCGACAACCCCGACGCCACCGTCGACGAGCTCATGCAGATCATGCCCGGTCCGGACTTCCCCACCGGCGCCATCATCATGGGCAGCGCCGGCATTAAGCAGAGCTACGAGACCGGCCGCGGCTCCATTACCGTGCGTGCCAAGGCACACGTGGAGTCCACCAAGACCGGTCGCAGCCGCCTGGTCTTTACCGAGATTCCCTACATGGTCAACAAAGGCACCCTGCAGGAGAAGATCGCCCAGCTCGTCAACGACAAGCGCATCGAGGGCATCTCGGATATGCGCGATGAGTCCAACCAGAAGGGCATCCGTCTGGTCATCGAGCTCAAGAAGGGCGTCATTCCGCAGGTCGTGCTCAACAACCTGTATAAGTACACCTCGCTGCAGACGACCTTTGGCGCCAACAACCTGGCGCTTGTCAACGGCGTTCCCAAATGCCTGAGCCTGCGCGAGATGCTGCAGCACTACATCGACCACCAGGTCGACGTCGTCACTCGCCGTACCCGTTTTGACCTTAAGAAGGCCCAGGCCCGCGCGCATATCCTCGAGGGTTACCTGATGGCCCTTGACCATATCGACGAGGTCATCAGCATCATCCGCTCCTCGCAGACCGACTCCGAGGCCAGCAGCCGCCTGATCGAGCGCTTTGGCTTTACGCCCGAGCAGACCACGGCCATCCTCGAGATGAAGTTGCGCCGCCTGACCGGCCTGGAGCGCGACAAGATCCAAGAAGAGTTGGACGGCCTGCGCCGCGCCATCGCCTACTACGAGGACCTGCTGGCGCATGAGGAGAAGATCCTGGGCGTCATCAAGGAAGAGATGCGCGAGATCTCCAAGAAGTTCGGCGACAAGCGCCGCACCGAGATCAGCCAGGTTGAGAAGGACCTGGATGTCGAGGACCTCATCGCCGACGAGGATATGGTCGTGACCATCACCCACACCGGCTATGTCAAGCGCATTCCGGTGGCCGCCTACCGTGCCCAGAAACGCGGTGGCAAGGGTGTGTCGGGCGTCAACCTCAAAGAGGACGATGTTATCGACGAGATGTTCATCGCGTCCACGCACGAGTACGTGCTGTTCTTCTCGAGCAAGGGCAAGGTCTATCGCCTGAAGGTGCACGAGCTGCCGGTGGGTACGCGCCAGGCGCGCGGTACCGCGATCGTCAACCTGCTGCCCTTCGAGGAGGGCGAGAAGATCGCGAGCGTCATCAGCTGCCGCGAGTTCCCAGCCGACGAGTACCTGATGTTTGCCACCAAGAGCGGCATGGTCAAGAAGACCGTGATGAGCGCATATGACCGCAGCCGTCGCGACGGCCTGATCGCTATCAACCTGCGTGACGACGACGCGCTGCTGAACGTGCGCCGCGTGCGCGAGGGCGACAAGATTATCCTGGCCACCACCGCGGGCAAGGCGATCATGTTCTCCGAGGAGCAGGTGCGCGCCACCGGCCGCGATACCAGCGGCGTTCGCGGTATTGGTATGAAGGACGGCGTGAGCGTTCTGGGCATGGAAGTCACTAACGGCAACGGCGATCTGTTCGTCATCACCGAGCGCGGCTACGGCAAGCGCACGCCGGTCGCGGACTACCCGGAGCAGAATCGCGGCGGTCAGGGCGTCTACACCATTCAAATGACCGAGCGTAAGGGTAACCTCGCGGCCATGAAGACGGTGGGCCCGCAGCACGAGCTGTTCATCGTGACGGAGGGCGCGACGGTCATTCGCGTCAAGACCGACGAGATCAGCCAGACCGGCCGCGCCACCCAGGGCGTCAAGATGATGACCGTCGACGACAACGACCGCATCTGCGCCGTGGCCCGCATGACGACCGCCAAAGAGAAGCCCGAGGGCGAAGCCATAGAAAACGGCTCCGCCCCCGAAGAAACCCCTGTCGATCTAGGCGACGGCAACGACATGCCGGAAGATCTCCTTGACGAGTAAGAGGCCCTAACTGTTAGAAAATATCAGACCCCATATATCGGCGGTCGGCGCACTGCGCGCCGACCGCTTTTTTGAAAATTGAACCCCGCGTCGGCCCCGGCTGCCCGGCGGCATGCGAAGTCGATCGCGAGTTCCGCACGAGCCGGAGAGCACTTAATGTGCTCTCCGTGCGAGCAG
>CABUKY010000145.1 GCA_902492185.1 uncultured Collinsella sp.
TCCAGCTGGGCATGGATGCGCTCGCGCTCTGCGGCCGGCGTGGCGCCCGTCAGAAGCGCCCAGGACATGCCGGCCTGCGAGAGCAGAGGGCCGGTCTTATCGGCATATTGGCGCGCCAGCACGCCCGTGGGCGCCATAACGCAGGCCTGCGTGCCGCTATCGGCAGCCACAGCCAGCGCGCAGGCGGCAACGGCGGTCTTACCGGTACCGACATCGCCCAGCAGCAGACGGTTCATCACGCGCCCGCCATCGCACATGTCATGCAGGATGTCTTGGAATGCGGCCTCCTGCTCGTCGCTCAGCGAAAACGGAAGGGCCTGTTTAAGCGCGCCCAGATGCTCGCCCGCGGTGTGGGCATAGGGCACCACATCGACCAGGCCACCGTCATTGCGCAGACGCAGCGCCAGCTGTAGGTAGAGGCACTCCTCGTAGGCAAGACGCCGGCGTGCGATGTCGCGCTCAGCCATGCTCGAGGGAAAGTGGATCGAACGCAACGCGCGGGCATTGCTCATGAGCTTCCGCTTTGCGCGCAGCGGCGCGGGAATCGGATCGAACGGATTGCCGACGACCTCGAGCGCGCCGCTTACGATGCGGCGCATCCACGCCTGGCTCACGCCATCGCTCACGTAATGGACCGGCAGAATGGTGCCTGCGGCGCGCCCGTCCTCGAGCTTTTCAAAGTGGGGCGAGGCCATCTGCTTAAAACCGTAGGCAAACTCGACCTTGCCCATCACGGCCAGGCGGTCGCCCTGCTTAAGCTGCTGGGCAATCCAGGGCTGGCGGAAAAAGGCGACCTGTAGCACGCCCGTCTCGTCAACAAGCGAGACCTCGGTCACCTGCATGCGCGGACGCGGCTGCTTTTGGACGATACGGTCGACCGTGGCGATAATGGTGCACACGGTACCGATGGGCGCCATCTCGATAGACCAAGAACGGGTAAAGTCGAGGTATCGATGAGGAATATGGAGAAGGAGGTCCCCCACCGTCCGAATTCCCAGACGGCGAAGGGCCTCCTCACGTTTACCCGAAACATATTTGAGTCGCGCGATATCCTCGTCGAGCGCATTGCTCTGGGCAAAGCGCTCCGAGACGCGCGGCACGGAGCAAAGCTCGGACATGGGCAGTTGCCTACTCGATCGAGAAGATCACGGGATAGAGCGGCTGCTCGCCACGATGGGCGTCGATCTCAAGATCGGGCTGAGCCTCCTCGATGGCGTCGACAATCTCCTGGAAGGCCTCATCGGACAGCTCCTCGCCGGCCAAAATCGTCAGCGCGTCGCCCTCCTCTTCCTCCTGCATGCGGTTGATGCAGTCGAGCGTGACCTGCTTCACGTCAGAGCCAACCACGTCGATGGAGCCGGCAATGATACCCATGACGTCACCGGAGTGAATCGGAGAGCCGTCAGAGGCGCTGGAATCGCGCACGGCACGGGTGACCTCGCCATCGCGAACCTCGCTGATGGCGTCGACCATAGCGGCGACGGCATCCTCGAGCTCGGAATCGGGCAGGACCGCGAACAGCGCGGAGAAGGCCTGCGGGACGGTCTTGGTGGGAACGACGGCGACCTTCTTGTCGGTGCAGGCTGAGGCAGCAGCCTCAGCGGCCATGCGGATGTTGCCGTTGTTGGGCAGGATGATGACCGAGGTCGCGTTGACCTGGTCCACCGCGCCCAGCAGGTCGGCGGTCGAGGGATTCATAGTCTGGCCACCGGAGACGACCACGTCGACGCCAAGGGACTTGAGGATGTCGGCCTCGCCGGAACCGGCGGCAACGGCGACAAAGCCCAGCGCCTTGGCGGGCTCGGCGGCCTTTTCCTGATCCTCGTGGATCTTGGCGGTACGGTCGTGGGCCTCCATCTCCATGTTGTGGATAAAGACCTCATAGATCTGACCGAGCTGCAGCATGTGCTCGAGCACCAGGTTGGGGGTGTTGGAGTGCACATGGATCTTGTAGTCGGGATAAGCGCCCACGAGCAGCTCACAGTCGCCCATGGAGCCTAGGAACTTAAGGCACTCGTCCTCGTCAAACGGGGCGTCGGCCTTAAAGAGGAACTCGTTGCAGTAGCGGAACTCCGAGCCCTCCCAGTCGTCGTTAGCCTCGATCTCAACACGACCAAGAGCGGCATCGCGGGCAGAGCCGGCAGAGTCAAACGTAGTGGAGAAATCCTCGACAACGGTGCTACGGCCAAGTGCTGCAGCCACAAAGTTCTCAAGGAAGATGGCAAAGCCAAAGGCGCCGGAGTCGACCACGCCGTTCTCCTTGAGGACGGGCAGCAGGTCGGGCGTGCGAGCGACGGACTGGTAGGCCTCGACGACGATGGCGTCGAGCGCGTCCTCGGCCGAAAACTTCTTCTTCTCGCACTCGTCGGCCTTGGTCGAGACATCGCGCAGGACCGTGAGGATCGTGCCCTCGATAGGCTTGCGGACAGCCTGGAAGGCGACCTTGACGGCACGACGGAACGCATAGGCGATGTTGGCGGACGTAATGGGATCGTCGGCAGAGACGAGACCCTCGGCCACACCGCGCAGGATCTGCGAGGTGATGACACCGGAGTTGCCGCGGGCGCCCATGAGGGAGCCGTGGGTGATGGCGCCGGCGATGGCTTCCATGTCGGCGTCGGCAGGAAGGGCGGAGAGCTCCTTGGTCACCGAAGCGAGCGTGAGCGACATGTTGGTACCGGTGTCGCCGTCGGGTACGGGGAAGACGTTGAGCTTGTTGATCTCCTCGGCCTTGTCGGAAACAGCAGCCGCAGCGATCGGAAAACAGGTGCGAATGGTCTTTGCAATCATGGGTATTTGAATCTCCGTTTTCGGATGCTAGTTCAGACGGCTCTTGAGCGCGTCGATGTGAATGCCGATCTTAAGGCTGGCGGGATCGATCTGAGCGATCTCCTGCAGGGTGAAGGCAACGGAGCTCGAAAGATTGTGGCAGACGGACTTCATGTTGACGCCGTTCTCGAGCACGACGTGAAGATCGACCGTAAGGCCGTTCTCGTCGGCGGAGACAAGCACGCCCTTGCGGAGGCGCTGACCGGCAAGCAGGCGCACGCTCTCGGCGCCCTGGAGCTGCTCAGCCATACCGACAACGCCATAGCACGTCATCGCGGCATAACCGGCAATATCGGCAATAACGTCGTTCGAGACGCTCAGGCTGCCGTTAATGGTCTCAGACACAAGAATCTCCTTTTCTTGGTGCTCGCGGCACCATGTCGTGGGAGCAATCATTGCAATATTCTACAACGACCGCGCCATGTTGAGGTGGCGGGCCTCGGGATTACATCCTCGACACGAAATGTTGATACGGTAACGTTCGCGAACGGCGATCGCGGCATGAAAAAACCCGCCGCATAAGCGACGGGTTTTACAACCTGGCTCCCCGGGTAGGACTCGAACCTACAACAGCGCGGTTAACAGCCGCGTGCTCTACCATTGAGCTACCGAGGAATTTAAAAGCCCAACGGAAAGGGCTAGAAAATTCTGGCTCCCCGGGTAGGATTCGAACCTACAACAGCGCGGTTAACAGCCGCGTGCTCTACCATTGAGCTACCGAGGAATAGGTGCGTGCTCTCAAGCAACGAAGTTTATTATACGGACGAATCAGCTCAGGGCAAGAACTTTTTTAAGAAATTTTCCGACCCAGTCATTGGGGACGTTCTTAAACGACTAGTCATTCAAGAACGTCCCCAACGACTACATAAAAGCGCCCTCAAGCGGATGTGCTTGAGGGCGCTTCTTGCTTGCGAGGTTAAGACTCAATATAGTCTTTCAGCTTGCTCGAGCGGCTCGGGTGGCGAAGCTTGGCCAGGGTCTTGGACTCGATCTGGCGGATGCGCTCGCGCGTGACGCCAAACTCGCGGCCGACTTCCTCGAGCGTACGGGGATGTCCGTCGACAAGGCCAAAGCGCAACTCGATAACCTTGCGCTCACGATCGGCAAGCGAATCGAGCACCTGGGTGAGCTGCTCCTGCAGCATGGAGAAGCTGGCGGCATCGGGCGGAACGATGGCCTGGGAATCCTCGATGAAGTCGCCCAGCTGGGAATCCTCTTCCTCGCCGATGGGGGTCTCGAGCGACACGGGCTCCTGCGAGATCTTCTGGATCTCGCGGACGCGGTCGGCGCTCATGTCCATCTCGGCACCGATCTCTTCGGGGGTCGGGTCGCGGCCCAGGTCCTGAAGGAGCTGACGCTGCACGCGGACGAGTTTGTTGATAGTCTCGACCATGTGCACGGGAATACGGATGGTACGGGCCTGGTCGGCGATAGCGCGCGTAATGGCCTGACGGATCCACCACGTGGCGTACGTGGAGAACTTAAAGCGCTT
>CABUKY010000146.1 GCA_902492185.1 uncultured Collinsella sp.
ACCGTGCTCGGCGAGCCGCGCCTGGGCTTTTTGGTCAGCGCCGGCAACATGGACTCCATGGTCAACCACTATTCGGTAACCAAGCACCGCCGCCACACCGACGCCTATACTCCCGGTGGCGAGGAGGGTCGCCGCCCCAACCGTGCCGTTACGGTCTACGGCAACCTCATCCGCCAGACGTTCAAGGACGCTCCCATCATCATCGGTGGCATCGAGGCAAGCCTGCGCCGTCTGGCCCACTACGACTATTGGCAGGACAAGCTCAAGCGCTCGGTGCTGCTCGACTCGGGCGCCGACATCCTCGTCTACGGCATGGGCGAGCACGCGATTGTCGAGATTGCCGACGCGCTCGACGCGGGGCTGCCCGTCGATCAGATCACCTATATCAACGGCACCGTCTACCGCACGGGTTCGCTCGACGAGGTCTACGACTACGACCTGCTGCCCAGCTGGGACGACCTTACCGCCGACAAGCTCAACTACGCACGCAGCTTCAATGTGCAGCAGCAGAATATGGACCCCATCACCGGACACCGCCTGGTAGAGCCCTACCCCAACAGCGTCTATGTGGTGCAGAACCCGCCATCGGCGACGCTCACCACCGATGAGATGGACGAGGTGGCCGAGCTCCCCTACGCACGCGATTGGCATCCCGACTACGACGCGGCAGGCGGCGTGCCGGCCTTTGCCGAGATCAAGTTTTCCATTAGCTCCAACCGTGGCTGTTTTGGCGAGTGCTCGTTTTGCGCCCTCACCTTCCACCAGGGGCGCGTGCTGCAGATGCGCAGCCACGATTCGATCATGCGCGAGGCCGAGCTGCTCACGCGCGATCCCGAGTTTAAGGGCTACATCAACGACGTGGGCGGACCGACGGCAAACTTTAGCCGCCCTGCCTGCGACAAGCAGCTCAAGCACGGCGTGTGCAAGAACAAGCGCTGCCTGTGGCCGAGCGTATGTAAGAACATGGTGGTCGACGAGAGCGGCTACACGCAGTTGCTGCGCGACCTGCGCCAGCTGCCGGGCGTCAAGAAGGTCTTCGTCCGCAGCGGCATCCGCTTTGACTACACCATGGCCGATGCCTCGGACGAGTTTTTGCGCGAGCTGCTGGAGCACCATGTCTCGGGCCAGCTGCGCGTAGCGCCCGAGCACGTGAGCGACGCGGTGCTGTCCGTGATGGGCAAGCCGAGCCGAGCTGTCTACGACGCATTCTGCCGTAAATTTGAACGCTTGAATCGCGAATACGGACTCAAGCAGTACGTGGTGCCGTATCTGATCTCGAGCCACCCTGGTTCAACCATGAAGGAAGCCGTGGACCTTGCCGAAGCCGTGCGCGACATGGGCTACATGCCCGAGCAGGTACAGGACTTCTACCCCACCCCGTCCACCATGTCGACCTGCATGTACTACACCGGTGTAGATCCGCGCACCATGCAGCCGATCTACGTGGCGCGCGACCCGCCTGAGAAGGCCATGCAGCGCGCGCTCATCCAGTATCGCAAGCCCGAGAACTACAAGCTGGTGCGCGAGGCGCTAGAGAAGGCCGGGCGTCGTGATCTGATCGGCTATACCAAGCATTGCCTGATTCGCCCCGTGCCGCCACGCCCGGGCGAGACGTCTGCCGGCGGTGGGCATGGCACCGGCAAGAAGGGCGGCAAGGCCCACGGTGGCGCCGCCGGCAAGGGGCCCAAGGGCAGCAAGGGTCACGGCGGTATGTCCCGCGCGCAGAACACTGCCGGTCGCAATCGCGCGGCACAGGGGCGTCAGGGCGCCAACGGAGGCGGCAGACGCAACTAGCGCGGCGAGGCGGCCGCCGTTGGCGACACGACACGCCCCACCAATAAAATGCCGCTCGCTGGGGCGTCGCAGAACGATTCCCCGGCGAGCGGCCGATTAATATTGTCTATCTCAAAACGTCGTTACTTTTTGTCGAAACGACCATAGAGCGCAAACGAGAGCGCCGCAGAGATAACCCAAGTCAAAGCGATGCAGACGACAATCATGATCAGGTTCATGGGATTGCCGCTTGGATCGGCATAAACGGGCAACGAGGTAATGCCGGGCATAACAAAGCCGAAGCACTTTGCGCCGAGAACAACGGTAAGCGCACCGCCAATGCCATCCGCAATCATCGCAGCGATAAGCGGAGTCCTGTTAGGAACCTGAACGGTAAACAAGGCGGGCTCGGAAATTCCCATAAATGCTGAGAAGGCGCACGTCATTGCAGCGGACTTGAGCTTTTCGTCGGTCATGCGCAGGGCTGCACCAAAAGACGCACCGCTTTCGGCGAGGTTATGGCAGAAAGAGATCGGGAGCAGATAGTCATACCCAAGCGTTGCGATATTGGAAATCTGGATAGGGCTCGTTGACTGATGCATGCCGAAGAGCACGATAAGCGGCATAAAGAAGCCCAGCAGAAAACCGGCAACGGGGCCTAACGTCGAGAATAGCCAAACGATACCGTTGGCAAGACCAAGAGCGCACCAGGCACCAATCGGAGCGAGCACAAACAGGTTGACGGGAATCACGATAGCAAGGGAGAGCGCCGGAACGACAACGAGCTTAAAAAGATCCGGCACGACTTTGTCGATTGCACGATATACAAAAGACAAGCCAATGACGCCAAAGATAACCGGGAACACGGAATCGGCGTAGCTAAAAATCGGCACCGCAAAACCGAACAGCGCAAGGGGCGTCTCGCCCGTACCGACAGCGTTGACAATGGTCGGGTACATCAGCGATCCGGCAACACAAAGCGCAAGCGAACGGTTGACCCGGAACTTATCAGCTGTAGACATTGCCAGCAAAAACGGCAAGAAGTAGAACGGGATATCCGAAATCATATTGAATATCGCAAAGTCGCCGGCACCCGTGTCGATTCCAAAAGCCGCGATAGCAGCCAGGATGCCCTTTACGATGCCTCCCGCCACCAGTGCGGGAATGATAGCGGAAAAGATGCCGGTGATGATATCGAATACGCGAGCCGAACCTTTTTGGAGCTCAGGCTGCTCGGCGTCGGCGGAGACCTCGCCACCCATCCTGTCACCTAGCATGGGCTCCAATTCGTCATATACCGACCCCACGCTGGCGCCGATGATAACTTGCCACTGTCCGTCTTTAACCTGCGCGCCCAAGGCGCCGTCAAGCGTCTTAAGGGCCTCCAGGTCTGCCTTGCTATCGTCCTTCGGGTTGAATCTGAGCCTTGTAATGCAGTGCGTTGCCATAACAACGTTATCGGCGCCGCCCACGAGCTCGAGGACACGAGCGGCCAGTTCCTTCTTGTCTGCCACGACAATCACTCCTACCCAAGATCCTCGCCATTAGTGGCGATACATTTCTGATACCAATAGAAAGAGTCTTTACGCGAGCGCTCCGCAGTGCCGTTGCCGCAATTATCCAGATCGACATAGATAAGCCCGTAGCGCTTGTCCATCGTAAGAGGACCGCAGGCAACAAGGTCAATGAATCCCCAGATCATGTATCCGCGCACGTCAACGCCATCGATCACCGCTTCTTTAAGGCACTTTATGTGCTGGCGCAAATAATCGATTCGATACTCGTCGTGGATGCTGCCATCCTCCTCGACTACATCAGATGTACCGAGGCCGTTCTCGGCGATATACAGAGGCAGCCCATAGCGGTCATACATCTGGTTAAGGGTAACCCTCAGGCCAATGGGATCGAGCTGCCAGCCCCACTCACTCGTCTCGAGATAAGGGTTCTTGTTTGCCATGACCAGATTACCCGCAGTCTTCTCCCATCCCTGATCGCAGGTGGATACCTGGGAAAAGTAGTACGAAAAGGCCAGGAAGTCGACCGTGTTGCGAGCGATGAGCTCTTCATCGCCCGGTTCCATTTGAATCTCGATATCACACGCATCGAAATAGCGATTCATATAAGCGGGGTATTTTCCACGAGCCATCACGTCCGTATAGAACCAGTTGGAATACTGGTCGTCGTGAATAGCCTGCATGTTATCTTCGGGACGGCAGGTGGCGGGATACGTACAGAATCGAGCGATCATGCCGCCAACGGGAGTATCGGGCGAAAGACGATGGACAATCTCGACGGCACGCGCATTGGCAACGAACTCGTGGTGCAGGCACTGGAAGATGGCTCGATCGAAGTTCTCCCCCTCTTCGTCTTTGACCAGACAGACCCCGTCCCAAGGCGAAAAACGCGCTGCATTGAACTCGTTAAAAGGCAGCCAGAAATCGACCAGATCGCCCAATTCCGTAACGATTGTCTCGACATAGCGGGCGAAGAAATCAATCGTCTTGCG
>CABUKY010000147.1 GCA_902492185.1 uncultured Collinsella sp.
CGCGTGTGCGGGGTCGACGATGCCCGAAATCAGGCGCTCAGCCTCATCGACATCCAAGCAGGGGGTACCGCTTACCAGGCCATCGGTTTGGAGGCTATTGAAGATACGCGTGACGCGAGGGCAGTCGACGCCGATGGCACGGAGCTCGTCGGTATGCGCGAAGACCTCGTGTGGCTCGCCCTGCAGCGCAATTTCGCCATGGTTGAGCACGAGCACGCGGTTGCAGTACTCCGAGAGCAGGGCGACCTTTTGCTCAACGACGACGATGGTGATTCCAAGTGCGCGGTTTGCCTCACGCAGCGTCTCGAAGACCAACGTGGAGCTAGCGGGGTCGAGTGCCGCGGTGGGCTCGTCGAGAACCAAGACGCGCGGACGCATGGCGAGGATGGCGGCGATGGCTACCTTTTGCTTCTGTCCGCCCGAGAGGGTGGCGATCTCGCGGTCGCGCAGGTCGCTGATGCCGACGGTCTCGAGCGTTTCGCTCACGCGCCGCTCGATCTGGTCGTGCGGAACGCCAAAGTTCTCGAGGCCAAAGAGCATTTCGTCCTCAACGACCGAAGCGACCATTTGGGTATCGATGTCCTGCAGCACGCTGCCGACGATCTGCGATATGTCGGTGAGCGAGACCTCGCAGGTGTCGTGGCCGTCAACTAACACGGAGCCATAAAAGGCGCCGGTGTAGTGGTGAGGCACGGCGCCCGACAGACAGGCGGCAAGTGTGGACTTACCGGCGCCTGAGGGCCCGATGATGCCGATGAAATCTCCCTTGTTCACGCTGAGCGAAACGTGGCTGAGCGCCTGCTCGGCTTGCGTGCCATAGGAGAACGAGACATCGTCGACGTTGATGATCGTTTCCATGGATACCTTTCATAGTCATTGGGGATGTTCTTACATGACTAGTCGTTTAAGAACGTCCCCAAGAGCTCGTTGTCTGGGACAGTCTTTGGTGGTGAAGCACGGAGACGGCTTTACGGGGTGCCCCAGGTTGGCGCGAAAGAGGAACGAAGCGTACTTGGGTACGCGAGCGACGAATGAACACCAAGATGGGGTGGCTCGTAAAGCCGAGCAGGTTAGTTGAGCTTAAGGGCCTTCTGAATGGGCAGGTAGAGGGCGCCGACCAGAATGGCGTTAAACACGGCGGTCATGGCGACGACGGGCAGCATGGCTGCGGCGAGCTCGCCCACAACGCCGAGCATGGCCATCTTGATGACCATGAAGATGACGCCCGAGACAAAAGTGGTCACGAATGTTGCGACGATGGCGACGACGGGCTTGACCTGGCCGTCCTTGGCGGCGGCGTTGACAATGACGGCCATGAGCATGGCGGCGATGCCCTCGGCGGCAAAATCGACAAACGGCGAGGTGGTGGTGATCTGGATCACGGCCGCCGAGATGAGACCAATG
Organism: uncultured Collinsella sp.; assembly: GCA_902492185.1. Lineage (GTDB taxonomy): Bacteria > Actinomycetota > Coriobacteriia > Coriobacteriales > Coriobacteriaceae > Collinsella. Next base: position 1,405 of record CABUKY010000147.1, read on the forward strand.
ACGAGCGCCTGGCCAATGTTGGGACGAACGACCAGGATGGTGAGGCAGAAGGCCGAGATGATGAACTCGGGGCTAATCATACCGCCTGAGATGCCCGAGATTGCCTTGCCGACGGTGAAGTTGAGGATGAAGCCGGCGGCAAGCAGGATGGCGAGCAGGACAAGGGCGCGGATATCGAGTTTACCGCGGTCGGCGGTCTGGACGGTTCGGGGCTGGGCGGTGGCGGTGGTGTTCTGAGACATGGTGAAAGTCCTTTCAAAAAGGGGAGTGTAAGAGAAAAAACGGAGGCGCGTGATGCGAATGCGATCGGGCTCGAGATAGAAAAAGGCCCCCGGTCGAAACCGGAGGCCTTCCAATCACCTAGAGCGCAAAAGCAGGCGTGAGGGACTCACTGTCGACCGATCGTATTCGCATCACGCCACCACCAGTTGTTGAGAGACTTCATCGTGTTCTTCATGTTGGTGGCTCCTTTCGTGATGCCGTGGCGCGGTCGCACCTAGTTGCTGTTGCGCTGCACTATAGCACAGCGAAGTGTGTGCGGGGAAATCTTTTTTTAAAAAGATTTCAGGTGGGTTTCCCGCCGGTCAAAAGAGCGGGCTGAGCGGGCGAGGCTGCCATTGCTGCCTTGTCCGCTCAGCTAAGACGTTACTCCTTATTGCGACGGTAGAGGAAGTAACCGCCCGCGGAGATGACGGCAACGCCAGCGATGGCGAATGCGGCCACCATGCGGCCATCAAAACGATCACCGGTGGTGGGCAGGCCGCCCTTGGTGTTCGTCTTGTTGGTGGTTACCGTGGTCGTGGTGTCCGACTTGCCAGGCTTCTCGGGCTTGGTGGTGGGCTGCTCGGGCTTAGCGGGCTGCTCGGGGGTACCGGGCTGCTCAGGAGTACCGGGCTGCTCAGGAGTACCAGGCTGATCCGGGGTTACCGGGTCGGTGGCAAGAGCGTCCTTGGCGTAGGTGATGGACACCTTGAGGCCGTTGATCTCGGTGTTCAGGTCGCTCGGGGTGAAGGGCTGGTCGAAGTTTTCGGCCTTCTGATAGGCGCGCATCTCCTGGAGCAGGGCCTTGCACTTCTTGTAGGTGTTCTCGGTAGCAGCCTTGCCGGCCTTGTTGGCCAGGGCAGTGCGGCCCTCGGTGGTCGTCTCGGCTAGCATGGCGGCGTCAACTTCCTTGTTCTGCTCGATGAGCTCGTTCTGGAGCGCATCGAGGTAGGCACGGACGCTGATACCAAGGGTGTCAGGGTTCTCAAAGCAGAGCGAGCTGATGTCCATGAGGACGTAGTTGATTGAGTTCTCGGGCTCCTCGTTGTACACGACGTCAGTCTGTTTGCAGTGATCGAAGGAGACGGTCTGATCGCTGAAGTACGGGCTGACCTCAGTTATCAGAGCGGAGTACAACGGGATGGCGACGGAGTACGCGGCGCGGGAGAGCATTTCCCACTGGATGGTAGCGACTTCGGGGTCATACCCGCGACGAATCTGGAAGAGGTTGATCTCGGTGTTGCGCTCGCTGCCGATGCAATAAACACCATCAGTGTTCGCGTTGAGGCCAGGGACGTTCTCGCCGCGGTTGCCAAAGGCACGAATCAGCTCAAAGGTGCTCCAGCCAGACTTGCCAGGCCTGAAGAACAGGGGCTGGATTTCGCTGACCATGGCTCCCTTTTGGTCAGGTTTTCCATCCTTCTTTACTGTGATAATGTCGTAATCTGTGCCTTCGGTCAGCTGACTACCAAAATAATCGCGGCCTTGCACATAGCGGGACCACTGGTTTACGCCGGAATCGGCGAGGCTTTCGCCATACGTTTGGGCGACATCGAATTTGCCGTCAGCGGAGTATTTGGCGAAGCCCTTCTCCACGGGCATGGACTCGATGCCCTTGGAGTGTAGGCAGTTCTCGGGGTCATCAAGGTCGACATCGTAGTTGAGGCTCCCGATATTAGGGTTGAGCGACGCGACGTCGTCAGCGAGCTTCATGGCGATCCACTGATGGGCGGAAAGTGTGGCGAACAGCCAGGTCTCGTTGTTGTCGGCGATGATGATCTGGTCGTTGGTGCAGACGCCTTGATCATCGATCAGTCTGCCGAGAAGCTCGACGCCCTCGCGGGCCGTGGCGCTCTCGCCCAGGATGATGCTGCCGTAACTGTACTCGCCCAGACCCACTTTCTCATCGATGTGGTCTGCTGCATCGGCCTCCTCGTTATAGGAAGTGCTTAGCGTGGCAGAGCAGGAGACGCCCTTCTCGTTGATTCCGGCCTCGGAATAGGCGTCGGTGCGACCCATCCAGTTGGAGGGGTGGTCGCGTACATAGCTGTAACGATAGGTAGGCTTGTTCGAAGTGTATTCAAAAGCAGATTCAATCGAGCTGTACTTAAAGCCAGGTTCGTGGGCAGGTTCGATGCCGTAGTGCTTAAGATAGCGCTTGTCAAAGTCCTCGGCGCGGCCGTAGTACGTATTGCCGTCGGCCGTATAGTTTTTGCCCATGTACATCTGCGTGCAGGCGAGCGCAGATGTCGGCATGGACATGATGGTTGCAGTTCCAAAGGCGAGGCCTATGCCTAGCTTCTTGAGCGCGTTGACGGGGTGAGTTTTCCTCATTTTCCCTCCCAGCGTGCGAAAGCCCTCTGTCGCCAGAGGGCTTCAGCCAATAAAGACACCCCATTAGCGTAACGAACTGGAAACAATATTCATCTATGAAAGACACTTACTCGATAAGCGTGATGAAATATGCGACGAGCGGTTAATTGTACTCAGTTTGTAGCTTTACTTTAATAAAGACGCCCTGTAATTACTGTAGCCGAATAAAGTAGCTGGGAATGCCTGAAATGAAAATCCCCCGCTGTTTGGCAAATGCATAAACAG
>CABUKY010000148.1 GCA_902492185.1 uncultured Collinsella sp.
GCGAGCCGGTGCCAGGCGGTCCTGCCGTCCACGTTGTGCATTAACGACACGTTTATTGAACTATGCACCGTTCTAAAACGATTTATTCGAAAGGAAAAACTATGTCTACCAAGATTGAAGTCAATGCCATGGGCGATGCCTGCCCGCTGCCCGTCGTCAAGACGCTTAAGGCGCTCAAACAGCTTGATGGCGAGGGCGCCGTCGTGACCTCGGTCGACAACGAGACCGCCGTCAAGAACATATCCAAGATGGGCTGCACGGCCTCGGTCGAGAAGATTTCGGACGCCGAGTGGCACGTGACCGTGGCGACCTCTGGCGCCGTTGCCGTGGCCGATCCTGAGCAGGATGGCGCTGCCTTTTGTGATGCCAGCGCCGGCAAGGGCAAGCTCGTCATTTCCGTCTACACCGACTGCATGGGCCGTGGCGACGACGAGCTGGGCCACAAGCTCATGAAGGCCTTCATCTTTGCCGTGACGCAGCAGGAGGAGCTGCCCGCGACCATGCTGTTCTACAACGGCGGTGCCAAGCTCACCGTCGAGGGCTCTCCGGTGCTCGATGATCTGAAGGGCCTGGCCGAGCAGGGTGTCGAGATTCTCACCTGCGGTACCTGCCTCGACCACTATGGCATTAAAGACCAGCTTGCGGTGGGCGAGGTCACCAACATGTACGTGATCGTGGAGAAGATGGAGCAGGCCGTGCGCGTCGTGCGCCCGTAGCATATTGGTTGGAGTTGTCATGAGGGAGAAGCGCCCGGCGCTTGTCATCACGTTTCCCACCACGGCGGCCGCCATGGGCTGCGAGTCCCTATGCATCGAGCGCGGCCTTCCTGGGCGAACGATTCCCGTGCCCGGGGAGGTCGCTGCCGGCTGCGGTCTGGCGTGGAAGGCGTTGCCTGCCGATGAGGAGCTGCTGCGCGGCGAACTCGCCGCGGCGGGCGTTCCCACCGAGGGCTATACCGTGATCGATATGTGGGAGGTCGTGCGATGATCTATCTGGATAACGCGGCGACGACCATGCACAAGCCGCAGGCGGTCATCGATGCCGTGACGCAGGCGATGTGCTCGCTCGGCAATGCCGGGCGCGGTGCCACGTCGGGTGCGCTTGACGCCGCGCGTACCATCCACGGCTGCCGCGCCAAGCTTGCGCGCCTTTTTGGTTGCCCGAGGGCGGACCATGTGTGTTTTACGCCCAACTCCACCGCGGCGCTCAACACCGCTATCAATGGCGTGGTGCGCCCCGGCGACCGCGTGGTCACGACGGTGCTTGAGCACAACTCCGTGCTGCGTCCGCTCAATCGCTTGGCGACGGAGCAGGGTGTGACGGTTGAGCATGCGGGCTGCGACGCGAACGGCGCGCTCGACTACGACGAGCTCGAGCGGTTGGTCACGCCCGGTACGCGTGCCGTGGTGGTGACGCACGCTTCCAATGTGACCGGCAACGCGGTCGACGTTTCGCGTGTGGCTGCCATCGCCCATGCGGCCGGTGCGCTGGTGATCGTCGATGCCTCTCAGTCTGCCGGTACGGCGCATATCGATATGCAAACCATGGGGCTCGACATTGTGTGCTTTACCGGCCACAAGGGGTTCATGGGTCCGCAGGGGACCGGCGGCCTGGCCGTGGCGGAGGGCGTCGATGTGGCTCCGTGGGCCATGGGCGGCACGGGCGTGCACAGCTTCGATGCTCTGCAGCCGCTTGGGTGGCCCACGCGCCTTGAGGCGGGCACGCTCAACGGCCACGGCATCGCGGGACTTTCCGCAGGTCTCGACTTTATCGAGGCCCAGGGCGGGGTGGAGACGATTGCAGCTCGCGAACGCTCGCTTGCCGAGCGTTTCCTCGCAGGCGTTCGCGAAATCCCCGGCATTGCGCTCTACGGTGCCTTTGACCAACCCGCGCGCTCGGCGATTGTGTCGCTCAACGTGGGCGATATCGACTCTGCCGAGATCTCGGATGCGCTCATGCAAGGGTGGGGGATTGCGACGCGCCCCGGTGCCCATTGCGCTCCGCTCATGCACCGCGCGCTCGGGACCGAGCGCCAGGGCGTCGTCCGCTTCTCGTTTGGGTATTTCAACACGACCGAAGAAGTCGACACGGCTATCGATGCTCTGTGCGATTTAGCCTGCTAAAGCTGCTAGAGCGTATATACTTGCGGGACGGGTGTTTTTGCCCGTCCCATTTTTTGTTTCAACCCGAAAGGTGGACCCATGGCTTCATCCGCCCCGCGCGGTCTGCGCTCCGACCATGTCGTCACCGTCGGCATCGCCCTGTTCTCGATGCTCTTTGGCGCTGGCAACCTCATTATCCCGCCACTGCTGGCACTGCAGGCAGGTTCTGCCACGCCGGTCGCCATGCTCGGCTTTCTCATCGCCGCCATCGGCCTGCCCGTCATGGGCTTTATCGCCGTGGCACTTGCCGGAACGGCGCGCGAACTTGCCGGACGCGTACATCCTAAGTTTGGCGAATTCTTCGTTGCGGCGGTCTACCTGGCCATCGGTCCGTGCCTGGCCATTCCGCGCACAAGCTCTACGGCCTTCGAGATGCTGGTGCCGCTGCTGCCCGAGGGCGTTTCGCTCGGCACGGCTCGCCTGGTGTTTGCCGTCGGTTTCTTTGTCGTCGCGTTTGCGCTCACGCTGCGCCCGGGCGTTATCACACGCGTGCTCGGTCGTATTACGGGTCCCGCGCTCATCGCGCTCATCGTGCTGGTCGTGGGTGCCGCCGTGGTCTCGCCGTTGGGTCCCGCTGCCGCGCCGCAGGCTCCCTACAATGCCGGTGCTGCCGTGCAGGGCTTTCTGACCGGCTACCAGACCATGGACCTGCTTGCGTCGCTCGCCTTTGGCATCATCATCGCCGAGACCATCCATGAGCTCGGCGTTACCGACGATAAGCGCGTGGCCTTCGAGATCTCGCGTTCGGGTGTGATCGCCGGCGTGCTCATGGCCATCATCTACTGCGGCCTGGCGCTTGCCGGTATGCAGCTCGGCACGGTTATGCCCGACGCCACCAACGGCGCCGCGATCCTTGCGCGTTCGGCCTCTATGCACTTTGGCCTAGCCGGCACGGTCGTGGTCTTTGCGATTTTCTTCCTCGCCTGCATGAATGTGTGTATTGGCCTTATCAGCTGCTGCTCGCGTTACTTCTGCGAGACGTATGTGGTCGAAGGAGGAGCTGAGGCTTCCGAGGAGGCTATGCGCCGTCCCTTTGCGATTCTCGCCTTTGTGTTCGCGGCGTTTTCGTGCGTGCTCTCCAACGTGGGCCTCGACATGATCCTCATGTTCTCGGTGCCCATGCTCAACGCCTTGTATCCCGTCGCCATCGTGCTGGTACTGATGGGCCTCGTGCACGGCTTTTGCGACGCTCATCCGCAGGTGTGGGTCTGGGTCGGCGGCGTGGTTGCCGTGCAGAGTGTGATCACCTCGGTTCGCGACGCGTTCTTTGCGGGCGCGTGGCTGCCGTTCGATGCATTGCCCCTGGCGGATATCGGTGCCGCGTGGGCGCCAGTCGCCGTGGTGGCGTTTGTGATCGGCCTGGCCCATAGCCAGTTTGTCGCACATTCGAGGAGCTAGGGTATCGTCGCTTGCACAGGCGCGAAGTCTCCCCTATAATTTCCTTCGCTTTGGGACACGCAAGGTTTAGACCTTAGCTGCTCAACACCTTCGGGACGTGGCGCAGTTTGGTAGCGCGCCTGCTTTGGGAGCAGGATGTCGCAGGTTCAAATCCTGTCGTCCCGACCATATCTTGCGGGCGTAGTTCAATGGTAGAACCCCAGCCTTCCAAGCTGATGACGCGGGTTCGATTCCCGTCGCCCGCTCCATAGGATAGTTTTAACGGCTTTGGCTCCATTTGGTGCCAGGGCCGTTTTCATAAGCGTGCCGGGCGACGGGAATCGAACCCGGCAGGGTGCGAAGCTGAGAAAATGCGTGAGCATTTTCCAGCGCAGCACGCAAGGGCCAATGGCCCGCAGCGAAACAAGGGTTTGCGAAGCAAACCCTTGGACTTCCCGTCGCCCGCTCCATAAGATAGATGAATGGCTCTGATTCCTTTTGGGACCAGAGTCATTTTCATAAGTGTACGGGGTGGCGGGAATTGATGCCGCCTCACGCCCCACCTAAGTTGCGGTGAACTAATTTCTGAAAAGCTCGAATAAGCCTAAATCGGGGGTGCGGACAGAAAGTTGGACCGCGGGGCGGTCCGGACTGGAGGTTCGCATG
>CABUKY010000149.1 GCA_902492185.1 uncultured Collinsella sp.
GGCAGAACCGGAAAGGGCCGCGGCGACGGCAGCAAACACCTTGCCGCAGTCCGAGCCCAGCAACCTGAGCGCATCGTACAGCACCAGATCGCAGAGGAAGTACGCCAGGTCATCGGCATGCTGAGCATCGAGACCGTCGCGCTGCCAGTCAGCCAGCACCGCGGAGTAAATCTTCACGTGCTCCAGCAGGCGCGTCTCGTCGTCATGAGCGAGCCCTTGCGCGCCACGCGGTAGTCATACAGCTTGTTCGAGATAAACGCGGTCTTGTGCGAACGACCGTACACGGCAAAATCGAAGACCTGGTCTTCGCCATACTTAACGGTTTCGTCGAACACGATCCCGTTGCCCAGCAAAAACTCACGCTTGCAGGCGGTGCGCCATGCAAAGGGGCGAGATGCCTCCTTAAACAGCAGGTCGGTGCTATAGCCCGCAAATGACACATCGCGTGGGCTCAGCACATAGTTAAGCCACGGATACCCCGCCTCCAGCGGATACGGGTTCGCGCCAAAGGTCAAAACGTCGCAGTCCTCGCGCTCAAAGACATCGACGATCACGCGGCATGCATCGGGCGTAAATCGGTCGTCGGAATCCAAGAACGCGACGATAGGCGCCGTGGACGCGGCGATGCCTGCATTACGTGCACTCGACAGGCCGCCATTCTCCTTATCGACCAGCGTAAAGCGCGCGTCCTTTTCGCAATAGGCAGCCGCAATATCGCGCGAGCCATCCGGCGAGCCATCGTTGACCAGCACACCTTCCCAATCGGGCATGTCCTGCGCAAGCAGGGAGTCCAGGCACCAGGCCAGGCACTCCTCCACTTTATAGATGGGAACGACAACGGAAATCTTGGGGGTAGCCATAGTCACTCGCTCCTACTGTGCGGCCGGAACGTCATCAGGGTGCGGGTTGTCGCCGTAGGTGCGCTGATACGTCAGCACGCGCCAGACCAGCGGCAAGCCGCCAATCTTAAAGTAATGCTTAAACGTATTGAGCTTGCCCGGCTTCTTAAAGTCAAAGCGTGAATCGATATAGGCGCGGGACGACTTGACCATCAGGCGCAAGTCGGTCTCGCCACGCGGATCGAACAGCGACAGGTCAAAGCGACCGGCATCCCAATCGGCCTTGAGCTCGGGAGATGCCTTCTTCCAAAACTGCTCACGCAGCTCATCGACCAGGCGCTCATCATTCCAACGGTACGTATCGACCTTCATGCGCATTAAAATCCCCTGGAGCTGAGCCTTGAGCTCGGGACGCTCATCCAAAAAGCGCTGCATCTCGGCATATTCGTCGCATACGCAAAACACCTTGTTGGGCGAATTAACGGAGCTCTTCTCGTTATCCTGGCGATAGCACAAAATGGGGTCCGCAATAAACGCGGCGCGCTCGGCGCAAGCCCAAACCTTAAAGTTAAAGCCTGCGTCCTGATACGAGGCACCCGGCGTGGGAAGGAACCGAATCTGATTGTCGATGAGGAACTCGCGCCGATAGATGGCAGACCAAATGGAAGGCTTGCGGTAGAAGATACCCGGGCAATCGACGGGGCGATACGCGGCGCCCGTCATATGCTCGTCGATGATCCCAAACAGCTCACGGCGCTCGGTGGGCGTGGACCAATACAGGTAAAAGTCGCCCTTAACCACATCGACATGCTCAATATCGGCCTTGGCGACCAGCTTTTGGAGCGAATCCTCAAACATAAAGTCGTCGGACTCAAGGATGCCCACGTACTCACCGCGCGCCATCTCCAGGCCGCGGTTCATCGAGTCGCCGTAACCGCTGTTGGCCTTGTCGATCATCTTTACACGGGGGTCGCGCTCCATGTACTCGCGGATGATATCCGGCGAACTATCGGTGGAGCCGTCGTTGATACAGATAATCTCGATGTCCTTGAGCGTCTGCGCAACGGCGGAATCGAGGCACTCGCGCAGGTAGCGCTCAACATTGCAGATGGGGACAAGCAGCGAAACTTTAGGGGTATCAGAGTTCTGCAAGAGAACCTCCTGTTGAATAGCGTGTAACAGGGTTATTTTAGCAGCCGGGTTGCGGCGGGCGGCAGCGCTTGGAATTATATAAAGCGCTCCAGGCAGGCTTTGAGACCGCGAGTCGAAAGATAGAACAGCGTGGCATCTGCCATCGAAACGCCCGGGGTCGCCGCAACGAGCTTGTGGGCAACACGGCGAACGGCGCCCTTAGCAGGCATATCCGCCCACTCCGTTCCCAAAAACGTCGTGAGGTCCATGTTGACGCGAGCCGCCACGCGATGGAAGTCATCGGAATCCAAGCGCGCCAAATCAAACACGATAAGGTCCAGGAACCACGTGATCAGCTCGCCGGGACACAGGTCCATAAGACCGTAGCCCGCCCAGTCCTCCAAGACCTCCTCGAGCATTCTCATATGGGCATCGAGCTTTTTGGCGCGAGCCTCGACACTGTTGAACTCGTGCGTCGCCGATTCGCTCTCCATCACGTAGTGGTAGAACTTGTCCGGCATGACGACGGTCCCGTGGGCAAGCGCATAAGCCGCAAATTGGAAGACGACGTCCTCGCCCAAAGCCAAACCGGGGGCGAAGCGAATGCCTTCGCGATTGAGCAGCTCGCGCGAAAAAGCCGCACGGCAGGCATAGGGCTGCGTATTCGAATGGAACAGCAGTTGGGGATCACGGGCGCCGAAGGTACCAGCTTTGGGGCTCATGAGTTGCTGGACGCGTTTGGGGGCAGCATCGGCAGGTTCACAGGCGCCGCCAAAAACGGCGGCCTCGGCATCCGCAGACTCCATGGCATGCAGCACGCGCTCGACCGTCTGGGCATCGATGTAATCGTCGGCGTCCACAAAAAAGACGGTCTCGCCCTCGGCGGCATCGATACCCGCATTTCGAGCACACGAGACGCCCGCGTTTTCCTGGTCAATCACCAGTACGCGATCGTCGGCCTGCGCGATCTGACGCAACGCGTTCAACGAATCATCAGTCGAACCGTCGTTGACGCAGACAACCTGAATCGAGCGCTCGGACTGGGCCAACAGCGAATCGAGGCATCGCTGAATGGAGCGCGACGAATTGTAGACGGGAACGACAATGGTCGCTTTGGGGGTCAAAGTCTCTCCCATGTCGACCTATCCCCTCAGCGATTCGATGAGGAAGGCAGCGACCACGCCTGGGCCTCCAACCGAGGCGTAATACTTAGCACGCCCCAAGGCACCATCCGTCGCAAAACTCGGATGCTCGTCAACCCAGCCCTCAGGATCTTTGAGGATGGCAGCGAGATTTGCGCGCTTCCACGGCTTGAGGTCGTCAAGCGAAAAGTCCCCGGCGTCCAAGGCCGCTTGGAACTCCTTGGCCATCTGAACCAGGAACTCCTTATAGAACTTAGGCGCCAGGCGCACGTAGTTCCACATGTACGAATCGTACTTAATGAGCTGATTGAACTTGAGCATGCGCGCGACATCGCCGCTTACGTGGTCGCGGGCATAATCCTCACGAATCCAACGCTCAATCTCGGCATACTCGGTATTGACGCAAAAGACCTTAGCCGAAGAATTGACCGAGGAGTTCTCGTTGTCCTGACGATACGAAAGCACGGCATCGTGCAGGTAAACGGCCTTGTCGGCGCAGGCAATCACCTTAAAGGCAAACGACGTGTCCTGAAAGGATGCTCCCGGAGTCGGCAAGAACTTGATGCCGTTGCGCTCAAGAAAATCGCGACGGTACACAGCCGACCAAATCGACGGTTTCTGCTTAAAGAACTGCGTCGTGTCGCTCGGGTGCACCGGCTTACCGCAGTCCTTGGCCTTAAACATCTCGTGCAGCGAACGGCGCTCCTCGGGCTTAGACCAGTAGAAATCAAAGTTCGCCTTCGCAAAGTCGGCATTATTGCTATCGGCGGCCGAGACAAGCTTTTCGAGTGCGTCGGGCGCCATAAAGTCATCGGACTCCAAGATGCCAACGTACTTGCCACGCGCCATCTCCAGACCGTGGTTCATCGAGTCGCCGTAGCCGCTGTTGGCCTTGTCG
>CABUKY010000150.1 GCA_902492185.1 uncultured Collinsella sp.
CCGTTTGGCCTCGCCGGTTATCAACGACCCCGAGACCTACAAGTTCGAGTTGGGCCGCGGCATCGTCATGCGCGAGGGCGCCGACGTTACCATCATTGCCTGCGGTCTGATGGTCGGCGAGGCCCTTGAGGCCGCCGGGCAGCTCGCTGCCGAGGGCATCGACGCCGAGGTCATCAACATGCACACCATCAAGCCCATCGACGCCGATCTGGTCGTCAAGAGCGCTACCAAGACCGGCCACGTCGTGACCGTCGAGGAGCACTCCGTGATCGGTGGCCTGGGCAGTGCCGTTGCCGACGTCCTGTGCGAGCAGTGCCCGACGCCGCTCAAGAAGATCGGCGTCAACGACACGTTCGGCGAGTCCGGCCCGGGCGCCGAGCTCCTGCACAAGTACGGCCTGGACGCCGCCAATATCGTGGCGACCACCAAGGAGTTCTTGGCATAAGGCAAGGTGGATCTCAAGGACTGCTTCGCCAGAACTATAAAACTGCTTCGCCAGTACTATGGAAACCCGGCAGGGGCGCTCTCTTGGAGGGCGCCCCTGTTTCAGTTGCGGTGAAATAAGGACTATTTTGCCAGCCTAAAGGCTCAACAGTCCCTATTTCACCGCAACTTATGAAGACGCCCCTCAAGCACGGTCCCATCAGGGAAAAGGACATATATCGACAAAGCGCAATTCAGACCCTTCCAGCTTTGTATATGCAGCACCCCAAGATAAACGCAGCGACCCCTTAGTTATCGCAGGCCGGGCACAGGGTTACTCTCCAAATCTTTCCGCAGGACGGAGGAGCCCCCGCCGCGCGAAGCGCGCAGCGGGGGCTCCGACATGTCCGAGGACGATTTGGAGAGTAACCCTGTGCCCGGCCGACGGGATCCCTAAGCACGCCATGCTTCTTATGTGCAGCAAAGCTAATGCTGCTAAAATACAAAGCGCTCATGTAGTTTAAACGCACGACGATAAGGAGCACCAGTGGGTAACCACTTCCGTACCTCCGGTGCGGGCGATGATGCCCCCAAGACGCAGGCAGGCGTCCAGGGCAGTCGTTTCGCCACTCCGGATTCAGAGGGCCAGCCTGTTGCTCAGGCCCCCGCTCAGCCGGCAGATCAGGCACAGCCGGCATCCGATCCCTTTGCCTACAATCCAACCAGCGATGTCGCGCTTTCCGGCGCGGCGGGTTTTGAGCCCGTTCAGGCCGTGACCGCTCGCGTGGAGCAGCCTCAGGCTGGCGCCGCCACGCCGCAGCCTACCATGGCCGCTATTCCCGACCCCATGGCCCCTGCGACGCCGGCTCCTCAGCCTGCGCAGTCCGGTCTCTTTGCCGCTATTCCCGACCCCACGCAGCCTGCTGCCCCGGTGGTCGAGAGCGATCAGGCCGCCGAGGTCGCAAGCCTCGATAACGCGCTCAACAACCCCGATTTTACGTCGGTGTTTGCGCCCATCGATCCGCAGGCCAGCCGCAAGAAGATGGCCAAGCAGGCCGGTGTCGAGCCCGTCATCCTTATGGAGCATGTCACCAAGATCTATCCGGCACAGCCCAACAAGCCTGCACTCGACGACATCAACATCGAGATCTATCCGGGCGAGTTCGTCTTCCTGGTCGGTCACTCCGGCTCGGGTAAGACCACGCTGCTGTCGACGCTCAACCGCGACGTCAAGCCGACGAGCGGCCGCATCCTGGTTGCCGGTCAGGACCTCATGAAGATCAAGAACCGCAAGGTTCCGTTCCTGCGCCGCCAGATTGGCGCCGTGTTCCAGGACTTTAAGCTTCTGCCGCAAAAGACCGCCTACGAAAACGTGGCGTTTGCCCTGCAGTGCATCGGCAAGCCCAAGGGCGTCATTCGCAGCCAGGTGCCCGAGGTGCTGCGCCTGGTCGGTCTGGCCGATCAGATGGACTCGCTGCCCGACCAGCTTTCCGGTGGCGAGCAGCAGCGCGTTGCCGTCGCCCGTGCTATGGTCAACCGTCCGCCGCTGCTGATCTGCGACGAGCCCACGGGCAACCTCGACCCGGCGATCTCGCTGGGCATCATGAAACTGCTTGAGCGTATTAACCGCACCGGCACCACCGTGATCGTCGCCACGCACGACCGCGAGATGGTCGATAGCATGCACCGTCGCGTGATCGCCCTCGAGGGCGGCCACGTCATCCGCGACCAGGAGAGGGGAGGTTACGGCAACTATGGCACCAACTAACGTGGGCTACTCCTTCAAAGAGGCAATCAGCCACTTCTTCCGTAACTGGACTACCTCGCTCGGCGCCGTCATCACGATCTTCCTTTCGCTGTTTATCATCGGCCTGTTCATCATGGGCTCTGCGATGCTGAACTCCGTGATCGGCACCGTCGAGGATCAGGTTGTCATCAACGCGTTCATTAGCGATGACGCCGATCAGGCTGATGTTCAGGCTTTTGAGGCCGAGCTTAAGACGTGGAATAACGTCAAGTCCGTGACCTATAAGGACAAGGACGACGCGCTGGCCGAGTATACGAGCAAGATGTCGGGCAACGCCGACGCCACCATGAGCGCGCTCGATGGCCAGAACCCGCTGCCGGCTTCCTTCGCTATTGAGATGGACGATCCGTCCAAGGTCGTGAGCACGGCAAAGAAGCTCAAGAAGGATGCCGATTTCCAGAAGATCGCGGATGACGGCGACGTCAACGCGAGCGTGCTGTACGGCCAGGAGGAAGTGAGCCGCCTGTTCCAGGTGACCAACTACATCCGCATCGCCGCCGTGGTGCTCGTTGGCCTGCTGACTTTTATCGCGTTCATCTTTATCAACAACACGATTCGCCTGTCCATTACGGCGCGTCGTCGTGAGATTGCGATTATGCGTCTGGTCGGCGCCAGCAACGGCTTCATTCGTGGCCCGTTTATCACCGAGGGCGTACTGCAGGCCATTTTGGGCTCGCTGCTTTCCATCGGCGTTCTGGAGCTGCTGCGCAATCTGATGATTCCGCGTTTGCAGGAGAGCATCGGCTGGATGTCGTTTGCCCTGCCGATGCAGTACTACCTGGTGACCTATGCTGCGCTGATTCTGGTCGGCGTGATTATCGGCCTCTTTGGTTCTGCCATCGCCATGCGTCGCTACCTGCGCGTGTAGGCATGCCTGGAATTCATCCCTTCCAACGGGTCGTCTCTTATGGGGCGGCCCGTTTTTTGATCCCTAGGGGACGGCAGGAAAGCGAATCATTTGGGTAGACTCTTTGGAGTTCGCAATCGATAGTTAGGAGGCGCCATGGGGCGCAATAACAAGCATAAGCGTGGAGCTCGCAATAAGCGCGGGCCGGTGCGCAGCGAACGCCGTCCGAGCCTGACCGGGCGCGTGCAGCTCCATGAGCACAGTGCCTATGTCATAACCGAGAATGGCGACTACAAGGTCATGGGTCGCGGCAAGCGTGAGATCATGGACGGCGATACCGTTGCCGTGAGCATTAAGAATAGCCCGCATGGCGAGCGTCGCGCCGTGATCGAGGGCGTAGTTGAGCGCGCAGCCATAAGCGTGGTGGGTACGTACCAGACCGCCGGTCCGCTCGGTGTGATCGAGCCGCTCGATTCGCGCTTGAAGGCCGACTTCTTCATTTTGCCCGAGGATACCTCGGCGGATCGTCTGAGTGTCCACCCGGGTGATGCCGTTGTCGCGCGCATTTTGACCTACCCGACGCGCCTGGAATCGGGTACCGTGACGATCGAACGCCGCATCGGCGGAGATGACGCGCCCGATTTGGGTGTTCAATATGTGATGGCGCGTTACGGCTATACCGATAGCTATCCCGAGGCCGCGCTGGACGAGGCCGAGGGGCTTTCGCTCGATGTGTCCGCGGCGCTTAAGGACCCGCTCCGCCGCGATCTGCGCGACCGCTTTGTCATCACGATCGACCCGGTCGACGCGCGCGACTTTGACGATGCCATTTCGTTGGAGCGCACGCCCGAGGGTGGCTACAAGCTGGGTGTGCATATCGCCGACGTTTCACACTATGTGGCTTGGGACGGGCATATCGAT
>CABUKY010000151.1 GCA_902492185.1 uncultured Collinsella sp.
TGGTGGCGCTTATACGAATCGAGATAGATGGCAAGGTCGGCCGCCGAAAGCCCGCTCGCACCCAGCTCGACGTCGAGCAAGTTGCTCTTGACGGTGGCGCGCACCGAGAGCTTAGGCGCAGGGCGCACCGAGATCTGGCGCAGGCGGTCGCTGAGCATGACCTCGCCCAGCTCGGACAGAGCAGACAGGCCCTCGGTCAACAAGTGGAACAGGCTCTCGTCATCGCGCTCCTCAAATGCCAGGCCGCCCTCGTAAAAGTCGAAATACAGGGCAGCCGTGTCCATAACGCGAAACTCCGCCACCGTATCGCGGGGCGGAACGCCGGGGCGTTGCTCTTCGAAAGGACTGCCCGGAGCACCAAGACTAAAGAGATCTGCCGACCAATCGCCGTAGGCCACCGTAATCTTGCAGGTCACAAGACCATCGTCGACGCCAATCGCCATGGCAAAACTCGGCTCGGGCGCCACGGCGTCAAGTACGGCGGGAGCGGTCAGGTCGGTGTAGTCGCGCAAGATGGGCAGCGCCATGCGGCAGAACTCACCCACCTGGTCGGCAGCGATATGGACCGGCGTGCGGCAGGGCAACAAGTGCGATAGGAACGGCGCCGCATGTTGGGCAAACGCCGCGTCGGTACGGCGCGCGCGGCGCGTATCGACCAGATAGGCTGCGTCACCTGCGACAAAGCAGTACGTATCGGCCGGCAGGCGCAAGTCGTAGCTGCCTCCCGCCGCCGGTGCAATCTTGGCGGCAAGGAGCGGCGGGCGCTTAGCCGGGACTTCGCCCTCCCCCTGCGGCGACGGCTCGACCGCCACCTCGTAGGAGCGATGCGTCGTCGTCCCCCGCGACCAAGCAGGCGCAAAGGACATGGTCCTGCCGCGCAGCAGGTCCAGCACGGACACGATGGAATACTCGGATACCGGCAACTGACGCTCGGCAACAAAGCCGCTGCGAGCAAAGTCATACGATGCCGAGCGCGAACTCGTGATGTCGCTCAGGTAGGCGACCGTCATTGCGACAAAGTCGAGCAGCTTTGTCGACACGTCATCGAAAGCCTCGGGTACATGGGCAAACGTAAGCTTCTTGCCATAGGAGAACGTACCACCACGCACATAGGCATCGGCCATGCCGTCGATATCCTTAACCACGTAGGACACCGAACCGCAGCGAATGCGAAACTCGAGCGCCCAGTTAAAGCGATCGGCAAACAGCGGATTGTAGTACGGCACCAGCGAGGGCTCCAGCACCGCTTTGGGCGCATCGGGGTCAATGGTGCCGGCGAGCTTGCGACGCATGGCCGCGAGCTCGTCCATGCGCGCGTCCGAAAGATCGGAAAGCGCCGCCACAAGGCTCGGGCTCGTGGGGACGGGCGCAGGGAAGGGAAAGTTGGGGTTGACCGAAGATGCGCTAGGCGCGGGGCGTGCGGACTGTTTGGATTGTGCGGGCGGTGCCGTAAACGTGCGGACCGGCGTACGCAGGCCCTCGACAGGCTCGGCGCCACTGGCATCCAGATACGCCAACGCCGTGGCGATGGCGTGCTTGCACATGCCGGAATAGCGGAAGGCAGCGGGGCAATCGCAGTCGTAGTCAATAACCTCGTGCTCGTCCATATCGAGCGCCACGTGCGTCTTGTACAGGTCGCCGCGCGAGCCACGCACCGTGCCCTCGATGTTCACGTTTTTGGAGAAGCGCGAGCCGGAGTCCTCAAACGACAGCACGGCACCGTTGAGCATGAGCGAGCGCCCCTTCATAAAGGTGCTGCTAAGCGCCGCCTCCTTACGAAGCGCCTGCACAAACGTCCCCTGCGCCATCACTTCCTCCAATCTCACCCGGGGTAGCTAATTTGGGACGGGGCTATTTTAGCTACCCCCATATGTCGGTTGAGATGCATTCCGACCCCGACTCATTCGCCGTCAGTCAAAGGGTAGCTAAAATAGCCCCGTCCCAAATTAGCTACCCCGCCAACGCCGTCCTTAAATTACCGTCACTCTGCCTTGGTTACCCACAATCGCCTTTGCCTCTGCCAGCAGCGGAATCGAGCGTGCGTTGACCTTGGCCGGCACCTCGGCACGCAGTACGCGCCCGTCCACCTGCTCGATAAAGATCTCCACGCGGTCGCCGCCCGGGTTTGCGGTAAGCACCGTGGCAAGACGCGCCATATTGCCCTGGCTAAAGCGGCTGTTGGGCACCATGACCTCAAACACCTTGGGTTTGTTGTTCTCCTCGTTAAGCTCAAGCGGCACGATCTCCTGCGCGATGATCTGGTCGCCGCGGTCCGAACGCTCGAGCTTGCCCTTAATGCGAACAAACGCATCAGACAGCTGCGCACCGGTCTCGGGATCGACCTCGCCGTACAGGTATCCCTCGGCCTCTTTGTAGGTCTTGGGGAACACCACGACCGTGGCCTCGCCTTCCATGTCCTCGAGCTGCACAATACCCATGGGGTCGCCGTTTTTGGTCACGCGCTTGGACACGCTCGAGACCATGCCGGCCCACCACAGCGCCTTGCCCTCGGGAATCTCCTGGTTGATGGTACCGCCCGTGGGGTTTTGCACCTCGTAGCCGGTATCGATCTGCGAGAACGAGAAGTCGCGTGCCTTGGCTAGTGCATACTCAAACGGGCGCAGCGGGTGGTCCGAGACATAGATGCCCAGAACCTCCTTCTCCTGGCTCAACTTAAGGTGGCGGTCCCACTCCTGGCCATCCGGATCGGGCACGCTCACCTCAAAGCCCGAGCCCTCAACGTCGCCAAACATATCGAAGAACGACGTCTGGCCGCTCGCGCGATCTTTCTGGCGCTTTACCGCTGCATCGATGATGTTCTCGGGGTTGTTCTTGTCCACGAAGTGCATCATCTGGCGACGCGGATACCCCGTGGAGTCGAAAGCACCTGCCTTGATGAGCGATTCGATCACGCGACGGTTGGCCTGGCTCGAGTCCACGCGCTCGACAAAGTCGTGCAGTGTCTTAAACGGGCCGCCCGCCTCGCGCTCGGCGATAATCGCCTGCGCCACGCCGGTGCCCACGCCGCGAATGCCGGCCAAACCAAAGCGCACGCCTTCCTTGGTAGCCGTGAACTCGGTACCGGACTCGTTAACATCTGGCGACAGCACGGGGATGCCGTCGTGACGGCACGCCGAGACGTAGTGAACGATCTTGTCGGTCTTGCCCGTGTAGGACGTCAGAACGGCCGCCATGTACTCGTGCGGATAGTGCGCCTTAAGCCATGCCGTCTGCATAACCAGGATGGCGTAGCCGGCGGAGTGCGACTTGTTAAAGGCGTAAGATGCGAACTCGAGAACATCGTCCCAAATCTTCTGGGCGACCTCGCGCGTGTAGTTGTTCTTGATAGCGCCGTTCATCCAGT
Source organism: uncultured Collinsella sp. (assembly GCA_902492185.1). GTDB lineage: Bacteria > Actinomycetota > Coriobacteriia > Coriobacteriales > Coriobacteriaceae > Collinsella. The sequence goes on from CABUKY010000151.1 coordinate 3,365, forward strand.
GGTCGTAGGTGGTCTCGTCCGAGCCATCCTCCCAGTGGAGCACCGTCGAGGTGAGCAGCTTGATCTTTTTCTTAGCCACGGGCTTACGGATACGCGAGTCCGATTCGCCCTTGGAGAAGCCGCACATCTCGACGGAGATGAGCATAACCTGCTCCTGGTAGACCATGGTGCCGTAGGTTTCGCCCAGGATGTCGTCCAGGCGGTCGTCGTAGGAGACGGCCGGCTCCTTGCCGTTCATACGGTTGATGTAGGACGAAACCATGCCGGCGCCCAGCGGGCCCGGGCGGTACAGAGCGATCAATGCCACGACGTGCTTGTATTCGGTGGGTTTCATGTTCTTGATCGTGGCCGTCATGCCGGCGGACTCGACCTGGAAGACGCCGGCGGTGTGGCCGGAGCCCATGAGCTTAAAGATCTCGGGGTCGTCAAAGGGAATCTCTTCCTCTTTGATGTCGATGCCGAAGTTCTTTTTGATGTTTGCCTTGGCCTTGGAGATAACCGTCAGCGTGCGCAGGCCCAGGAAGTCCATCTTGAGCAGGCCCAGCTCTTCCAAGGTAGTCATC
>CABUKY010000152.1 GCA_902492185.1 uncultured Collinsella sp.
TGGCGCGATGATGATGGACGTTACCACATGGTGCTGGGCGCGCGTCGTCGCGTGGACGGGCCGCATGTCGATAGTCGGTTTTGCGCGATGCACGGCGAGGGTGCCGGGCGCGATGTGGGCGAGATCTTGGTGTATGGCTCGGCCGATATGCTGAGCTGGGAGCTCGAGAGCCGTGTGTCTACGCCCGAGCGCTTTGGCTTTATGTGGGAGTGCCCGGGATACCTTGAGCTTGAGTCGGATGGCGGTGTACCGGTGAAGTGGCTGTCCTTCTCGCCCCAGGGGCTCGAAGGTGGTCGTTGGGACCGCGGTAATGTGTATGCTGCTGGCTATATGCCTGTAACGGGTGACATCACCGGTGGTGACGGTGCCTATGAGCTGGGCGAGTTCCGCCTGTGGGACGCCGGTTTTGACTTCTATGCTCCGCAGGAGTTTACGTCCGAGGATGGTCGACATATTCTGATCGGCTGGATGGGCATGCCCGATGAGCCGACCTATGGCAACGCACCCACCGTGGCGTGTGGCTGGCAGCACTGTATGACGGTGCCGCGTGAGCTTACAGCCGGTGCTGGCGGCTTGGTGCTGCAGCAGCCGGCGCGCGAGATCGAGCGCCATTATGCCTCGGTGCGTGTGGGGGCGGGCTCGTTGGAGGTTGACGGCGATACCTGCTTTGACGTTGTCGTTGACGGTGTCGACGGCGCGTTTACCGTGACCGTTGATGGCGAGCTGAAGCTGGCGTTTGTTCCCGCCGAGGGCGAACTGCCCTCGCGCTTTGAGATGCGATTTACCGATGAGAGTCGCGCTTCTGCCGGCTGCGGTCGTACCGTGCGTTGGGAGCCCGTCGACGAGGTTAGTAACGTGCGCATTGTTGGCGATGTTTCCTCGGTCGAGGTGTTTGTGAACGATGGTGCGCTCGTGTTCTCGACGCGCATCTATCCCGAGGCCTATGGCGTGACCGTTGACGCTCCGGGCGCGAATGTGACCTACCACGCGCTCAACATCTAAGCGATTCGTCGCATATCGGCGCTATACTGCAGCCGTAGCCTACGATGCGGGAAACATCCGCATCGTGGGTTTTTGTTTTGGAGGGAAGGTGCCGTATGGGCGTACAGCAGCTAGAAGAGGCCTGGGCTTTTAGGGCCAGCGCGCGTGAGGCGCGGTTGCTTGCGGCGTCGCATGTGCCGGCAGCGCTGTCGTTGCTGGGGATTGTACGGCCCGGCGATCGCCTGGTGGCCTTTGCGGATGACTTTGCCGATGCTTTTGCGAGCGGATTTGACGGCTGCGATGTTGTGATGGTGGGGGAGCCGTCTGTCGAGGCGTTTGCTGCGGCGCCCGGTGGCTTTGCCGGCTCGTTTGACGCTGAGGGTCCGCACCTGTGGTGGCTCGTCAACTCCATCGGCGGGTTTGGTCTGCGTGTGCCTGATCTTCGTGCGCTGGGTCGGGCGGCGCGTGAGGCCCATGCGCTGCTGGTTGTGGACAACACCGTGGCGTCAGCTTTTGGCTGCGATTCGCTGCGGCTGGGTTCTGCGCTGTCGCTCGAGGCGCTCGATCGCGTATGCGCCGGTGATGCTCCGCGCAAGTTGGTTGCCGTATCGGTCGCGCGCTCGCAGCTCAAGCGCCATCGTGTGGATGCCGCGGCCGAGTGCGCGCATGCCCTGCTTGAGGGCTGTGGCTTGGCCAAGTTTGAATTGACTGCTGACGAGGCCGGTGTGCTGGAGCGGGGACTGGACTCGCTCGACGTCCGTATGCAGGCGCATTTCGACCGCGCCCGTGCGCTGGCCGAGTATCTGGCCGCCAACGAGATGGTGTGCAACGTGCGCTATCCCGGACTGAGCTCGCATCCCGACCATGCGGTTGCGACAGGAATCCTCGAGCACGGCTTTGGCCCGGCAGTTGAGTTTGACCTTATCGAGCGCAGTGCGGGTGATTTCTTCGATGCTTTGCCGGGGGAGTTTCGTACATCGCCCGCCGGCGGCGCAACGACGCGCCTCTCGGCCCCGCGCGGCAAGCAGGGGAGCACCATCCGCCTCTTCGCCGGCAGCGACGACCCCTTGATCGTGGCCGCCACCCTAGATAATGCCCTCCGCAACTAGCTAAATCATCCTCGACTACATAAGTTGCGGTGAAATAGGGAATGATTTTCGGCTTTAACCGCATAAACAGTCCCTATTTCACCGCAACTTATGAGAAGGGGTTGTGTGGCTAAAAAGCCCCGTCCCAAATTGGCTACTCTTTGATACTTGCGATGAGGGCGTCGGCTTTGGTGGCAATGACCTTGTTGATGTCGGCCTGCAGCTCCTCGTAGACCGCTATGGCTCGCTCGCCGGCGGGGGTGAGGGTGGATCCGCGGGCGCCGTCGCGCTCGATGAGCTTGCAGCCCAGCTGACCTTCAGCCTCGTTCACAATGCGCCATGCCTTGGAATAGGCCATGCCCATGCTCTTGGCGGCGCGGTTGAGCGAGTGCTCGCGGGCAATACCCTGCAGCAGCAAAACGCAGCCGTGGCCGAACACGCCCGGCAGATCCTTGTCGCACGCTTGAATGACCAACTTTGCCGTCGTCTTGTAGTCCATGTGCTCCACGTCTCCCCGCTAAAGTGTTTGCTGGGCAAACGCAAAGCCTGCGTCAAACCCTCGTGTGCTCTTCTTAAAACATGCATTGTAGCAGTCAAAGTGCGTTAAGATACTTCCCCAGTATTGGGCGCCCAAGGTTGGGCTGGGTCCTACGAGGCCTGCAGCCGACCGGTCGCATGGAAAAAGGAGAAACATGGCTACGTTCTTTCCCGGTGAGTCCCACACGTTTTCGGAGTATCTGCTGGTCCCTGGTTACTCGTCCTCGCAGTGCATCCCCAACAACGTCTCTCTTAAGACGCCGCTAACCCGCTTTAAGCGCGGTGAGAAGCCGGCAATCACCCTGAACATCCCCATGGTTTCCGCCATCATGCAGTCTGTCTCGGGCGTCGACATGGGTGTCGCGCTCGCTACCGAGGGTGGCCTGTCCTTCATTTACGGTTCCCAGAGCGCCGAGTCCGAGGCCGCTATGGTCAAGGCCGTCAAGGATCACAAGGCCGGCTTCGTTCAGTCCGATTCCACCCTGACCCCCGACATGACCATGGAGCAGGTCATCGAGCTCAAGGAGAAGACCGGTCACTCCACCATGCCGGTCACCGACGACGGCACTCCCAAGGGTAAGCTCCTGGGCATCGTCACCAGCCGTGACTATCGCCCCAGCCGCGATGACCACCAGACGAAGGTTTCCGAGTTCATGACCCCGCGTGAGCAGCTCATCGTGGGCGACAAGAACATCAGCCTCAAGGTCGCTAACGACGTCATCTGGGACAACAAGCTCAACGCCCTGCCCATCGTCGACGATAACGATCACCTCATGGGCATCGTCTTCCGCAAGGACTACGATAGCCACAAGACCAACCCCAACGAGCTGCTTGACGGCGACAAGCGCTACATGGTCGGCGCCGGTATCAACACCCGCGATTATGCCGAGCGCGTGCCGCTGCTCATCGAGGCTGGTGCCGACGTTCTGTGCATCGACTCCTCCGAGGGCTTCAGCGAGTGGCAGAAGCGCACCATCGAGTGGATCCGCGCCAACTATGGCGAGGACGTCAAGGTTGGTGCCGGTAACGTCGTCGACGCCGAGGGCTTCCGCTTCCTGGCCGACTGCGGTGCCGACTTCATCAAGGTCGGTATCGGCGGCGGTTCCATCTGCATCACCCGCGAGACCAAGGGCATCGGCCGCGGCC
>CABUKY010000153.1 GCA_902492185.1 uncultured Collinsella sp.
TTCCCTGGATTGCGGCTGCCGGTGTCGTGGCGGTGGCAATCAAGACAAAGTCGATGTTGTGGTGCTGCGTCTCGGGCATCGTGTTCTATATCGTTTTGAGCCTTGTATAAAAGCAAGGGCGCGTTTAGCGTCCCGGCCCAACGAATCGAATTTCTCACCGAGCCGGTCTGCTTCTTCTGGTACCATGGTCAAACTTTACTGTAGCAAAGCGTGACGTGGGCTTTTGTTCTGCGTCAGCGGAAATGGGGGTTTCATGGCACAGGAAGCGACCGCCAACGAGCAAAAGAAATTCAAGGTACCGCGTATCCCGGGCGACATCATGATCTATCCCATGATTGTTGGCCTTTTGCTCAACACTTTCTGTCCGCAGGTCTTTGAGATCGGCGGCTTCTTTACGGCTGCCTGCCGTGGCGGCTCCAATACCATCGTCGCTGCGATCCTGCTCTTCGTGGGCGCCGGCATCAGCTTTAAGTCCACGCCGGGCGCTATCAAGACCGGCATCGTCGTACTGATCCCCAAGCTTGTTGTTGCGGCCGCCCTTGGCTTGGGTGTGGCATATTTCTTTAACGACAACTTCCTGGGCCTGAGCTCGGTCTCAATCATCGGCGGCATTACGTTTTGCAACATGGCGCTCTATACGGGCATCATGGGCGAGTTTGGCGATGAGTCCGAGCAGGGCGCCGTCGGTATCCTGTTCTTTACGGCCGGCCCCGCCGTCACCATGATCATCCTCGGTGTCTCGGGTCTCGCTAACATCCCCGTCGGCACCATCATCGGATCCATCCTGCCGCTTGTTATCGGCATGGTTCTGGGCAACCTCTTCCCGTTCATCAAGAACCTGCTGGTCCCCGGCGCCAATCCCGCGATCGCCGTCATCGGTTTTCAGCTCGGTGCATCCATGAGCCTTTCGAGCTTTATCACCGGCGGTATTTCGGGCATCCTACTGGGCCTCATCACGCTCTTTATCGTCGGTCCCATCACCTTTGCGTTCGAGCGCCTGTGCGGTGGTAACGGTAAGGCGGCCGTCGCCTGCTCCACTATCGCCGGCACGGCCATGACCACGCCGGTCGCCCTCGCCGAGGTCGCACCGCGCTACGCCGAGCTTGCGCCCACCGCGTACGCTCAGATCGCCACCGCCGTTATCATCACGGCAATCATGGCTCCGATTCTGACCGGCTGGGTCGACAAGAAGTTTTGCCACGGCAAAGAGGACCTGTCGGTCGAAGGCGTCGAGGCTATTGAGGAGGCCGTCGCGACCGACATCGACGGCGAGTAATCGTCGACGCGAGTCAATCAAGCCGGCGTGTGCAATTCGCGCCGTATAGGCGCCCGAACGAAAGCTGTCTTGCAGTGACGTTCGGGCGCTCTGCTATTATTCCCTTTACCCCTGTGGAGTAAGGGGTGTTTATTGCCAAGATTCTAATTGGGCGATTCTGACCACTTGGATATTGAAGGGATGGCGTCTAGTGGTTAAGGCACTCAAGATCGAGATATTCCTGCTATGCATGATTGTTCTTATCGGGCTTGCCGCACGAAGCCGTCGCTCCCTGTTCTCGAGCACCCAGCAGCTTTTGTTTAGCATGCTGGGCTACACGTCTGCTGCCTACATTTTCTTCGATATGATCTGGACGCTCTCGGACGGCGTGAGCACTCCTGTAGGCATCACGGCCAACTGGATTTCCAACGCGGTCTCGTTTTCGCTGTTCGCCATCGCGTGCCTCATTTGGTTTTTCTATTCCGAGACAGTGCAGGGCTCTCGCCTTTTGACCGCGCGCTATAGGGTGGCGCTCGTGACGTTGCCAACCGTATTGGTGGTCGTGCTGGCATTTACCAGCTACTGGACGCACACTATGTTCTATATCGATGCGCGGGGCGTATATCGTCGCGGAGCGCTTTATATGATTCAACCTATCGTTAGCTACTGCTACATCATATATACGTCTTTGCATGCCTTTATTCAGACTCGAAAAGTCGAAAGTCTGCAAAAGAAGGCCATTTATCGCACCCTCGCCTTTTTTGCGGTTCCCGCTCTGGTGGGCGGTACCTTCCAGGTTTTGTTTTCGGTGCCGGGCCTTTGCGTCGGTATAACGCTGAGCATCCTGCTGCTCTACATCATCTACCAGGAGCAGCTGATCTCGACCGACCCGTTGACTGGCCTCAACAATCGCAACCGTTTTGAGACCTATATGCTGTCGCTCTTTTCAAATGTGGATCAGGCCGAAGATGTGTATCTGCTTATGATGGACGCCGACGGCTTTAAGCAGATTAACGACCGGTATGGACATGTGGAGGGCGACCATGCTCTCCAGGTCATATCTGCTACGCTCAAAGAGGTCTGCTCGGCGTCTGGTGGTTTTATCGCACGTTATGGCGGCGATGAGTTCGTGGTGCTCCAGAAGGCAGCGGCGGAACAGGACATCATAGACCTGTGTTCGGCGATTAACGACGAGCTCGCTCGTGCCGAGGTGCCATATCTGTTGCGGATGTCCATCGGCTATGCACGGGTCGGTGATGGTGTCGATACCTGGCAAGACTTACTTCGCGCTGCCGATGCGGAGCTCTACCGCGTCAAGGCCGAGAAAAAGAAAGCCGGCGTCCAGATACGCTAGAAAAAAGCGAACGCTGGCGTGCGTTGCGGCCCTCAGCTCACCGATGTACTCCATTAAGCTAAAGCATGTGAATCCCCTCGACTAAATAAGGGCAGTTCGTTAGGCCTTTTTGGGTTTGTTGACGATGATGATGCCACCGCAGACCAACAGCAGGGCAACGATGACGGTAACGGGGCTCGTGCCAGCGCCCTCGCCGAGCAGCAGCGCGCTCAGCAGCACACCAAAGACGGGGTTCATAAAACCAAAGACCGAGACGCGGCTGACGGGGTTGACGGCAAGCAGGCGCGACCACAGCGAGTAGGCGACCGCGGAGATAAGCGCCATGTAGATGATGAGCGCGATGGCGGGGGCAATCGCCGTGGGGGAGAGCGCGCCGCCCATCAAAAAGCCGATGGCGGTGAGGACCAGGCCGCCGACTAAAAACTGCCAGCCGGCAAGCAAAACACCGTCGTGCTTGCGCGAGAAGATGCCGATCAGGCAGGTCGAAAGAGCGCCTGCAACAGTGGAAGCCAAGATAAAGCCCTCGCCGTCGAGCGTAAAGCCAAAGGTGCCGTCCGCGCCCGAAAGGTTGACGAGCGCGACGCCGGCAAAGCCCAGCGCACAGCCAAGCACCTTGGCCGTATTGAGCTTCTCGGTGTGAAATGCCAGGGCGGCAAAGAGGATTGCGAGGAAGTTGGCGCTGGCCTCGATGATGGAGCTCGACATGGCGCTGGCGCGCGAGAGGCCCAGATAGAAAAAGAAGTACTGCCCGATAGTCTGGAAGAGCGACAAGACAAAGATGGGCTTGATGTCGCGCGCTTGCGGTATGAGGGGGCGGCGTTGGGCCGCGCTCATCCCAACGATAACCAGGGCGCCGGCAAGCGTAAAGCGTAAACCTGCAAAGAGCAGCTGCGAAGCGCTATCGTGCGCTGGGATGCCAAAGAGCGCGTAGCCGATCTTGATGCAGGGAAAGGCCGATCCCCAGAGTGCACAGCAAACAAGACAGCCCAGGATGAGTCCGGGCAGGGTGGCGAGATACGGCTTGCGGCTTTCCATGATGTCCTTCTCCTATACGCGCAAAGCAAAAAAGAACCCGCCACCGGGGGTGAACTGCCTCCCATTTCTTGGACATGAGAAATGGGAGGCTTTTTATGCGTGTCG
>CABUKY010000154.1 GCA_902492185.1 uncultured Collinsella sp.
GGTTGTGCTCTACCAACTGAGCCATGTCCGCTTGCGGGTTATTAATTTACGCGAGTTGACCAAAAGACGCAAGTACTTTTTTCAAAAAAGTTGTTCAATGCAAGTTCGCGCAGGCGGATAACGTCAACCCAGGGCGCTAAGCGCACGATTCCAATGCCGAGCTAAACAGCTTCACCATCCGAACGCGTGTGCCGGCACCATCCGTGCGACGGGTAACCTCCACATTATCGACAAGCATGCGCATAAGCTTGATACCACGTCCGCGTTCCTCGGATGTCACCGGCTCGCTCGCCCCATCGATAGAATAGCCAGCGCCCCGATCAAGCACCTCGAGCACAACACGGTCCCCGTAGGCCTGAACCGTCAGGATGCAGCCGACACCGCCCGCATGGTCATACGCGTTACCCAATGCCTCCCCCAGCGCCAATGCGACGTCATAACGTTCATCACGCCTCAGGGGAAGTGATTCGAGAAGCTCGGCCACACGGTGCCGATAATACGGGAGATTCTCGATGTCTCGCTGCACTTCGATGCTCTTGCTCCATCGTGGCAACTCTCCCACCGGGATGGCGGGAATCGGCTCACGCGCCGGACCCGCGACATGAAGGATGTCGACAAGTCGGGCAATCTCCAAAAAGCGAATGACCTCATCGGAGGCGTTAACGAGCGAAAGCAGGCCCTCTCGCCTCATGAGCTCTCTGGCACGTGTAAGCAAAAACGCCAAACCCGTCGAGTCGATAAAGTCCACAGCCTGACAGTTGATGACAACACGACGCACGCCGCGGCCAATCAAAGCATCCAACCGCCGACGCAGCGCAGGCACCGTGGCGATGTCGATATCGCCTGGTGGCGTCAAAACCGCTATGTCATTCCACTCATTCATACGACCATGGTTCCCCAAAAAAGCCCACTCGATGCATTCGTTTCCCCAACCGTGCGGATTCAGCCCGTTCAGCGCCGTCTATGAACGACCCCGTAAAAACTCAAGGGACACCAATGCAATGTCATCGTCCAGCGCCGATTCGGTAAATCGGTCAAGCTCGCCCAAGACCTTGCCGCAAATGCCCGACACGCCCTCCCCCGAAACAGAAAGCAGAAGATCGCGCAAGCGCTGCTCGCCAAAGAACGCTCCGGTGCGGTCGCGGGCCTCAATCGTTCCATCCGTATACATGAAGAGCATGTCGCCGGGGGCGAACGTAAACACGCCTGTCTCGTACACCATACTCTCAAAGGCACCGATTACACCCGATTGGCATCCAAGTAGCTCGACCTCTCCCCCACGAGCCTCGCCGCCACCCAGTGGCATCGACTCTGGCCTGATGACCATGGTCGGAGGATGGCCCGCCGAACAATACGTTGCGCGTCCGGCTTTCAGGTCAATCTTGGCGATAAAGGCTGTCACGAACGTCTCGACCCTCGAAAAGCCCATGAGCATACTGTTAAGGGAGCGTGCCATGCGGGCCGGTCCAGCGCCCTCCCACGCATATGCCGTCAGGGCCGTCTTGACGAGCGCGGACATCGATGCGGCCTCAATGCCTTTGCCAGACACATCACCCAGAATCATGACGGCGCAGTCGTCGGGAAGACGGATGAGCGTATAGAAATCGCCGCCGACCAACGCCGAGTTCGTGGCCGACAGGTACACCGAATCGGTTGCGATACCCGGAACATCCCCCAGGGAATTTCTCATGCCGATCTGAAGGGTCTGAGCGATATGACGCTCCTCGCGCTTTTGAGATTCACCTTCGTAGATCAGTTCAAAGTCATGCGCCAAGTGCACCAAGTAGTCATATTCAAGGTCATCAATCGGCTCTTGGCTGCCATCACGAAGCAGTAGCGCGCGCGTCGTCGGGCTCTTCGCAACAGAAGCAGGAACAATTGCGTCGTTACTGTGCTTGCCATCACCCTTAGAGCGTGGTCGCCCCGCCTCGATGCCGGAGTCGACGTAGAGACCTTGACAAGGCAGACCATGCGCCCTAAGCCAGCCTCCCATAGGCATCGATTCGTCAACGCGAGTTATACGGACGTGTTTAAGGTCCTCGGCACTCGTACCGCCCAAAACAGATGCCTCAAAGCCATCAGGGCCAGCCCCCAGACGTGCCGCTGGCGCCGTCGTGGAAAAGAAAAGCTTCTCGGGATCGTCCGGCAAAGCAACGCGACTGCCGCCTTCAAAATCTATGACGTAGGAATCCAGACTGGCGTCATACTCAACAGGGCAAAAATGGCAGTTGAGCATATTGCAGATCTCGGACGATACCGCCTGGGTAGCCGCGACGGAATCGTCTAGAAAGGTAAACAACTCATCACGTAAGACATTGAGCGAGCGGCCAAGCTCGGCCGTGCGACGAGAGCGAAGACTCGATGCCATGCCGACCAGTTGGATAGACAAGTAATCGCAAATGACCTCGAGTACATTAACGTCATAGGCGAGCGGTGCCTGGGGGCGTTTCCAACCAACTTCCAGCACGCCAAGGATCTGCGTACCGTAAAAAACGGGAAGACAGATCTCGCTGCGGTACGGAGGCATATCCTGCATGCGCAACAGGTGCTTAGAACGATTGTCCAGGTCCATAAACATACCGGAGGCGGCCTTATCACCCTTAAGGTCCTGTTGAATCGACAAGCGACAGGCACGCGACTCACGAAGAACATACGTCGGAATGCCAGCGCCATACGGCAAAAACTCAGGCAGGTAGCTGTCGTACAGCTCCTTGGAAACCCCGCGAAGTTTAAAACCGCCGCTCTCAGAAAAATAGATAGCAGCACCCGAAGCATCGAGCGTTCCTACAAGCTGGTTCAAAACGGTATCAAGTAGGCTGGGCAGCTCATCGGAGCCCACGGTACTCATAATGACCGAGAGCGTGCCAGAGAGGCGCTTGTTAGCCACTCTAAGCTCCGAAAGAGCACGCTTGAGCTGACGGTCGTGCGAATACTGTTCTTCGATGCTATGGAGCGCCACCAGGACACGTGGCGCGCGGCGCCCAAAGATGCGTGGAGGCGTTACGGAGCCCGCACGAACCAAGACGGGGATAAAGGAGCCGTCACTCAGCTTGAGCATCAGTTCGTTCTCGGAGCCATCAGTTTCAAATGGCAGACGATGTTCCGTCGCACGTTCAAAAGCGGACGAGTACAGGACGTCTTTAACATCTCCACCAATGACGTCGGCGCGTTCCTCGCGCATCAAACCAAGTAAGCGATTATTCACATGCAGAATGGTTCCGTCGAGCTCGCAGATGATGACAGCATCGCTCGTGATCTCGACTAGTTGGGCAACGTCTGCCCACTCGTTGCGTTCAAGCGTTTCCATCGTGGACCCCACCGTCTATCGGTAACAAAAAAGCCTCCGAAGAGGCTTCTCAAATGCGATGGTGTCGGAGGCGGGACTTGAACCCGCATGACCAAAAAGCGGTCACTAGCACCTCAAGCTAGCGCGTCTGCCAATTCCGCCACTCCGACATGCTATGTTGTTGATTCGCGGTCCGTTTTGTTGGACCCGCGCGTTCAACGAGGAAGATAATAACCTATGATTCGAGAACTGTGCAAGCACTTTTTTCAAAAAAGTTTACGAATTTGTAAATGCGCTGGTAGATCTATATGTTCGGCCCCGAATCGGTGTTGCCTCCCGGCGCGTCCTCGGGCATGAGCGATATTTTGTTGCGCACTTCGTGCTGCAAAATATCGCTCCCCCTGCGGAATGCGCCGGGAGGCAACACCGATTCGGGGCCTGCAAATACATACTT
>CABUKY010000155.1 GCA_902492185.1 uncultured Collinsella sp.
GAGAAAGCCGCAGAGGCATACGAAAAAGATGAGTGGCCGAAGGGTCGCACCATCAAGCTGGGAAGGCCGTCGATCTCTGATGAGCCAAGCGTTGTTTTATCGGCACGTGTGGGTGAATCGGTCCTTGAAGCCTTTGACGCAAAAGCAAAGCGCCATGGGCAAACACGCACGGAGCGACTCAGAGAGCTCATCACGCTCGACGCAATGATTGCCTAGACTCCACTCCCCCGCCGACCCAAACATATACGCCAGCATCCAAAGTCGACATCTTTCGACATCTTTGGATGCTGGCGTACTGCTTTTTGCAACATAGTCATTGGGGACGTTCTTAAATGACTAGTCGTTAAAGAACGTCCCCAACGACTAACTAGCCGTGGAAGCGGGCTATGGGTGCAAGTGGCTGCTCGCGAAAGACACGCTCGACGGCAGCGCGGTATTCGTCGACCTTTTTGGTCTTACGTACGAGCTTGTGAACGGTAGCGGGGTCGGCGAAAGCGCACTTGGCGTAGAACCACCACTCCTTCATACGAAAGACCGCGTTACCGCCAATCTCTTCTGCATAGGCCGCAAACAGCGTGTCGTGGAAACGCTGCAGTTCGGCTGCCGTGGCAGCAGGGCCGCCCTTGACCATGCGAGCGAGAGCGGGATTCGCAAGCAAGCCACGCCCCAGCATCACATGGCGTGTCCCGGGATAGGCCTCCACCAGCGCATCCATATCCTCAAGATCAAAAATATCGCCGTTGTATGCCACCGGAAACGGCGCACGTTCCAGCGTCTCGCCATAGAACTCTTTGCGCGGTGAGCCTGTATAACGGTCCTTCTGTACGCGCGGATGCACGATCAGCTCTGTTAGCGGCATGCGGCAATACAGATCGAGCACGCGCTCATACTCGTCGTCGTCCTCGAGCCCCAGCCTAGTTTTGACCGATACCGGCAACGGCGACCGCTCGCACACATCGCTTAAGAACGCCTCGAGCTCGTCGAGATTGCGCAAGAAACCCGAGCCCTTGCCCTTGGCGACAACCGTTCCCGAAGGGCAACCCAAGTTGAGATTGACCTCGCGGTAGCCCATGTCGGCGAGCACCTGTGCCGCCCACACAAACTCGTCCGCGTTCTTGGACATCAGCTGAGGCACTACGTTGAGCCCCTGGTTATTGGCAGGATCGATCTCCTTAAACGCCTTGCCGCCAAAGCGGTTTCCCACCCGCGGCGGCGGCAAAAACGGCGTGTAATAGCAATCGAGCGCGCCGAAGCACTCCGCATGCACGCGACGGAACACATGCCCGGTAATCCCCTCCATAGGGGCCAACGATAGAATCATCTACTCTTCTCTCATATCAACGAACGTGACAAAAAGACTGTCCCTTTGTCACATTATTCGGAGCGTAGGGCTTCGACGGGGTCCTTCTTGGATGCGCTGCGGGCCGGCAGCAGACCGGCGACGACCGTTAGCAGCACCGAAATTGCAATGAGCACCAGCGCATCCTGCACGGGCAGACTCATCAGGTTGGGGACCTGTTTGGCCGCAAGCGCCCAGGCATTGACCGGGAAACTCACGAGCACCACGACGACAATGGCAAAGACGCCGGCGATGAGGCCCTCGATAAAGGTCTCGGCATTGAATACGTTGGCCACGTTGCGCTTCGACGCACCGATTGCGCGTAGGATGCCGATCTCCTTCTTGCGCTCCAATACGCTGATGTAGGTGATGATGCCGATCATGATGGAGCTCACCACCAGGCTGATACTCACGAATGCGATGAGCACCAAGCTGATGGTGTTCACGATGTCGGTCACCGAGCCCATGATGATGCCCATGTAGTCGGTGTACGAAATTGCCCGATCATCGTGGCCAGCGGCTTTGACCTGCTTGTTGTACGCATCGATGTGATCGAGTACGCGCTCCTTGGCCTCAAAGTCGCGCGGGAAAATCTTAACCGAGATGGGGTCTGCCTCATCCGCATAGCCCAACGTGGTCAGATTGTTGTCGTAGGTGAGCTTCGAAGCCTTGGCATAGCTCATCATGAGCGAACTCAGGTCCTCGGCGTCCATGTTGAAATGGATGGCGCGGGCAAAGGCGCTCGCATCCACACGCATAGCGCTCGCTAGGTTGGCAAAACTCGAAGACATCTGCGTCGCCATCTGGTCCATAAGCCCTGCCGCGCCCGCCTTGAGCTGGGATGATACCGTCGACGCTATCTGCTCGCTGATCGACTTCATCACCTGATCCATAGCCTGCTGCAGATACGGAGCCAGCTGCTTTTGCACATAGTCGGTCATCGCCTGCTGCAGGCGCTCGGCCAGGGCATCGCCGCCGAGCGCCTTCAATTGAGCCAGGTATTGCTGGGCTGCGGTATCATGCTCAAGATATGCCGAGAATGCGGCAGCGAGCTTTGACGCGTCTTTAAGGTCTTCGGGTGACAGCGCCCTAAACTGATCAGACCGCAAAAAGCCCTCAAACAGTTGGTTGGCCAGCGTTCCCACCTGCTGCATTTGATCGGGCGTAAGTTCCAAGCCATCGAAGACGCCCGAGAAATCTGGGGTTGGCGCTTTTGCCATGATGTCGCTGAAGTCGATATCCTTGCCAACGTCCGAAAGGTCAATGTCCAGACCGGACAAATCGACGTCCGAGAGATCAATGCCGCCGCCGGCAACACCCGAGAGTGCAGACGAATCGAACGAGAACGCGCTCTTAAGTGCTGCCTCGTCCACACTGAACATGCTGCCCAGATCCACTCCTTGTTTGGCCTCGCCTTGTAGTTCGTCGAAGGTTTTGCCCGTAAAGACATCCGTCTCGGGGTGGTCGAGTTGCTCCTGCACAATCTGCGAATCGGCGGCGCGCTCCATAAGCTGGCGAGTCAGCGCATGCGTATAGGCAATGCCCGGAGACAACGCACTCGCGTTGGCCGTCTCGTTAGGTCGCACCACGCCCACAATGCGCACGTCAATGCCGGCGGCAACCTTGGCCGTCATAAAGTCGGCATCGTCAGACATGTCAGTCCACATGCCGGTTTCTTCGTTTTTGCGATACGCATCGGCCGGCGACAGCACCTTAAACGTGGTAGACAGCGCATCGTCGTAGGTAAAGTCAGCGCCGGTCTCGGGCGTCTCGATCTTACCGTCGGCCGTCATGGCACTGTTTACCAGATCGTTGAGCTCATTGATATCCAGCGCGCCGATGCTGTAGAGCGTATAGTCGCCCACCGTGCCACGGCTCGAAAGCACCATTACGGCTTCGTTAGCAGACGTGGGCCAGTGACCGGCGACGACATCGTACTGGCTGTCGAGCAGGCTCTGGTCGTCAATTATCTCGTTAAAGACCGAGGTTCCCATGGATTCCATGCTCACCGTTGCCGCCGAGCTCGCGCCTCCGCTCATGGCCTCGGTCATGGCATTGGGCACCAGCCGAACGGGTTTCTCGTCACCCTTGCCGGCACGATAGACAACCGGCGATACACCGTAGCCGTACTGAATGGCGTTGACCTCTTTATCGATGCCGTCGCCACCGGCATCGAGCCATGCCTTAAAGCTCTTCATGTCGTTGGACTTAACGCTCGCAAACATATCCTTTACGGCCGTGACCACGGGAATCTTATCAGTTCCCTGCGCCTTGCCGCCGGCACTGTCGTCGGACGAATCCACGTTTTCAGGCG
>CABUKY010000156.1 GCA_902492185.1 uncultured Collinsella sp.
GAGCTGCGCGATGAACGTGATCGAGGAGTGGTACTGCACGAGTGCGAGCGCCGCCGAGATCACGATGAACACGATGATGAGCGCGCGCATCGTTGAGAGCTGGCCCTTCTCGCTCATATTTTTCACGACGTTACCCTTGAGCACATCGAGCGTGAGCGTCGAGGAGGACGTGAGCACGAGCGAGGACAAGGTCGACATGGAAGCGGAAAGCACGAGCACGATGACGATGCGCAGATCGGGCAGGGTAGAGAGCATCGTGGGGATGATCGAGTCGTAGATAGGCTGGCCGTTCGCACCCATCTCGACCTGGCCAGAGTACAGGCGACCAAACCCGCCCAAGAAGTAGCTGCCGCCCGCAACCACGAAGGCGAACAGCGTCGAGATGATAGCACCCTGCTTCACCGCAGGGCCGCTCTTGATGGCGTAGAACTTCTGCACCATCTGGGGAAGTCCCCAAGTGCCAAGACTCGTAAGAATGCACACACCCAAAAGGTTCAACGGGTCGGGACCGAACATGCTCACGAACGCCATGTCAGGCGCCAAATCGGAGGACATCTGCGAAAGCTCGGTGATCGCGGGCATAAAGCCGCCGTTGTTGAACAGGACGGCCACGATAACGGCGATGATGCCGACCAGCATGACGATTCCCTGCAGAAAGTCGTTCATTACCGTGGCCATGTAGCCGCCAACTACGACGTAGATGCAGGTCACAACTGCCATGCCGATAACGCACCACTCGTAGGGCAAGCCGAACGCCATGCCGAACAAACGAGACAGGCCGTTGTAGACGCTCGCCGTGTAGGGGATGAGGAAGACGAAAATGATGGCCGCGGCGGCAACGCGCAGGGCCTTCGAGTCGTAGCGGAGGCCGAAGAACTCCGGCATCGTGGTAGCGCCCAGGCGATGCGTCATCTCGCGCGTGCGCGGGCCGAGCACCCACCAAGCAAGCAAACTGCCGAGAACGGCGTTGGTGATTCCCGCCCAGAATGCGGCGATGCCGTATTTCCACCCGAACTGACCGGCGTAACCGACGAAGACGACAGCCGAGAAGTAGCTCGTGCCGAACGCGAAGGCGCTCATCCAGGGGCCGACGCTTCGCCCGCCGAGCACGAAGCCGTCAACGCTTGCCGTCGAGCGGCGGCAGTAGATGCCCACGCCCACGGCAACGCCGATGAAAATGAGCACCATGCATAGTTTTGCAATCATTGCTGTTTCCTAACGATTCTCAAAGGGTTTCACGTGAAACGTTTTCCCTTACCGAGTTTGAACAGGGAAAACATGGGAGGCGCACACGACGCGAGACTTTCCTTGTCAACCTGCGCGCCCATGCGCGCAACGAGCCAGGCCTCGTGTGCTAGAGATATCGATAGGAATAATAGTAGTAGAGGGGTGCAGAAAAGACATCGGTCGCAGCCGATGCAACAGTGTGCGCAATATGTCCCTCACCAAAATTCATGCGGCTACTTTATCACACTATAGCGCTCGGAAAGGCGGGAAAATCGAAAACCGCCTTTTCGAACGAGGTTTGCCCACCGGCGCGCAGCCCCTCTCCCGAGTTTTGCAGCATAACTAACTGATTTTCCAACGGAAAGCCCTGTTCGCAGGGCTTTTTCTTTGTCAAGTTTTTATGACTATGTTTGTTAGGTAATGTTATTGGTATGGTATAATGGGGAAAACGTATCCGCAGGTCAGGAGCTGGAAGTTGTTCGTCAAGAGGCAGAAGAGGAAGGACGGCAGGGTCTACCTGTCGGTCGTCGAGGGATACCGCGGCGAGGACGGGAAGGTCAAGACGCGCCACGTGCGCTCGCTCGGGTACCTCGACGAGCTCGAGGGGCTCTACGACGACCCGGTCGCCCACTTCAGGGCCGAGGTCGCCGCCGAGAACGAGGCCGCGAGGGCGGAGGCCGCGCCGATAACGGTGACGCTGCACCCGCTCCAGAGGATCGACAAGCGCGCCGAGGGCCGCATCGACATGGGCGCGGCGGTGCCGAGCGCCTACTTCCACCGCGAACTCGGGATCCGCGATTTCTTCGAGCGGCGCAGGACGTCGCGGGGGTTCTCCTACGACCCGTGCAGGATACTCGAGCTGCTGACGTGGAACCGCGTCTCGGAGCCCGGGTCGAAGGCGGCCGCGTTCGCGGCCAAGGACCGCTTCCCCCGCAAGTGCGGCTTCACGCTCGACGACGTGTACCGCAGCCTCGACTACCTCGCCGCCAACGCCGACGGGCTGGTCAAGCACATGAACGGCTCGATCGAGGAGGCGCGGGGGCCGCGCGACAGGACGCGCCTGTACTACGACGTGACCAACTACTACTTCGAGATGGACGGCGAGGACGAGGAGGGCCTCCGCAAGAAGGGCGTCTCCAAGGAGCACCGGCCGGAGGCCATCGTGCAGATGGGGCTGCTGCTCGACGCGGAGGGGATGCCCCTGGACTACGAGCTGTTCCCGGGCAACGTGAACGACATGTCGACCATGCTGCCGATGATGAGGAAGGCCGGCCTGCGCGGTGCGGGCAGCCCGGGCGGCGAGCGCGTCGTGGTCGTGGCCGACAAGGGGCTCAACACCTCGAGCAACATAGCCGCATGCATGCTGGACGGCAACGGGTTCGTCTTCTCGCAGTCGGTGCGCAGGGCGACCAGGAAGCTCAAGGAGTGGGTGCTCGACGGCGCCGGCTACGCCGAGTCCGACTCCGGGAGGTTCAAGGTCAAGAGCCGCATAGCCGACAAGGCCGTGCACGTCACGGGCGAGGACGGCAAGAGGAGGCGGGTCATGGTGCCCGTGAAGGAGGTCGCGTTCTGGTCGCGCGACTTCTGCGAGCGGGCCCGCCACGAGCGAGCCAAGGTCATCGAGAAGTCCAGGGCCGCCATAGCGCGCGGCGACATGTCGTCCGCCGTCGCCCGCAGCTCGGCCAAGTACGCCAAGGACGTGCCGGTCGTCGAGGCGACCGGCGAGAAGGCGCAGCACAACTGGGTCCTCGACGAGGCCAGGATCGCCGAGGACGCCAAGATGGACGGCTACTACTGCATAATCACCTCCGAGCAGGAATGGCCGGAGCGCGACGTCATCGAGGCCTACCGAGGTCTGTCGCGCATCGAGGAGTCCTTCCGCGTGATGAAGTCCACCATGGGCGCGCGCCCGGTCTACGTCTGGACCCGCGAGCACATAGAGGCGCACTTCCTCGTCTGCTACGTCGCCCTGCTCGAGATGCGCCTCATGCAGGCCGACGTGGAGCGCGCGACGGGCTCCCGCCCGTCCGCCGAGGCCGTCGCCGAGGCGCTTCGCAACATGACCGGCCACCGCCTGGACGCCAACGTCTACCACTTCGACTACCGCACCGACCTCACCGACGCGCTCTGCTCCTGCGTCGGCATCGACCTCTCGCGGCGGGTCATGACCAGAGGCCAGATGAGGCAGGTCATGGCGGATGTGAGGAAGCCGAGGAGCTAGGGCGTTCCACTACGGAAAACGTCACGGAAAAAGAGGTCGTTTGCCCAGATGGGATAAGGCAAACGACCTCTTTTAACTGCAAAAGTCAGGGTTTACCAGAACGAGAATCTTTGCCAACCCCTAATCTCAACTTTTTTGAAAAAGT
>CABUKY010000157.1 GCA_902492185.1 uncultured Collinsella sp.
CCACGGCATCCGAACGGCCCCGGAAACTCGTTTCATGGAGCGTTTCATGGAAAAACCCCCCCCCCCCAATCTAGCAACGGTTCAGAGTCTACTAGATTGGGGGGACGCGAGCCAAGTCGACAAGGGCAGTTAACCGGCGGCTATTCATGCCTCGATTTAGAACCGCTCGAGAATCTCCGCGGCGTTCTCTCGCAGATAGATATCTAGGTCCGGCACGGCAAACTGCACGTAGCCCCTCTGCGGAGCTTGAATAACCTCTCTTTGAAGCAGCTTAGCCCTAATAGAGCTGACCTCATTGGTCTTTTTACCCATGCGTTTAGCAATCTCAGATGATTTGGACTGCTGCTTATCCTCGCACATGGCCAAAAGGTATTTGATATCGTTGAGTCCAAGTCCAGAAATCGCGGGCTCGTGAACAACATCGTGAAAACGAGCCTCTGCCAGCGCAATGCCTTCGGTGACGTCGCCCTCGCTCACAATGGCACTTTTGGCACGATGCAAGTTGGCGCGTTGCCAAATGGAGTAACCGACCAGTTGCACCAGATAGGCATAGCCCTTAGTGGCCTTAGCGGCTCTCGACAGAAGATCGTCCTCTATGGTCAAACCAGTCGCGACAAAGCTATCGCCCATAGAGAGCGCTACCTCCACCTGGTTGATAGGCGCCAGATCTTCGGAGAGGGCACGACGCAAGAACGTAAGCGCCTTGCCGTTAATAAGATCCATAACGCCGGCGGGTAAGCCGGCAAAGGCAAGTGCGATATCTACTTATATCGAATAATATCGAGCTGTATAAGCTTGTATAAACTTATCGCGGAAGTATCGAGCTTTCATAATATGACTTAGTTAGTAGTCCACCATTGCTTTCTTCCAAGCTCATAGCGAAAGAAAGTTCAGGACTTCCTAAACCCATTGCCTTAGACCGAGAAATACTCACTCTCGGCAGATAGGTTTGGCCCCAACCACGGATCGCCATCGAGGAAGAACTCCGGCCAGCGCTGCATGAACAGTGCCTGCTCTCGCTTCCAGCGGCGCAGCTTTTCCTCGTTGGCCTCTTCCCTGCCGCGCGAGGTAAACTCGTAGTGGTACAGCTCGGCATAGGGCGTAAAGATGGTACGGTAGCCCGCCTCCCGCACACGGAGGCAAAAGTCCGCGTCGTTAAAGCCGACGGCGAACTCCTCGTTGTAGCCTCCGACCTGCTCAAACACGTCGCGACGAACCATCTGGCAGGCGCCCGTTACGGCGCTAAAGTTGCCGGGACGTACAGCACGGGCAAGGTATCCCTCGCGCTTTGCCGAGAAGTCCTGGTTGGCATGGGCAAGTGCGCCGCGCACGCCAACCAAAATGCCAGCATGCTGCACCAGATGATCGGCAAAATAGAGTTTGGCGCCCACCACGCCCGCATCGGGACGCATCAGATAGCCCATCATCTCTTCAATAAAGCCGGGGCTTATGACCTCGGTATCGTTGTTCAACAGCAGCAGATAGTCGCCCTTGGCATGCTCAACGCCAAAGTTGATGATCTGGGAGTAATTGAACTCGCCCGGCCACCACTCAACGCGCGCCGTGCCCTTGCCACCAGATGCAGCCGCTATGCGCTCCAGAAGGGTTTCGTAATACGCAAACGTCTCCGGGTCTTCGCTGTTGTTCTCCACCAAGACGATCTCGTAGTTGGCATACGTGGCCTTCTGGGCGATCGACATCACGCAGGCGTCGAGCGTCTCGACGTGATCCTTGGTGGGAATCACAATGCTCACCAGCGGCGCAGGCTTTGGCAGCGCATAGCGCATACGGTAGACAAACGGCGTCTCGGTCTCCTCGACCGTTCCGCAAATGCCCAGCGCGTTAAAGTGGCGCTGCAGCGCAAGGCGCCCGGCTTCAATAGCATACGGCTTACTATCGGCAGAACCGTCGGCGGTCGATCCCGGATGAACGCGCCAGTGATACAGCACATGCGCAACGTGCTCAAAGCGCGCGCCGGCTACAAGGCAGCGAAGCGTCAAGTCGTAGTCCTGGGCGCCCGCAACGTCTTCTGGGGACAAACCAATGTGATCGATGAGCGCCTTCTCCACCATCAGGAAATGCGTCACGCAGTTATGGCTATAGAGCAGGTCGACGTTGAGTACGGTCTTAAAGACCGGCTGGCCCCACTCCCCCGTTTTCTGGAACATGTCCTCATCGCAGAACAGGACCTGGGGACGCTCGCCCTCGGCCGCCTTATTCAGTGCGGAAACATACTGGAATAACGCGTCCGGTTCCAGAATGTCGTCATGGTCCAAGAACGCGACGTAGTCGCCCGTCGCTTGCTCAATACCTGCGTTGGTGTTGACCACAATGCCGCCGTTGCCGGGCAGCCCAATGCGACGAACGCGCTCGTCGTTGGCACTTGCCGCAAGATTGGCCACCGCATCCCATTCGGGCGAGGCGTCCATGAACAGCAATTCCCAGTTGTCATAGCTCTGGGCTATCACCGAGTCCAGCAGCTCGCGCAGGTAAACCCGATCAGTCTTGTAACACGGCACCACAATGCTCACGAGCGGCCTATAGGCAAAGGCCGCCGAAGCGACACGCTGGCACGCCAAATCGCCCGGCTTTGCGCGATGTTGCTCAAACCAACGTCGATAAGCTGCGTCATCAGCGCGTGCATCCTTCATGCGGTTCCAGCTGTCGTCGACCATGCCGTTGTACAGGCGACCATCCATGGCGCAAAACCCGCTCTGGATCTGCTCTGTGGAATCGCTCACAATCGCGACAAAATCTCGTATATCTTGAGGCATCTCAACGCTCAGATACGTTTTATTGACACGGCATCCATTCTGCTGCGGCACATCGACCTGCGATTCAAACACATGCACGGTAGCATCGATGGCATTCATATGCGTATCGAAGATCTGAAGCTCAGGCGCGCACTGGGAGTCTCCCGCCCAGGTAACCTCATAGCGCCACACCGCGCCGGCGTCTGCCGGCAAATAGCGAATGGCATCGATCTCGTAGCGACCGCAGTGTTCACCACGCTGCGCATCGCGGATAAGTGCGCACAGCGCAGGCTTTGCTTTGTAGTTAATCTTGGATTCCAGCTTGGCCACGCGGCTATCGAGGCGAATGGAGCCCAACCTTTGGCCACCGGATGCAAAAACGACATTCATCGACGAGCCATCCAAAAACGGAAGCACCAAGACGGCGAGCTCGCGCTCGTAATCGGAAACGGAAGGGCAAAGCGCCAGCACGCGGCCGTGATCGACCGGGAGCACCAGCGACGGCACACAAGAGCCGCTCGTCGTCGCATGGGCAAACGCTTGAGAACCCTCCCGCTCAATAAGCGCGGCGACATCCTGACCGGCAAAACGAAGCAGCACAAAAAGACGGCCCTGGCTGCGGCAAAGTGCCAAACGCTTGATACTCATCTACACTTCTCGCTTTCCCAGGGCGTTCGCTGCCATGCGTTTGCAGGCGCCCAAGCGCCCAAACCTCAAGACGTCGTAATCGAACATGAGCTTTTTGCACTCACGGGCATTGGGGGCCTTGCTGGTAAGCGCTGCACGCACCATAGCAGCAACAGAAGGAGC
>CABUKY010000158.1 GCA_902492185.1 uncultured Collinsella sp.
GGGAACCGGGCGCACGGGAGGGAAAGCGAGGCTACTCGCCGAGCTTGGGATGCAGCAGCGACGGCGCAGCGCCGAGCAGCATCTTGGTGTAGGGGTCCTGAGGGTGCTGGAAGACCTGCTTGGCCTCGCCCTGCTCGACGATCTTGCCGCCATTCATAACGATGATGTCGTCAGAGATATAGCGGACCGTCTGGATGTCATGGCTGATGAACACCATGGCCAGGCCGAGCTCCTTCTTAAGGTCGGTCAGCAGGTTCAGAATCTGCGCGCGGACCGAAACGTCCAGAGCCGAGGTGGGCTCGTCGGCGATGATGGCATCGGGGTTCAGCGACAGGGCGCGCGCAATTGCGACGCGCTGGCGCTGGCCGCCCGAAAGCTGGCCGGGAAGAACCTCGGCGGCGGAGCTGGGCAGACCGGTGAGCTCCAAGAGCTCCTTGACGCGCTTCTCCTGCTCGGCCTCGGTACCCAGGTTGTGAACGCGCATGGGGTCGAGCAGTTGCTCGCGAACGACCATGCGGGGATTGAGCGCCGTGGCCGGGTTCTGGAACACGACCGAGATGACGCGACCCATGTGGCGACGGTCCTCGGCGGTACGTTTGGTAACGTCCTTGCCCTTAAAGTAGACCTTGCCGCTCGTGGGGGCCTGCAGGCCGCACATGACGTTGGCGGTGGTGGACTTTCCGCAACCGGACTCGCCGACGATGCCGATGGTCTGTCCGGGCATGAGCTTAATCGTTACACCCTGGACGGCGTGAACCAGGTTGGGGTGCAGAATCGAGCCGGTACGGGTCCTAAAGGTGACGTGGACGTCATCAAGGAAGATGATCGGCTCGACGCCGTTGACTGCGGTCTCGCTCATCTACATCACCTCCGCGTGAGGGGTCAAACCATTTGCCTTGAGCACCTCGTCGGGGAGCTCGGAATAGAAGTGCTCGGTGCCGGGCACGCGCTTGAAGACCGGACGGGTGTCCAGGCCAATGCGCGGATGGCTCGAGCGGGGTGCGAAGCGATCGCCCTTGGGGAAATCGCGCGGGCTCGGAACGGCGCCGGGCACCTGGTGCAGGCGGCCCGAACCGCTCTCGATGGACAGGACGGAACCCAGAAGGCCGCGGGTGTACTCGTGAATCGGGTTGGTGAGCAGCTCCTTGGTGGGCGCCTGCTCGATAACCTGGCCGGCGTACATAACCGTGATGTTATGAGCGACCTCGGCGACCAGTGCCAGGTCGTGCGAAACGAAGATCATGGCAAAGCCGAGCTTGGCCTGAAGATCGTTAAGCAGCTTGATGACCTGCTTCTGGACGGTAACGTCCAGAGCGGTCGTGGGCTCGTCGCAGATGACCAGTTTGGGGTCGCGGGTAAGGGCCATAGCGATCAGAACGCGCTGACGCTGACCACCGGAAAGCTCATGCGGATAGCTCTCGAGCGTACGCTTGGGGTCGAGGCCCACGAGCTCCAGGAGCTCCTCGGCGCTACGGGTACCGCCGCGCTTGGTGAGCTGCTTCATCTGGGCGGAAATGAGCATGGAGGGGTTGAGCGAGGACAGGGCGTCCTGATAGACCATGGCGATATCGGTACCGCGCAGGCCGAACCACTCCTTCTTGCTCATCTTGAGCAGGTCGCGGCCCTCCCAGAGAACCTCACCGGAAAGATGCTCGTCATCGTCGGTCAGGCCCATGATGGCCAGCGTGGTGATGGACTTACCGCAGCCGGACTCACCGACCAGGCCCATGGTCTGGCCAGGACGGACATCAAAGTTGACATGATCGACGACGTTGATATCACCGTGGTGCTCAAACTGGATGCAGAAATCACGGACCGAAAGGATCGGCTCAACGGACTCATCGGGCACATGGCGGTCGTTACGCTTGAGCTCGACATCGCGCAGGGCGCCAAGACGGGCGGACAGGGACTGAGCCTGCTCCTTGTAAGCGCGAACAGGGTCGGAGACCAGCAGGTCGGCCTCGCGGCGCTTGGAGGAATCGGTCGGATCCAGGGCGGCGGAGGGAGCAGCGGCCATGGCGTCGGTAATGCCCTCGGAGAGGATGTTGAGTGCCAGGCAGGTGATCATGATAGCCAGACCCGGGAACAGCGCCTGCCACCAACGGCCAGCGAGCACGCCACCGCGGGCGTCGGCGAGGATGTTGCCCCAGGTAGCGGTGGGCTCCTGGATACCAGCGCCGATAAAGGTCAGCGAGGCCTCGAAGATGATGGCGTCGGCGACCAGGGTAACGGTGAAGACCATGATCGGGGCGATGCAGTTACGCAGAACATGCTTGATCAAAATCCACGGAGCCTTGGCGCCGGAAACGATGACCGCGCGGACATAGTCCTCGCCGTACTCGGACACGATGTTGGCGCGCACGATACGGGCAATCTGCGGAGTGTACATAAAGCCAATGGCGAAGATGATCGACGGCACGGAATTGCCCAGGATGGAGACGAAGACGGCAGCGAGGGCGATGCCCGGGATGGACATGATGATGTCCAGGATGCGCATGATCGCCTCGGAAACGGACTTGCGCGAAACCGCCGCGAGGGCGCCCACGACCGAGCCGCAGACCAGAGCCATGGCAGTAGCACCGAAGCCGATGATCAGCGAGTAACGGCCACCGTAAAGCATACGCGACAGGATGTCGCGGCCCTTATCGTCGGTACCGAAGATAAATCCATTGCCGGGAGCCTGGCGAGCAGTGAAAATCTCGACCGGGCTATAGGGGGCAAGAAGGGGCGCCAGAATCGCGGTCAGGGCGACCAACACCAGCACGACGGCGGCAATCTTAGAAGACAGCGTCATCTTCTTCCAGCCACCGAGCTTGAGCCCCTTGGAGGCAGCCTTCTCGAGCTGCTCGGTTTGCTTCTCTCGAATCTTTACCATAATCTACACCGTCCTGATGCGCGGGTTGATGAGCAGGTAGAGCATGTCAACCACGATGTTGATGATGATGAAGGCAAGAGCAACGACGATGACGACGCCCTGAACCAGGTTCGCCTCGTTGCCCTGAACGCCCTGCAGAATCGCAGTACCCATGCCGGGGAGGTTGAAGATGACCTCGATGACGACGGCGCCGCCCATAAGGTAACCGATCTTAAGACCGAGGGTGGTGACCGGGGTGATCAGCGCGTTGCGCAAAACGTTGATGCCGACGACGACCTTCTCGGGAACGCCGGCGCCACGGGCCATGCGGACGTAGTCCTTGTCGAGCTCCTCAACCATGGCGGTACGCACGATACGAGTCATCTGGCCCGTCAGCGGGAATGCCAGAGCGATAGCGGGCATGATCATACGTCCCAGATAGCCAGCCGGGTTGGTGGTGAAGTGAGGCAGAGCACCGGATGCCGGGAGCACCTTAAGGTAGGAAGAGAACAGCAGAATCAACAGAACGGCAAGCCAGAACGACGGGGTTGCCAAGCCGGCGATGGAAAAGACGCGGATCACTTGGTCCGGCCATTTATCGCGATACAGTGCCGCGATGACGCCGAGCAAAAACGAGACGACCGCGCCGATGGCAAGACCGATGAAGGTCAGCTGCATC
>CABUKY010000159.1 GCA_902492185.1 uncultured Collinsella sp.
CGGCGGCCTTCTCGGCCTTCATTTTCTTCTTCTTGGTCTCGATGCGGAGTTTTTTGTTGATACGGGCCTTGAGGAAGGGGCCGAACTGCTCGGCATCGCCGCGGACGAAGGTGTCCTTGGGGATCGTCACGCCCTGGTCGGCGAACATGGCTACAAAGATGCGCTCGCCGTCGAGCACGTGGTCGAGCTTCTCAAACGGGAAGAACTGCGACTTGCCGCTCTTGCCCCAAACCATCAGGCCATCCTCGTTGGCGGCGACGCGGCGATAGCGGCCACCCATGGACTCGTCGGCCTCAACGGCGTCGATAAAGTCGCGGGCGAGGGTGTGGTGCAGGTTTTTGCTCCACCAGGCCAGAAAGGCGCCGAATACGATCAGCACGACGCCAAACTTGATCCAGTTGCCGCCGGCCACCAACATGCCGATGCCGATGAGCGCGGCAATCGCGGCGGCGACATACAGCGAGCCGCGACGCCTGGGCGAGGCGACCAGGCGGGCGAAGTCGGTGACCAGGTCGTTTTCGTACTGGTACTCGTTGAGGTACAGGATGCCGTCGTCGGCTGCGGCCTGCTCCTCGAGCGCGACCTCGACCTGGTCGGCTGCTTCGGAGGAAACGAGGTTGCTCTCTGCGTCTGCCATGCTCTTTGGACTCCTATCGCGGCGGGCTCGCCGTACGGGTTATTATGAATGCAGTATGCCGTGCGACTGCATGGCCGCCGCGGCAACAAGACTCAGTATACCCGGGGGAGCACCCATGGAATCGTTGTACCGAAAGTATCGCCCGCTCACCTTTGACTCCGTGGTGGGCCAGCAGCATATCGTCTCGACGCTCGAGCACGCCATCACCGAGGGGCGCCTGTCCCACGCCTACCTGTTCTGCGGACCGCGCGGCACGGGCAAGACCACCATGGCGCGCATTCTGGCCAAGGCGCTGCTGTGCCGCAATGCCGAGGCGGCGCGCGCCGAGGGTGCAAGCGGCTGCATGCCCGACGGTACTTGCGAGGAGTGCGAGCTCATTGCCGAGGGCAACCACCCGGATGTCTACGAGCTCGATGCCGCAAGCCGTACCGGCGTGGACAACGTACGCGAGGAGATCATCAACTCCGTCAACTTTGCCCCGGTGCGCGGCAAGTACAAGATCTATATCATCGACGAGGTTCACATGCTCACGACGGCGGCGTTCAACGCGCTGCTCAAGACGCTCGAGGAGCCGCCGGCGCACGTGATCTTCGTGCTGTGCACCACCGATCCGCAAAAGATTCTGGAGACCATCCTCTCGCGCTGCCAGCGCTTCGATTTCCACCGCATCGGCAACGAGGATATCGAGCATCGCCTGGCATACGTGTGCGAGCAGGAGGGCTTCGATTACGACGACGAGGCGCTCGCCATCGTGGCGCGCCATGCCAAGGGCGGCATGCGCGACGCGCTCTCCACGCTGGAGCAGCTGAGCGTCTTTGGCAACGGTTCTGTGCATGCGGACGACGCCCGCTCGCTTTTGGGCGAGGTTTCGGACCAGATCCTGGGCGAGTTTTCCCGCGCCATTGCCGATCGCGATGTTGCCGAGCTCTATGGACTGATTCGTGTGCAGGTCGAGGAGGGCAATGACCTGCTTGAGCTGACGCGCGACCTGGTGGCGCATGTGCGTGACGTGTACGTTGCCTGCGTTGCCGGTGCCCGTGCCGAGCTGTTTGAGGGCGGCTCGGAGCAGGCCGAGGCGCTTGCTGCCGAGGCCGCTGCCTTTGGCGAGCATCCTGCCGACCGCCTGGCCCGCGTGCTGACGGTGCTCGACGATGCCGCACTGGAGATGAGGGGCGCGAGCGACGTGCGCCTGGTGCTCGAGATTGCCTGCACGCGTCTGGCGCGTCCCGAGGCTGATTTAACGATTGAGGCATTGGCCGAGCGCGTGGCACGCCTGGAGGCCATGGTTGCCAACGCCGCCGTGCCGGCGAGCGTGGCTGCTGTTCAGGCCGCCGCGCCTGCAGCATCCGTACCCGCTGCTGCCCAACAGCCGACGCTCATTTCGGGCGCCCGCGCTGCCGCCCCGGCGGCATCCGCTGCCCCCGCTGCTACGTCCGCGCGCCAGGGCGGTATGCCTTGGGACCGTGGTGCTGCTGTTCCGGCTGCCCAGCCTGCGCCCCGTTCTGCGTCCGTGTCAGCTTCCAAGCCTGCAGCGCCTGCGCCTCAGCCCGTTGCGGCCCCCGCGTCTGCCACCGCTCCGGCACCTAAGCCCCAGTCCAACAATGCCGCCCAGGTTGCCGCCGCCGGTGCTGCCGAGACGCCCGCGGTCGAGGATGCCGGAGAGCTGCAGCGCAAATGGGCCGAGGTTGTCGAGCGTGTCAAGGCACGTCAGGCTTCCTACGCAGGGCTTTTGCTCAACGCCCGCGCCACGGCCGACGACGGCTCCAAGCTCACGGTCTCGTTCCCCGCGGGTTCGACTTTTGCCATTAAGATGCTCGGTCGCGCCGATACGCAGTCGGTGGTCCTGCCGACGGTCTGCGCGGTCTTCGGTCGTCGTACCGTCGACTATGTCCTGGATGGGGGTGGCACGCCGGCTCCTCAACATGAGGAGCATTCTCCATCTGCACGGGCTGCGGCATCTGCGGACCCGCAACCCGTGTCCTCGGCGGCCCCTGTATCCTCGAGCGCCAGCGCGTCGCAGCAGCAAGCGGCGCCGGTAGCGGCATCGACCCCGTCGGCGCCTAAGCCCGCGGCGCCCAAACCGGCTGCTCCGACACCCGCGCCCAAGCCCGTCTCGCCCGCGCCCAAGTCGTCTGACCTGGGCAAAGCCCCCTGGCTACGCTCCGACAACCCCGCCGGCGCTCCTGCCACGGGTAAGCTCCCGACCGAGCCCGCACCTCGTGCGCCCGAGCGCTCGGCTGCCCCCAAGGCTCAGCCTGTCGCGCAGTCCGCGCCGTGGGAATCCGAGCAGGTGCCCTACGACGACGCTATGGTCGGCGGCTTCGCTGTCGATGCGAGCGGGGACGATCTGCCTCCGTTCGACGTGCCGGGTGCGGCGTCCGCGCCCAAGTCCGCTGCAACTGCCCCCAAAGAGGAGGGCGCTCCTGCAGCTCCCTGGGAGTCCAACCCCGGTGCGGGCAGCCCCTTCGGCCATCAGGGTGCAGCCCCGAGCATCCCGCAGACCGAGGACGAGGCCAAAGCCCTCATCCGCAGCGTCTTCGGCCAGTCCACCATCTTCAAACCGGTGGAGTAACCGTGCGGGCGGGTATGCTGCTCAAGAAGAGATCTCTTTGCCCGGGCGCATCTGTATTTCGGACATGTGCAACGCGGTGCCGCGTATCTCGCATTCGAGCAGACAGGTACGTGACGGTCGGCCTAGGATGCTGAGGTCGATACGATACGTCGCATGGCTGTCCGTGTGCTCGACTTGCTCGGCGTTGACGGTTGCTCCGATTGTCAAGAAAGCGCCTAGTTCGGCATCGACAATCTTGG
>CABUKY010000160.1 GCA_902492185.1 uncultured Collinsella sp.
TTCCTCGCGGTGCCCCTGGTCAAGCGCTTGGCAATTAAGCTCGATGCCGTCGACTATCCTTCTAAGCGCCGCATCAACACCAAGCCCATCCCGCGTTTGGGCGGAACGGCGGTGTTTTTGGGCCTGGTCGTTGCCTGCATTGTGCAAATCCTAGGCACCTGGCACCTAGGCTGGCCACCCGTCCTGGTGCCGCACCCGCGCCTTCACATTAGCTATCCCATGCTGGCGCTCTCCTTTACCGTCATCTTTGCGACCGGCGCTATCGACGACGTCTTCCAGCTCAAGCCCAAGCAAAAGCTGGCCGGACAGGTCCTCGCCGCGCTCATCGCCTGTATCGGCGGCCTGAAAATCGGCGTCATCGTCAACCCGTTTGCCCCCGGCGAAATCATGCTCGCATGGCTCGCCTACCCCATCACCGTGATCTATCTGGTGGCATTCACCAACATCATTAACCTCATCGACGGCCTCGACGGCTTGGCCACGGGCATCTGCGGCATCGCGTCGTTCACCATGTTTTCGATGGCCGTTCTCTCGGGCCGCATCGACGCCGCCGCGCTCTCCATTGCGCTCTTTGGCGCCTGTCTGGCCTTTTTGCGCTACAACTTCAACCCCGCAAGCATCTTCTTGGGCGACTCGGGGTCGCTGCTTCTAGGCTTTGCGTTGGGCTCCATCTCGCTGCTCAACGTGAGCCGCACCGCCGCGCTCACCTCGCTTATCATCCCGCTCATCGTTGCCGGCGTGCCCATCATCGACACGTTTAGCGCCATTGTGCGCCGCAGGCGCGCCCACATTAGCATTGGGCAGGCCGACAAGGGCCACATCCACCACCGCTTGATCCAAGAAGGCTACAACCAAAAACAGGCCGTGCTGTTCATCTATGCCTGGTGCATCATGCTTTCGGCCGGCGCCGCCGCGATTAACCAGGTCGAGGTGCCCATGCGTGTGCTCATCTTTACCGTGCTCGCCATTGGCTCGGCGGCCTTCGCCAAGCACCTGCACCTGTTTGAACCCGTGCTGCGCCACCATTACAACAAGCGTACGCACGAGGACGAGCTCGTCACCCCCGACGACCCCGCCTTTAAGCAGGAGGAGCAGGCAGCCGAGGAGCGCAAAGAAGAGCGCCACCACAAGCTCTAGGGCAAGCTGCCGAGGATGTGCCAAGGCACCGTTAGCCAAGCGCGGCCGCGCCGCACCCATCGCACATGCCGCACCACGCGCGTCCCTCTCCCGCCCCTCGCCTACTTACGCACCGCCCCTCCAATAAACGCGTTATCATCTTGACCCATGAACATACGTTAGGAGCAATCATGCCAAACGAGAACAGCTACGAAGTCGCGCTGCAAAAGAGCAACGCCATTCGCGAGGGCCTGGCCAAAACGCCCGAGAAGTTCACCATGCTCACCGGCGACCGCCCCACCGGCCGTCTGCACCTAGGCCACTACTTCGGTACCCTCAAGGGCCGTGTTGAGCTGCAGAACATGGGCGCCAAGACCAACGTGCTCATCGCCGACTACCAGGTCATCACTGACCGCGACACGACCGAGCACATCGAGGACAACGTGTACAACATGGTCATGGACTACCTTGCCTGCGGCATCGACCCCGACAAGACCATGATCTACGCGCACTCCGCCGTGCCCGCCGCCAACCAGCTCATGCTGCCGTTCCTGTCGCTGGTGTCCGAGGCCGAGCTGGCGCGCAACCCCACCGTCAAGGCCGAGATGGAGGCCTCGGGCCACGAGCTCACCGGCCTTCTGCTCACCTACCCGGTACATCAAGCCTGCGACATCCTGTTCTGCAAGGGCAACGTGGTACCCGTCGGTCGCGCCCAGCTGCCGCACATCGAGGTTCCCCGCACCATCGCCCGCCGCTTTAACAACCGTTACGGCAAGGTGTTCCCCGAAGTCGACGCGCTGCTGTCCGAGACCCCGCTACTTCCCGGCCTTGACGGTCGCAAGATGAGCAAGAGCTACGGCAACGCCATCAACATCTCGATGACCGCTGAGGAGACGGCCAAGCGCATCAAGAAAAGCCAGACCGACTCTGAGCGCATGATCACGTTCGATCCCGAGAACCGCCCCGGCGTGTCTGGCCTGCTTTCGACAGCCGCCATCTGCACCGGCCGCTCCGAGGTCGAAATTGCCGAGGAGATTGGCATGGGCGGCTCCGGCCAGCTCAAGAAGTACGTGACCGAGGTCGTCAACGAGTACTTCGCACCTATCCGCGAGCGTCGCCAGCGCTACGAGAACGATCTGGATTACGTGAAGGACGTGCTGCACGAGGGCAACCGTCGCGCCAACGAGATCGCCGAGCAGACCCTGGCAGAGGTTCAGGACGCCATGGGTATGGTGTACTAGGCCGATCTGCTGGCTTGAGCTTTCGATTGCTATAGGGCGGGCGCTACGGCG
The DNA here is from genome assembly GCA_902492185.1 of uncultured Collinsella sp. GTDB lineage: Bacteria > Actinomycetota > Coriobacteriia > Coriobacteriales > Coriobacteriaceae > Collinsella. Next base: position 2,409 of record CABUKY010000160.1, read on the forward strand.
TCCGCCTTTTTTGGAGCCGGACCGCTTCGGCTCCGTCCATCGCACTCCCCCGACAAACAGGAACAGGCCCGCCGGCAGTTAGTTGCCAGCGGGCCTGTTCCCGAAGTACACCGTTGAATCGCACAGAGGGGAGGAATGCGAATCAAACTCAACAGGGCAGGCTTTTTCATCGCCTATTGCCTGCTCCGTTGCTGAAACCAATATAGTTCGCCGTGGTTTACTTTGCAGCATCAATATCCGCCGCCATAGCTTCTCCATAAGTTAGCCCAAGTAAACTAAACCACCACAAAGGGGTAGGCACCTTTGTGGTGGTTTTGGCCACGGCAGAGCCGTTAGAGTCCGGCAAGCCAGCGACAGGCGGCCAAGTCGACGTGCACGGGATCGGTAAACGTCACACCCTCCCCCCTTTAAGAGCTCACGCTGAGCATCGGGGCCGCCAAAGGCAAAGCCCTCACAGATACGGCCGTCGGCAAACACCACGCGGTGACAGGGAATCTCGCCGGGGCGCGGATTGCTATGCAGGGCATACCCCACGTACCGCGCACTTCGTGGACGACCGGCAAGCAGCGCCACCTGGCCATACGTGGCTACCATCCCCTCGGGGATCTGCTCGACCACCTCGTACACCCGTTCAAAAAAGCCCTCAGACGTCATTGCTCGCTCCCTTCCACCCTGAAAAGCATAAACCACCGCAAAGGGGACAGGCACCTTTGTGGTGGTTTATGGCAGGTCGGTTAGTTGGCGGGCTGGAAGAAGGCTACGGCTACGGCGCCAGGGCCTACGTGGGTGCCGATGGTGGCACCAATGGTGTGAACGGGCAGTTCGCCCTCGGTGTGACCAGCCCACAGTGCCGCACTGTCCTCGATATACTTCTTGAGCACCGCATCCGAAAGGCCCGTATAGCCGAGCGCCAGCGGCATGGAAAAGTCGATGCCGCCTGCCTTTTCGACCTTCTGGTTGAGCAGGTTCCGGCCGTTCTTGGAGCCACGAGCCTTGCCCAGCTGCACGATCAGACCGTCCTC
>CABUKY010000161.1 GCA_902492185.1 uncultured Collinsella sp.
ATTCGATCGATTCGCGTTGGCAGCGACTTTAGGCTGGGTCGTGGCGGTGCTTCTGGTGTTGACGAGATGCGCGCCTGGGGTGCCGAGCGCGGCGTTGACGTATACGGGCACGACTTGCTTTGCGAGGGCGGTGAGGCCATTTGCGCCACCCGCATTCGTCATGAGCTGGGACAGGGCCATGTGGAGCTTGCTGCTGAGTTACTCGGCCGTCCGTATATGGTGCGTGGCGGTGTTATTCGCGGCCGTCACGAGGGCTCTGGCATGGGCTTTCCCACGGCAAACCTGCAGGTTCTCGACGGTATTCAGGTGCCTGCCGATGGCGTGTATGAGGGTCTGGTGCTGGTCGATGACACCGCGTGGCCCGCTGCCGTGAACGTCGGACTGCCGCCGACGTATGCCGACGATGTCGCTTCGGCGCATCTCGAGGCTAATTTAATTGGTTATACGGGCGACCTGTACGGCTCTTCTGTTTCGCTGGCGTTTACGCGTTGGCTGCGTCCCTCGCGCGTGTTCGATTCGCTGGATGAGTTGATCGCGACCGTCGAGGGTAATATCGAGGACATTCGTCACAACTTGGGTGAGCAGGGGGTGAGCATCCGTGATTAGCGATGAGGAAAAAGACCAGGTACGCGCTGCGTCCGACCTAGTCGCCATCGTGCAGGAAACGGTTGAGCTCAAGCCCCGCGGCCATGAGTTTTGGGGCTGCTGCCCCTTTCATGGCGAAAAGACGCCGTCTTTTCACATTATCCCCGCCACGCAGGTGTGGCATTGCTTTGGCTGCGGTGAGGGTGGCGATGTCTTCACCTATATCATGAAGCGCGAGAACCTGAGCTTTCCCGAGTCAATCCGTTATTTAGCCGATCGCGCGGGTATTGAGCTGCACGATACCGGAGATCGCCGCGAGCGCGGTACCAAGCGTGCCCGCATCTACGATCTGTGCGCCGAGACCGCCCAGTTCTACCACACCATGCTTATGCGCGGTAAGGACGGCCGTCCGCGCGAGTACTTTGCCAGCCGCGGTATGGGTGGCGACGTCTGCCGCCGCTACTGCCTGGGCTTTGCACCGGGCCGTAACGCGCTGGTGTCGCACCTGTCCCAGGCGGGTTTTACCCCGCAGGAGATGATCGACGCCAACGTTGCCGTGAGCCGCGGGCGCGGGCAGCTTGCCGACCGCTTCTACGACCGCGTAATGTTCCCCATCTTTGACGAGCAGGGTCACAACATTGCCTTTGGCGGTCGCATTATGGGCGACGGCCAGCCTAAGTATCTCAACACCGCCGAGACGAGCGTGTTTCATAAAAAGCGAAACCTCTACGGCTTTAATTGGGCCAAGGAGTTTATCGTCGCGCAGGATACCGCCATCGTGGTAGAGGGCTATACCGATTGCATCGCCTGCTGGGAGGCGGGGATTAAAAACGTTGTCGCCACGCTGGGCACCGCCCTCACGGAGCATCACGTCAAGACGCTCACTCGCTTTGCCAAGCGCATCGTGTATATGTTCGACGGCGATGCAGCGGGCCAGAAGGCCGCCCGTCGCGCGATTCAGTTTATCGAGCAGGATTCCATGGACCTGCGCTGCGTGGTGCTCCCCGACGGCAACGACCCCATGGAGTTCATCACCGCACATGGTGGCGAGGCACTGCAGACGCGCATCGACGCTGCCGAGCCGCTTATGGACTTTGTTTACCGTTCGCTGCAGGAGTCGAGTGACATCACCACGCCGGGCGGTCGCGCTAAGGCGCTGGAAGATGCGCTGACGCTTATCTATCCGTTGCGCAACAGCTATATGATCGACACGTACTTTATCCAGATTGCCGATCTGCTGGGTTTGGATCTGGAGACGGTGCGCGCGAGCTCGGGTCGTGTGTTTCGCGATGTCGCCAAGCGCGAGGATGCGGAACGACGTCGTGAGCAGAACTATGAGCGCCAGCGGGCACAGACTGAGCGGTCCGGTAGCGCGGGCGGTCGGGCGTCGGGTTCTCGCGATGCCGGTCGCGGTGCTTGGGCATCGGGCGCGACGCCGCCGGTGTCCGCGCCGGTCGAAGAAGAGCCGTACGACTACGTCCCGCTCGATGCCTACGGCGCCGCGCCCGTGGAGGTCGTCGACGACCTGCCGCCGATCGATGTGCCTGATGGTATGGGCGCTGTGCCTGTGGCTGACGGTTCGGGCGCACCGGCTGCGGCGGCGCCGATGGTTCTTACCGATCTTGAACGCAAGTCCTTGGCAGGGGAGCGCGAGCTGTTGACGATACTCACGAGCTACCCCGACCTGTTCCGCACGTATGCCGACCGCATCTGCTCCATCGAGTGGGTTGACCCGCGTCACGAGTCCATTGCATGGGCCGTTCTGGCAACGCCGCCGGGAACCGATCCTGCAGCCTGCATGGATGCGGCGCGCTCAGTGTGTCCCGATGCGGCAACGCTTGTGAGTGCCGGGCGCATCTCCGCGACGAGCAAGCACCCCACCGAGACGAACATCGTGTTTATGCTTGATACGCTTGAGCTCTACACCATCAAGCGTCGCATGCGTGCCGCACAGGCCAAGCTGCGCCAGGACCGTTCACTCGATGATGAGGCCCGTCGCGCGCTGACCGTGCAGGCCGCGCAGGATTCGCAACGTCAACGCGAACTGCAAAAGTCGATCGGCGGCGTGGCGGACCCGTTCCGTTTGATCGGCCTGGAGGCCGCGGGCACCGAACAAGCCTAGATGTTGTGGTCAACCAGCGTATTCTCGCCTATATCCAGTCTTCTTTTTGGGTATAGACGTCAATGTGTGTGCTAAAGTATTGAGTCCTGTGGACTATGAAGGGAGAATCTGTGCCAAAAAAGACTGAGAGCACGGGTACTGGGCTGGAATCCTACGTTGCAAAGCTCATGGGCAACGGCTCAAACAGGACTTCGGTAACCGAGGACGAGATTCAGGTCGCCCTGAAGGATATCGATGTTTCTGACGAGCAGCTCACCGCGGTGTATTCCGCGCTGCGCAACAGCGGCATCCAGATTATCTCCGCGAGCGGTAACGACGACGCCCCCATGGGTGTCGACGATGACGATACCGATACCGATACCGATACCGACGATTTCGATGACGACGACGAGCACGATTCCGGCTCGCTCGACGATCACGAGCTCAAGATGGCCCGTCAGGCCGACGCTGAGATGGGTTCTTCCAAGAACAAGAAGAAGCGCACCGTGCGCACGTCCCGTTCACGCTCCCGCGTGCGTGGCATCGATGCCTCCACGGTGATGCTGACCGGCGACCCGGTCCGTATGTACCTCAAGGAGATCGGCAAGGTCGACCTGTTGACCGCCTCCGAAGAGGTCGATCTGGCTATGAAGATCGAGGCCGGTCTCGAGGCTACCGAGAAGCTCGAGGCTGCCGATGCTGGTGAGCTCGAACTCACGCGTGCCGAGATGCGTCG
>CABUKY010000162.1 GCA_902492185.1 uncultured Collinsella sp.
CCTGCGCTCCCCGCTGACCGAGCCGGTCAACGGCCAGGACTACATCGTCGTCGCCACCACGCGCCCCGAGACCATGCTCGGCGACACGGGCGTCGCCGTCTCCCCGAAGGACCCCGAGAAGGCCGCCTTTGTGGGTAAGACCGTCAAGCTCCCCATCGTCGACCGTGAAATCCCCATCTTTGAGGATTGGCATGTCGACGCCAACTTTGGTTCCGGCTTTGTCAAGGTTACCCCGGCCCACGACCCCAACGACTACGCCATGGGTCAGGCTCACGACCTGCCGCAGATCAACATCTTCGACGAGCACGCGGTGGTCGTCGAGGGCTATGGCGAGTTCACCGGCATGACCCGCGAGGAGTGCCGCGAGGCCGTCATCAAGTGGTTCGAGGAGCATGACCTGCTCGATCACGTCGAGGAGCACGACCACTCCGTCATGCACTGCTACCGTTGCGACGCCGCGCTTGAGCCATGGCTTTCCGAGCAGTGGTTTGTGGCCGTCGACAAGCTTAAGGGGCCGGCGCTCGACGCCGTCAACTCCGGCAAGGTCACCTTCCACCCCGCGCGCTGGACGCAGACCTATACCACCTGGATGGAGAACCTCAAGGACTGGTGCATCAGCCGCCAGCTGTGGTGGGGCCACCGTATCCCCGTGTTCTACTGCGAGGACTGCGGCTGGGAGGACGCCCTCACCGAGGACACCGATGTGTGCCCCAAGTGCGGCGGCCATCACGTACACCAGGACGAGAACGTGTTGGACACCTGGTTCAGCTCTCAGCTGTGGACTTTCGCCACGCAGGGCTGGCCGCAAAAGCCGGAGCTGCTCGAGGGCCATCATCCCACGACGGCACTCGTCACCGCGCGCGACATCATCGCGCTGTGGGTCGCCCGCATGGTCATGAGCTCGCTGTACTTCCTGGACGAGGTGCCGTTTAAGGACGTCGTCATCTACCCGACGATCCTTGCCAAGGACGGCAGCCGCATGTCCAAGTCCAAGGGCAACGGCGTTGACCCCATGGACCTCATTGGCATGTACGGCGCCGACGCCATGCGCTACAATCTGCTCACGCTGTGCACCAACAACCAGGACGTCAAGTTCGACGCGAACATCGACAAGAAGACCAGGAAGCTTATCGACAGCCCGCGCACCGAGCAGGCCAAGTCGTTCGTCACCAAGATCTGGAACGCCAGCCGCTTCTTGCTCATGAACATGGAGGGCTACACGCCCGGCGAGCCCGTCGTGGAGACGCCGGCCGACGCTTGGATGTTCAGCCGCCTGGCAAAGGCCGTGAAGATGGTCACCGAGGGCATTGAGAACTACACCTTTGGCGACATGGCCCGCGGCGTGCAGCAGTTCTTCTGGAACGAGGTCTGCGACTGGTACGTCGAGGTCACCAAGGCCCGCCTGAAGGGCGAAGGTCGTCTGCAGGCCCAGCGCAACCTGATCTTTGTGCTCGACACCTCCATTCGCCTGATGCACCCGCTCATGCCGTTTGTTACCGAGGAGATCTGGGACAACATGCCGGCGAGCGTGCTCGACCTGGACGCCGAGGGCAACGTGGACCGTGCCGAGGCGCTCATGATCGCCAAGTGGCCGGAGCCCGCCGACTACGCCAAGTACGTCGACGAGCCCGCCGAGCGCGCGTTTGAGCTGTGCCGTGCCGTCGTTTCCGCCGCCCGCGCCACGCGTTCGCGTTACCGCTTGAGCCCCAAGGCCGAGCTCGACGTGGTCGTGCGCGCCGGTGCCGAGGACATCGAGAAGCTCGAGAGCCTGCGCTCGACCATCGAGCCGCTGGCCAACACCGCCTCGCTGGTCATGGGTACCGACGTTGAGAAGCCGGCTGCGAGCATCGCCGTGGTCGACAGCGGCGTCGAGGTCTTTGTGGTGCTTGAGGGCAAGGTCGATCTTTCGGCCGAGAAGGCGCGCCTGGAGAAGGAGATCGCCGCGGCCCAGAAGGAGCTCGCCGGCTGCGAGAAGACGCTCGCCAACGAGGGCTTTGTGGCCAAGGCCGCGCCCGCGGTGGTCCAGAAGAAGAGGGACCGTGCAGCTGAGCTCAAGGAGATCCTGGCGGCGCTGACTGCTCAGGTTGCTGACTTCTCGTAAGGTTTGCTCTGGGGCGCGTCCCGACGCTTTGCTCGCTACTGCGAACAGTCCTGCGCAAGACGGACAGCACATTTAGTGCTGTCCTTTGCGTGCGGAACTTGTATCGAGCAAAGCGTCGGGCCGCTCCTAGTGCGGTTACGTGGTTGTTTGCATCTGGTAGGTTAGGACCACTGGGTTGTGGCCTTGATCTTGCTGCAAGCGGATAAAGGCTGATATTGTCAACACGAGGGGCTCATTCTTTTTGGTGGGCCTCTTTTTCTGTTATGGGGGACTTTGGGTTATGGCTAAGCGTTCTGGGTCGTATGTCGTTCCGTTCTCGTTTGAGTTGCTTTCGTTTGATGAGGCCGTGGGGCTTGCTGCTGATACGGGGCGGATTTCTGGGGATGCTGGTCCTTTGCTCGAGACGGTTGTCGATATGCTCGATGAGCTGGGGCGTCCGGACGAGTATTTCGATAGCATCCAGGTTGCCGGTACCAATGGCAAGACTTCGACTACGCGTTTTTCGGCTGCCATTCTTCGTGGTGAGGGGCTCAAAACCGCGCTGTATACGTCGCCACAGCTGGTGCGCTATCCCGAGCGCATGGAGGTTGATGGGTGCGTCGTGAGCGACGAGGCCTTTGCCCGTGGCGTTTCGGCAGCTGTCGAGGCGGGGCATCGCGTGAATGCGCGCCGTGTGGCGGCAGGGGAGCGCGCCTATTCCATCACGCCGTTTGACCTGCTGACGGCTGCCGCACTTGTAGTGTTTGCCGAGGCCGCGGTGGATGTTGCCGTGCTCGAGGTCGGCATGGGCGGACGTTGGGACGCCACGAGTGCGACCGATCCCGTCGCCGTTGCCATTACGGGCATTGGGCTCGATCACACACGCATTCTGGGCGATACGCTCGAGGCCATTGCGGGGGAGAAGGCTGCGGTCATTAAGCCCGGACGCCTGGTTGTGCTGGGCGAGGGCACGCACGAGGCGAGCGTTCAGCGCGTGATGGATGCCCGTTGTCGCGAGTGCGGCATTGTGCCGCTGGTGGTGAACCATGCCACGACCAAGGTGCCGGAGCACGTGGGCGATACGGTTGAGTTTAGCTGCACCACGCCGCGTGCGATCTATACGTCGAGCATGGTCAAGCCGGCCTATCAGCCGCAGAATGCTGCGTGCGCGATTATGCTCTGCGAGGGGTATCTGGGTCGCGAGCTCGATCATGACAAGCTCGATGCCTCGCTTATGGGTTGCCCCACACCGGG
>CABUKY010000163.1 GCA_902492185.1 uncultured Collinsella sp.
ACTCGTCGAGCCCCAGCCGCTTGGCCACCGCAGCAGCCACTTCCTCGCGGTCGCCCGTGAGCATGACGGTGCGCTTGACGCCGGCGGCGTGCAGGTCGCGGATCGTCTGCTCGGCATCGGCCTTTATGGTGTCGGCAATTACAATGTGGCCGGCATAGATGCCATCGACTAGCACGTGGAGGATGGTGCCGACGACCTCGCAATCGGGCGCTTCGACTCCGGCCGCGGCGAGCATCTTTGCGTTGCCAACGACGACGTGCTTGCCGTCGATGGTTGCCGTCACGCCATGGCCCGCGTCGTTGGTGGAGTCGCTTACGCGCTTGGGGTCGACCTCGCCCTGGTAGGCGACACGTACGGACTGCGCGATGGGGTGATCGGAGAACGACTCAGCAAGGGCTGCGACTTCGAGCAACGACTGCTCGGTATAGCCGGCCTCGGGGTGTACCGCGACCACCGAGAACGTGCCGTTGGTGAGGGTGCCCGTCTTGTCAAAGACGACGGTGTCCACGTCGGCGAGCGTCTCGAGGTAGTTAGAACCCTTGATGAGAACGCCCAGCTTGGACGCGCCGCCGATGCCGCCAAAGAAGCTCAGCGGCACGCTGATCACGAGCGCGCACGGGCAGCTGACGACCAGGAAGGTCAGGCCGCGTAGGATCCAGTCGGACCAGGCGCCGGTGACCAAGCCGCCGCCGAGCGCGAGTACCGCGGCAGCGCCGGTGACGGCGGGCGTGTAGATGCGGGCAAAGCGCGTGATGAAGTTCTCGGTGCGCGCCTTCTTTTCGCTGGCGTTTTCTACGAGCTCCAGGACGCGCGCGACGGTGGACTCGCCAAAGGGCTTGGTGGTGCGCACGTGGATGAGCCCCGTCATGTTGATGCAGCCGCTGATGATATCGTCTCCGGTTTTGGCCGGGCGGGGGACCGACTCACCGGTAAGGGCGGCGGTGTCGAGCTGGGTTTCGCCTTCGACGATGACGCCGTCGATGGGCACGCGCTCGCCGGGCTTGACCACAATCACGGTGCCGACGGCGATGTCATCGGGGAAGACCTGCTCGAGTGTGCCGTCGGGCTGCTCGACGTTAGCGTAGTCGGGCGCGATGTCCATCATGGCACTGATCGACTTGCGGCTCTTGCCCACGGCGTACGCCTGGAACAGCTCGCCGACCTGGTAGAACAGCATGACGGCGGCGCCTTCGGCCATGTGCGGGTCGGTATCGGGGAAGAGCACCATGGCAAACGCGCCGATGGTCGCGACTGCCATAAGGAAACTCTCGTCGAAGGCCTTGCCGCGGCGGATGTTATTGAATGCCTTTTGCAGCACGTCGTAGCCGGCAATCAAAAACGGTACGAGGAACAGCACAAAGCTGGCGTAGATGTCGCCCGGGGTACCGAATGCGGCGGTGAGGGTGCCGAACTCATCGAGGGCGTACACCACGGCAAAAATGCCCAGCGCTACCAGGATGCGGTTGCGCTTATGCTCGAGTGACTCTTTCTTCTTGCGCTTCTTCTTTTTCTTCTTGGGGTCGGCGGTGGCCATGACTCGTATCCTCCCATTTGAACGTATGAACACTCGCTCATATAATTTCGCGAGCAAAGGCCGCGGCAATCGCGGCCTTGCAGGTTGGCGTAAACCTGGGCTAGAGAATGATCTCGCAGTCCGGCTCGGCGTCGGCCGTAAACTCTACAACGCGGTTGAGCACCTCGTCGAACTCGGCGTCATCGGCCTCGAGCGTCAACTTCTGGGTCATAAAGTTGACGGACACGGATTTGACGCCCTCGAGCTTGGCCAGCTCGTCCTGAAGCTCACGCGCGCAGTTGGCGCAGTCGATCTCGTCGAGTTTAAACTGCTTTTTCATGGTGGGTTCCTTTCTCTGTATTTGCGGCTTGGGTGCAGGCCGCGCTGGTACCGTGGTTGGTCGCTATTCGCAGATGTGGCTCATGCCTTGGTTGAGCATGGTGTAGACGTGGTCGTCGGCGAGCGAGTAGAGGATATTGCGCCCGTCGCGCCGGAATTTAACCAGGTGCGCCTGCTTGAGTGTGCGCAGCTGGTGCGACACCGCGGACTGCGAGGTTTCGGTCGCTTCGGCGATGTCTGCCACGCAGAGCTCGCGGCCCATGAGGGCGTAAAGGATCTTGATGCGCGTGGTGTCGCTGAAGACCTTGAACAGGTCGGCGAGGTCGTAGAGAAGCTCCTCGTCGGGAAGGTCCTCGGGCGAGCAGGTGGTGGGGATCGCGGGTTCGGTGGCCTCGATGTCGGGTTTCGTTTCATCAACGCGGACGCTCATTGCAATATCCTTTCATATGAACATGCGCTCATATAACTTGCTTTCGATTATATGAGTGTATGTTCATATGTCAATACAATTTGCGTTAATTTCGATGACTGCTTGCCGCCTCTGCGATTTTCTGTGGGTTGGGAGACATCGACGCAATGCTCGCCAACATATTTCGAGATGTTCGGCTAGCATGCTAAGAAAGCCACCTTGAGAAGCATTGGAACTGTTCATATTTGTACTTTATCGTGTCAAATACCGCGAGAATCAGTTCTTCCTCTACGGGAGTTTCTGCAGAATCAGTTTTATCTAAAGTTATATTGAGCTTTGCTGCAGCCAATCTGGCACATCGGTGGCCGAATAAGTCGAAAAATGTAGGTGGACATCCGCAGAGATCGCCTTTAGAAGAGCGAATTCTCAATTAGATCAATAATCGTGTCGTCTTCCGTGTGGTTTTCATCGATTTTTGCGAACATGTCGCATTCCCAAGCCCCATTGATTTCCTCAGCAAGGGCCCCGACGTGTTGCATGTCGTCGGGTTCGGGCACATCGTTGATGCTCGGGTCATCAGCTTGCGGATATTGGCTTGCAATTTCGCGCTTGGCGGCCTCTTCTTCTTTGAGTGTCTCCAGGACGCGGCGACCGTATTCGAAGTAGCGCCGCAAGACAAATTGACGAAGAGTTTCTTGCAGGATGGCGAAGTTATCCGGGAGTCGACCGGGCCATATCTTCTCGCGAATGCGAATCGCTTCCATGACCCGTTTAAAAGCGGACTGCTTGAAAAACGAATGACGATTAACTGTGATAACGGCATATCCCATGTTTCGCAGCGTGTTTCGGCGCTCCTCGTCAATTGATTGCTGCTCGGGTTCGTCGTGGTAAAAGCCGTTGTATTCGATATCGGTCATCGAATTTTCGAGCAGCGCGTCGAGGTAGAAAACCGTCCGTCGCGTTAGGGCGGCGTATCTTTTGGGGACTGGGATCGGATAATCCGTTTTGATAGCGCGTATGGCTAAGCCACCCATTGACTTGGGCATTGTCAGAATCATGACAA
>CABUKY010000164.1 GCA_902492185.1 uncultured Collinsella sp.
CCCAAAAACAGCTCGCCCTTAAACATCGCGTGGTTAAACGTGTGGTAGAGGGCAGCCATCAAAGCCAGGACGGCGATGCCAACAGAGTTGAGCGCCATCGCGGCCATGGAGGCGCCGACGCCGAGCAGAATGATGCCGATGTTCTCGACGGAGTGATAGGCCAGCAGGCGCTTGATGTCATGCTCCTGCAGGGCGAAGGCCACGCCGAGGACCGACGAGATCGCACCGAAGACCATGACCATAAGGCCCCACCAGACCTGAACGCCCGAGGCGGAGAGCAGGTCGAGGCCCACCTTGAGAATGCCGAAGATACCGATCTTGATCATGCCGCCGGACATGAGGGCCGACACGTTAGACGGCGCCTCGGGATGTGCCTTGGGCAGCCAGCCGTGCAGCGGGATGATACCGGCCTTGGCGCCAAAACCAAAGAAGGCGAGCACGAAGCACACGGATGCGACCGCGGGGCTAAACTGCGTAGCGCGGAAATCCGCAAAGGCAAACGAGCCACCGGCGAAGTTGGTCATGGTGAGGAAGCTCGCCATGATGAGCACAAAGCCCACGTGCGCGATCACAAAGTAGAGCCAACCGCCATGGATGGAGTTCTCGTTCTCCTCGATCACGACCAGGAAGTACGAAGTCAGCGACATGAGCTCAAAGGCGACCAGGAACCAAAACACATTGTCGGCGGTGATGACGAGCATCATGGATGCCACGAAAGTGTTAAAGAAGAAGCCGGCGCGGCCCTTTTTGCCCGGGTACTCATCAAAGTAGTTGAGACCGTAGATCGAACCGGCAAACGCGAGCACCGAGATAAGCGCCACGAACAGGCCGGACAGCTGATTGAGCAGCAGCTGGAAATGGGCAAACGGGAAGAACACGATGGTGTCGACCGACGCGACATCGCCCAGCACGGCCTGGATACCGGCCACAAACGAAAGCACCGCGGCGACGGCGCCGATAAGGCAGCCGGCGGTCTTGGCGGCGTTATCGGCCTTGATCAGCAGAACCGAGGCGAGCGCACCGATGCACGAGACGGCAAGCGATGCGATAAACAGCGTCATGCTATCCATTGTTTACGCTCCCTTCTGCTTTCTCGGACAGGCCCTGGGCCACAGCAGTAACGTCGACGGACGGACCGTTTTCGATCGAGCGCAGGCGCTTGGCCTCGTCGAGCTCGCGATCGGCCGCGCCGCCCATGACGGTCAGCGCCTTGGTGGGGCACGCCGCCACACAATGCGGGCCGTCCGGATCGAAGGCGCACAGGTCGCACTTGACAGCGCAGGTGTACTGGCCGGGAGCCCACGTAAGCAGGCTGCTCAGGGACTTAGGATACGAAGGCGTCGGGTCGCACATGCCTGCGACACCGGCGATAGACGTGCCATCGGGATGGATGGCTCCGAAGGGGCACGCGATGGCGCACAGCCTGCACCCGATGCACTCCTGCTCCTTGACGTGGATGCGGTCGCCATCGTGCTCGATGGCATTCACCGGGCAGACCTCGGCGCAGGGGGCACCCTCGCAATGGTGGCAGGCAAGGGCGGCCGAAATACCGCCGGTCTTCACGAGCGCCAGGCGCGGCGTATCCTGAAGACCCTGCATCCGGTGGGCGTCGGCACAGGCGGACTGGCATGTTCCGCAGCCGATGCACCTCTCCGGGTTGATGTCGATGAAGCGGTTCATCCCCACTTCCTTTCAAAATAACGGGCCGGGCTCCCGAACGTACGGGACGCCCGGCCCAAAAAGCCAACGAGAACGGGACTACACGATTTGATTCACGTGCGTCTCGTCGTCGAACTTGGCGGCGCCAGGCTCAACGTCCTGGGGAGCGGCGGCGTCCACCAGAGCCTGCTTGAGCTCGGTGTACTGACGCTCCACCTCGCCCTCTGCCCAAACCTGGTCGGCGATAGCGTCGACCTGGCAGGCGGAGAACTTGTCCTCGGGCGTATGCGAGACCGGGTCGACCTTGTGCATGGTCAGCTCGTTGCACTTGCCGATCCACCACTGGTAGGTCATGTAGACCGTGCCCTTGTTGATGCGATCGCTTACGTCGGCACGGCTGTATACCTGGCCGCGGCGGCTGTGAATCGAGACGATGTCGCCATTCTTGATGCCGCGCGCCTGGGCGTCCGCGGGATTCATGCGGACAAAGCCGGGCTCGTCGGCAAGCAGTGCCAGTGTCTTGCAGTTGCCGGTCATCGAACGGCAGCTGTAGTGGCCGACCTCGCGGACGGTGCACAGGATGAGCGGGTACTCATCGTCGGGAAGCTCGGAGGGCGCCTCCCAATCGTGCGCCATCAGGTTGGCGCGGCCGTCCTTGGTGGTGAACTTGCCACCAGCGAACATGTCGGCCGTACCATGGTCGTTCACATCGGTGCTCTTGACCGGCCACTGGGCGTAACCGCCCTCGGGAGCCATCTTCTCGTAGGTCGCGCCCACAAAGTTGGGGCACAGGCTAATGCACTCGTTCCAGATCTGCTCGGTGTTGTCGTAGTGCATGGGGTATCCCATGCGCGTAGACAGGTCCGCGAAGATCTCCCAGTCGTGACGGCACTCGCCCTTGGGCGGAACAGCCGCGTCAAAGTGCTGGAAGCTACGGTCGGATGCGGTAAAGACACCCTCGTGCTCGCCCCAAGAGGTGGCAGGCAGGATGACGTCGGCGAGCATGGTCGTCTGCGTCATAAAGATGTCCTGGCAAATGAACAGATCCAGCTCGGAGAGCGTCTTGCGCATACCGGCCGAATCGGGCTCGGTCTGCACCGGGTCCTCGCCGTAGTTGTAGAAGCAGTGCACCTTGCCCTCGTCGACCAGGTGGCCCAGGTCGGTGAGCTTATAGCCCTCCTCGAGCGGGAGCTTTTCCTCGGGCACGCCCCAAGCCTTGGCAAACTTGGCGCGCACTGCCGGGTCGGTGACCTTCTGGTAGCCAGGGTACAGGTTGGGCAGCATGCCCATATCGCAGGAGCCCTGGACGTTGTTCTGACCACGCACGGGCGCGAGGCCGGAATTGGGTTTGCCGATCTGGCCGGCAACGCAGGCGATGGAGGCGATGGTGTGCACCGTCTTCAGGTTCTGCTTCTGCTGGCATACACCCATACCCCAGCCAATGATGGCAGAGGGCTTCGCCGTGGCGTACATCTCGGCAGCTTGGTGGATCAACGCGGGCTCGACACCCGTGATGTCCTGTACGGATTCGGGAGTGTAGTTCTTGATGGTCTCCCACCACTCGT
>CABUKY010000165.1 GCA_902492185.1 uncultured Collinsella sp.
CGCTCTCCCAGTTTGGCGTCGAGACCACCTTCGTCGATGCCCACAACCTGGACGAGGTCGAGGGCGCCATCAAGGACAACACCACGGTCATTTACCTCGAGACGCTCGGTAACCCCAACTCCGACATCCCCAACATCGACGCCATCTCCGAGATCGCCAAGAAGCACGGTCTGCCGGTTGTCGTCGACAACACCTTCGGCACCCCGTATCTGTTCCGTCCGCTGGAGCATGGTGCCAACATCGTCGTTCACTCCGCAACCAAGTTCATCGGCGGCCACGGCACCTCGCTGGGCGGTGTGATCGTCGACGGCGGTAACTTCGATTGGAAGGCGAGTGGCAAGTACGCCCAGATCGCTGAGCCCAACCCCTCCTACCACGGTGTTTCGTTTGCCGAGGCTGCCGGTCCCGCCGCCTTCGCAACCTATGTCCGCGCTATCCTGCTGCGTGACGAGGGCGCCTGCATCAGCCCGTTCAACGCCTGGGTCCTGCTCCAGGGCACCGAGACTCTGTCGCTGCGCGTTGACCGTCATGTCGAGAACACCAAGAAGGTCGTTGAGTTCCTGGCTGGTGACAGCCACGTCGCCAAGGTGAACCACCCGAGCCTGCCTGAGCACCCCGATCATGAGCTCTATCAGAAGTACTTCCCCAACGGCGGTGCCTCGATCTTTACCTTTGAGATTAAGGGTGGCCAGGAGGCAGCTTGGAAGTTCATCGATCATCTGCAGGTGTTCTCGCTGCTCGCCAACGTGGCCGACGTCAAGTCGCTCGTCGTGCACCCGGCTACCACCACGCACTCCCAGCTGTCTGCCGAGGAGCTCGCCGAGCAGAACATCACGCCCTCCACGATCCGTCTTTCCATCGGTACCGAGAACGCCGAGGATATCATTTGGGACCTGAAGCAGGCCTTCGCCGCGCTGGACGAGTAAAGCGACTTGTGCAAGGACCCCTTGCGACTCGATAGGTATAACTGCATAAAATGCCTGCTCAAGGCGCCTGTGCGAACAATGGTTGCACAGGCGCCTTTTTTGCATAGAGAGGGTGCAAAAACAGGGTTTTTGACACGCTTTATGCATTCGAGTTGTGGAAAACTCCTGTTGAGAGGATGTGAGTTTTACGCAATTGACGTGCGCCTTTTGAGTAAAACCGCAGGTCGCGATTTGCTCGGGGTACTATGCAGCGCAATCGAATCACACGCAGCTCAAACGCAGCAAAAACGCACTACGGAGGTTTCCAGCTACATGAGGATCGATTCACGAAAACCGAAAGCCGCCGCCCTTTCCGCCGCTCTGACCGTGGCACTTTTGGCGGGCGCCGGTGCAACTGATGCCCACGCCGCAACATTGTCCGATACGGTTGGATCTACGCCGTCCGAGACGACGCTGGTACAGCCCGTTGACTATCGCGGCGATGGTTATGGTTCCATGCAGGAGTGGAACGCCTCGATGGAGGCCAAGCGCGATTCCCTGGAGGTGCGCGCTCAGATCATCATGAATATGTATGGCGACTATGCCACCGATGACGAGCGCGCTGTGCTGCAGGGCTGTATCGACGGTGCGGGTAGCCTGTTGACGATGGGGGAGGTCGACGCCAAGTCGACCGAGCTCGATGAGCTGCGCACTGCGCTTGAGGATGCCAAGCGCGAAGCGCTCGAGGCTGCCGCCGAGGCGGAGGCTGCCGAGGCTTCGTACTACAACGGCGGTTACACTCCGTCCTACGCGTCTGCCGCGTCCTGCACGAACGGATCGGGCCTGACGCGCTCTGCGGGTGTCAATAACTACAACGGGCGCCGCGAGACCTATTACAGCAGCAATGTGCTTTATCACTATCGCACGGGCGAATGGACTCAGGATTCTGAGGGCTTCTGGCGCGATTCCGACGGCTATTACGTTGTTGCCGCGGGCGATATGGCCCAGGGCTCGACCTTTACGGGCTCCAAGGGTGATTGCAAGGTCTATGACTCCGGCTGCGCTGCCGGAACCACCGACTACTACACCGGTTGGTAATTTTTCTGCATCACGGATATTTGGCGGACGGGTGTCTTTACCGAGCTTTAGGGCAACGTAAAGACGTCCGTTCTATGTATGCGCCTGAGCTAACAGAGCCCTTACCGTGACGGTACGTCGCGCATATGGGCGCGGGGCACACTAGTTCATGAGAAATAAGGTCTTTCTCTTGGAGGAAGTGGTCTTGTGAATGCTCGAGATATCGCCGTTGCCGCCGTCGCGTTGATGCTTGGCTGCCTTGGTCCCACGGCCGCGCTCGTCGCGGGCATGCAGGGGACATGCGGGGCTGCTCCTATCGTGGTCGGCGCGCTGATCGCGGCCGCGCTGCTGGGAAGTGCAGGTGTAGTCCTTTGTCGCGACGATGAGGACCAGGCGTCGGAGTCGCAGCTCTAACCGTTGTGAAGCTGATTTTTGGCCAAAGATGAAAAAGGAAGCCGCCGCGAGGGGAGTGCCCCTTGCGGCGGCTTTGCCATTGGATCTGCTGGCTACAGTATGCCGAGCACTACCAGCTGCTTTCTATTTCGCGAATCCTCTGGTAGAGCCAATCGTTTTGCGGCACTTGGATATCGTGTTTGGCGGCCAGGCGGCAAATGGTGCCCGCGAACTCCTCGACTTCGGTTTTTCGTTGTGCGATGCGGTCCTGCGCCATCGAGGGCATACCGGCGGGGTCGATTCCCTCGATGAGGTGCACCATTTGCGTCAGGTCTGCCTCGGTCAGCTCAACGCCCTCGGCGTTGGCAACCGCAAGCGTCTCGCGCATGGCGGAGACAAAACAGCGGCGCTGCTCGGAGCCCGGCTCCGTGGCGCTTCCGTAGGTCCCGCCGTAGGCCATGCAGGTCTGGTTGATGCCGTCGTTGAGCATGAGTTTGGCCCACATGCGGTGCGCAATGTCGCTCTCGACGGTATGGGCGATGCCGCAGCGCGTATAGAGCTCGTCGATGGCGGTAACGGTTGCGGGCTTGGTGCCCGCTGCCGCGCCAAAGCGAATCTCGCCCGCATTGGTAAAGGTGAGCTCTCCGTTGAGGAACACGGCGTCCATGCCTTGGCAGATACCCAGGACGGTGTGCTCCCAGCCAAAGCGCTCGGCAATCTTTTGCTCGCTCGTAATGCCGTTGCACAGCGAGGCGATGAGCGTGTTGGGTCCCACGACACGCTCCATAGTCTTGAGTGCTTGGTCGAGACCGGTGGTCTTGACCGTCAGGATGACCAGATCGGCGGGC
>CABUKY010000166.1 GCA_902492185.1 uncultured Collinsella sp.
TTCCACCAAGCCCAAGTTTCGCGTTGATGCCGCTCGCGAGCTGATCGCCGACGTGCCGCCCGTGCGTGACGAGCTGGAGCTCAAGCGCCTCGCCGTGAGCCGCCTGGGCAAGCAGGTTATCGATGTGGTCGACGTGGACGCCGGCTATGCGGATACCGATGGCGCGCCCAAGCAGGTGCTCTCTGACGTGACCTGGCTCATTGGTGCGGGCGACCGCTATGGTCTGCTGGGCGAGAACGGTGCCGGCAAGTCGACGCTGCTCGACGTGATCCAGGGCAAGATTGAACCCACGCGCGGCCGCGTGAAGATTGGCCAGACAGTGCGCTTTGGCGTGCTGTCGCAGCAGCTCGAGGAGCTCGAACCCTACATGGGCGACACGATCCGCGAGGTGCTCGGCAACTATAAGAAGTACTACGTCATCGACGGCAAGGAGACTTCGCCCGAGAAGCTCTGCGAGCGTCTGGGCTTTACGACGCAGCAGCTCTGGAGCCGCATCGGCGATCTTTCGGGCGGCCAGCGCCGTCGCCTGTCGCTGTTGCTGACGATCCTGGACGAGCCCAACGTGCTTATCCTGGACGAGCCCGGCAACGACCTGGATACCGACATGCTCGCGATTGTCGAGGACCTGCTTGACGGCTGGCCCGGCACGCTGATCCTGGTGACGCACGACCGCTTCTTGATGGAGCGCGTGACCGACCAGCAGTGGGCGCTGCTCGACGGCCACCTGACGCATATGCCCGGTGGCGTTGACCAGTACCTGCGTATGTGCAATGCCACCGCCGAGGGTGAACCCGTGGGTGCGCCGAGTGCCAAGACCGGCACGTTCGACACCGGTGCTGCGGCGGCTGCGGCCGAAAAACCCAAGTCGAGCGGTCAGCCCAACGGCCTTTCCAACGCCGAACGCCAGAAGCTCCGCCGCGAGGTGAGCTCGCTCGAGCGCAAAATGGAGACGCAGCGCGCACGCGTGGAGGAGGCCGAGGCCGCGATGACCCAGGTCGACCCCACCAATTACACGGCGCTGGGCGAGCAGCAGGCAAAGATCGACGAGGCCCACGCCGCCATGGACGAGTTGGAGATGGCGTGGCTCGAGGCGAGCGAGAAGCTCGAGGGCGAGGAGTAGGCGAGGATGATTAAGGCTGCGTTTTTCGATATCGACGGCACGTTGCTGAGCTTTAAGACCCATCGGATTCCGGCGTCGGCGCAGCGGGTGCTCGATAGCTTTCACGAACAGGGGATTGCGTGCGTAATCGCCACGGGTCGCCCGACCTACCAGATGCCGGATTGGCTGTTCGACTTGGGTTGGGATGCGTACATTACGCTTTCGGGCCAGCACTGTTTTGATTCCGAGGGGGTTTACCGCAGCTGCCCGATCGATCCGGACGACGTTGCGGTGATTGTGGACCAGGTGGCGCAGGGGCGCTACGACTCACTGTGCATGCAGGGCGAGAACTCGTTTGTGAACCGCCTGTCCGAGCGCGTGGTGACGGCTGGCAGCAACGCGGGAATCGTCTACCACGAGGAGCCGTTTGAGCATGCCTTTGACGCGCCGGTCTATCAGTTCTGTGCCTTTGTTGACCCAGTTGACGAGCACATCGTGACCGATGCCGTGTCGCATTCGCTCACCACGCGCTGGTGCGACCTGTTCTGCGACATTATTCCGGCCAACGGCGGCAAGGACCTGGGTGTGGCGGCGACGCTGGAGCGCCTGGGCATCGACGCGAGTGAAGCGATTGCCTTTGGCGACGGCGAGAACGACCTGTCGATGTTCTCGGCCGTGGGCACAAGTGTGGCCATGGGCAACGCGCAGGATACCGTGAAGGCCGCGGCGACCTATGTGACGACTGCCGTGGACGACGACGGCATCTACAACGCCGCGAAGTACTTTGGACTGTTATAGCTGCGGCTCGGCACTTGGGGACGTTCCTTATCTGCCGGCACCTGGGGACACTCCTTGCGGGGCGTCCCCATTTTGTTTTCGTCCCGCACGTTTTGTGAAACACGGCTAACTTTTAGGCAAAGTAGTAAGACATGGGCAACTTTTGCGGTAAAGTAAGCTGTGAAAAGTATCCAAAGGCTAACTAGCAATCATCGCGAAAGGCGGCCCATGGCCCTACGTGAATCCGGAGAAGACTATCTCGAATCGATCTACGTTCTGTCGGAACGTCAGGGCATCGTGCGCTCGATCGACGTTGCGGAGTACCTCGGCGTAACCAAGGCGAGCGTTTCCAAGGCCATGGCGACGCTGGAAAGCAACGGCTATGTCGAAATGGGCAAACGAGATGTTCATCTGACAGAGCGCGGTCTGGAGGTCGCGCGCCAAATGTGGGAGCGCCACTGCTTTTTCGTGGGGCTTTTGGAGGATGCAGGCGTATCGGCCGAGGTGGCGTCGCAAGAGGGCTGCCACATGGAGCACTGCCTGAGCGAGGAGAGCTTCGAGAAGCTGAGGGCGATGCTGGGACGGGACGGTGCTTCGGCGCCAATAATGACCGACTAGCACTCCCGCAGCGGCGCGGGACAGCGACCGAGACGAGTGGTCCCACCAACTAAGTCCAACTCAGACAAGGAACCCCACCAGCAAGCGATGCCCAAGAACCGCCAGCAACGTTACCGCAGGCCGGGGCCGGGCTTGGTTTTGAAAACATTCCGCAGACCAGAAACGCCCCCGTTCGTAGCTCCGAAGGAGCAGAACGGGGGCACTTCATTGGTCGAGGACGTTTTCAAAACCAAGCCCGGCCCCGGCCGGACAGCCCACGAACGCTACAAGTTCTTGACACCCATCGCGCGCATGGCGTTCAGGATGGCGATGATCGCCACGCCTACGTCGCCGAACACGGCAAGCCACATGTTGGCGATGCCCAGCGCTGCCAGCACAAGGATCAGCAGCTTAACGCCCAGCGCAAAGATGATGTTCTGCCAGACGATCGTCATGGTCTTGCGTGCCACGCGGATCGCGCGGGAAATGTTGGACGGCTTGTCGTCCATGAGCACGACATCGGCGGCCTCGATCGCAGCGTCAGAACCCATAGCGCCCATGGCAATGCCCACATCGGCGCGTGTAAGCACGGGCGCATCGTTGATGCCGTCGCCCACAAAGGCGAGCTTGCCCTTGCCCGATTCGGCTGCCAGCAGCGCTTCAACACGCTCGACCTTGTCGCCCGGCAGCAGCTGCGCG
>CABUKY010000167.1 GCA_902492185.1 uncultured Collinsella sp.
GACGCTTTTGACGAGCTACATCGCCGGCATCCTCAAGCACAAGCTGGGTGCCTGCGTCTTCGCCCTACTTTTTGGTGCCATTGAGCTGTGCTTCTTCGCTTCGTGCCTCACCATGTTCTTTGACGGCGGCTACGTCATGATCTTCCTGGCCGCACTGCTGTTCGGCCTTATGTACGTGTGGCGCCGCGGCACCGCCATCGAGCGCACGCAGACGATCCTGCTGCCCGTCTCCAAGTACATCGACCAGCTCAACCGCCTGCGCAACGACGAGACCTATCCCGTGCTCGCCGACAATCTGGTATTTCTCACCAACAGCCCCGACCCGCTCACACTCGACCGCGACGTGCTCTATTCCATCCTGGACAAGCACCCCAAGCGCGCCAAGGCATATTGGTTCATCAACGTGCATGTCACCGATGAGCCCTATACGCACGAGTATTCCGTCGAGACCTTTGGCACAGACTTCCTCTTCCGCGTTCGCCTGGACCTGGGCTTTAAGGTCAACCAGCGCGTCAACGCCTATCTGCGTCAGATCGTCGGCGACTTGATGGCATCGGGCGAGCTGCCGCCGCAACATCACACCTACTCCATCTACGAGACACGCGGCAACGTGGGTGACTTCCGCTTTTGCATGCTGCGCAAGATGCTTGCCCCCGAAACGGACATCAACCGCAATGACCACCGCGTGATGGCCATCAAGTACGCCGTCCGCCGCGCCTGCGGAAGCCCGGCACGCTGGTATGGTCTTGAGAACTCGGCCATCATCATCGAGTACGTGCCGCTGTTTGCCCGCATGCGCCCGGCCGTTAAGCTCGTGCGCACCCAGGTGCCGCTCGAGGTTCAGATCGAAGAGGCCGAGGAAATGGAAGTCGATATCTTCTCGGACGACCTGGTCAACGGCAACGAGGCCGGTAAGAATATGAACGTCGACCCCACCGAGCTGCTCGAGAGCGTCGCAGATATGCCCGAACAGCAACAGCTCGACGGCCTCGAGAGTGAACAACTCAACGACGCCAACTTCTAGCGGCGCCTTAAATCAACGACAGCGGCCCTGCGCCTCACGATCTGCCAGGGCCGCTTTTGTCTACGTTTTTGGCCAGGTAAAACACCTTTGAGGCTTTACCTGGGCGTAATCGTAGACTGCTATTCGGCATTTCCGGGGCTAGACAACCGCCTGGCCCCAATCGGTCATATAACCCTAGCCCACATTGAAATGCCATCGAAAAAGAAGCAGGCTATAGAGACTGGTCTCTCACCCACTCGATGAGTTCGGGGATCGCATAAGCGTATTGCCAGGTAAAGTTATGAGTGTTTCCACCCTGGACCGTCTTGTCGGTGCTATCGAGAGTTCCCTTCTCTACATGAAGGAAAACGACATGCGCCCCATCGGTCACCGCTTGTTTACAGGCCGAGGAGCAGACATCCGAGAGCTCGACCATAAGCTCATCGAGCGTCTTCTGGCTGCTAGCCGCCTTGGCTCCTTCCTGGTTACCCGAAGGGTTTTTCTCTCCCGTTGCGTCGTAATCAACCCACAGGCCACTCGTATGTCCTTCGCCGTCATAGTTATAGGCGCAATTCAGCTGCTTCTCAACATAAGGAATTCCGATACTCGCGACACCCTTCTCGGGATCCGTCATGCCGCCATAGGAATTGGAATCGTCTTCAGAAACGAATATCACCATGGACGTCTTGGCAATCGGAGTCATGTTGCCTTGCCCGGCAACGAGCATAAGCGCTGCAAAGGAATTGTCATCGGGATGCTTGGAGGCATATTCGATGAGGGCCATGCACCCGGCAGATTCGCCCGTCCCGTAAATGCGATCCGGATCGATTGAGTAACCCTGGTCGATCAGGTCCTCGATTACATGCAGGCAAGTCTCGATATCGCAACAAGTTCCAGCGATCGTCAGCACAAATTGTGACCCATCAGCCCAGGCAAGGGCTCCCAGACCTTGACGAAGATTCACCCTCACATCGCAGGTGGTTACCCCCGCATCCGGCAGGAAGAGCGTGATGGGGTATTTCTTTGCCTTGTCGTAGTCGTCAGGCTGAGCCAAGGCAAACGAAGCATGGAATCCAGTTTTGGGGTCATCGTAGGTCCCTGCAACAAACTTGTCTGCCTCGGAGTTGAGAACAGTCGAAGCCACGATATATCGGGAGGATGTCTCATCGCCTGTAAGCTTTTTACCTGCAGAATCCTTGAGATCCTTTATTTGGGCGATTTTGACGCAACCGCTATCAAGGGATACGGGACCGTTTGAGCCTACGCACCCACGCATCATCTGAAACATCAACGTCTGTGCGCCCGCATCTGCTGGATCGAGCTCGACGATGACGTACGTTCCCTTGCTTTTGCCCCCTTCATCACTCAGCTCGGCTTTGTCGTTTACATAGGCAGTGACAATCGAGCGTCCCAAAACCGAGAAAGATCCCAGCCCCTTTTCCTGAGCCTGTTGACCGATGCCGCCATGTCCGGGATCAACCGAAGACGCATCGACATCCACGTCGTATTCAATCGCCACGCCGACAATCTTCTCTCCGATTGCATATGTTTTCGCAAGTGCAGAAACAGAGATAACGTGCTCGTAGAATTCGCTAACGTCGCTATCCGTGCCACCCGATTTGCCGTCGCTATCAACCTTCAGTGCATCATCCTTGCCGGCAGCCACGCTTCCCGCGCCACTTTCGCTTCCAGACGCGCAGCCAACAAGCATAGAGGCGGTGCCCGCCAGCATTGTGGCCCCACCGGCCGTTAAAAAGCTTCGCCGACTCATTTCGAAAGCCATTTTTATTACCCCGTTCCCCAGCCCGCTTCTGACTGGATTTTCAGCATTTCTAATCAGAAATTAACGAAACGGAGTCCGTGCCTTCGAAGCGCCTAAACAGGGAATCCGTTGATGCCAGATGCCCGGCGCGCCGCTCGGAAGTAAAACTAAAGGAATTTTATATAATCTAAATGAGCCAATCGATTCGCTTTTGAACGGCTATTATTCCAAAGATGAATTGAAACTACCGTTTGTTTAATATATCTTGACAAAGTCATCGGCATCATGTTTGCCTTCAACTTCTGATCT
>CABUKY010000168.1 GCA_902492185.1 uncultured Collinsella sp.
GGCATGACCAGAAGGTCTATGCCGTCCTCTTTTCATGCCAATTTGTTCGCTCTGGCGACCGCTCGCTGACGTTGTCAGAGCATCGGCGTTGCCTTGGCCGTTGGAAATAATCCCAGATGTAGTCGTTGGGGACGTTCTTAAATGACTAGTCGAAAGGGACGCTCTTGCCGGCACCTGGGGACGGTCCCTAAGTGCCGGCAGATTGGGACACTTCTTTGCAAGATGGCGCTGAAGATTGTCCCCGACGACTAGTCGTTTAGTGCATCAGTTTCTGTCGAGTCGGTGCTCTTTGCGGGTTGCCCGTATAATGGTTTGCGTATGAACCGCAACCAAGGAGTTCTAGTTTATGGACCAGAGCCTTTTTAAATTCGACCTGATCGCCGAGGACCCGACCACGCACGCGCGCGCCGGCGTGCTGCATACCCCGCACGGCGAAATCGAGACGCCGATCTTTATGCCCGTGGGCACCAAGGCAAACGTCAAGGGTATTCCCACCGAGACCGTCAAGCAGCTCGGCGCCCAGATCGTGCTTGCCAATACCTATCACCTGTCCATGCGCCCCGGCGAGGACACCATCGCCGAGTTGGGCGGACTGCACAAGTTCATGAACTGGCATGGCCCCATTCTTACCGACTCGGGCGGCTTCCAGGTCTTTAGCCATAACGACGCCGTTAAGCTCACCGATGAGGGCGTGCGCTTTATCGTCAACGATTACGACGGCCGCCACGTGTTCTGGACGCCCGAGGACAACATGGAAATCGCCATGAAACTCGGCTCCGACATCTGCATGCAGCTGGACCAGTGCCCGGGCTATCCCGCCACGCGCGCCTACGTTGAGCGCGCCGTTGAGCTGTCGAGTATGTGGGCCGAGCGCTGCTATAAGGCGCATACCCGCGACGACCAGGCGCTCTTTGGTATCGTCCAGGGCGGCATGCACCTAGATCTGCGCCTGCGCTCGCTGCGCCATCTGGAGGAGTGCGGCGACTTCCCCGGTTACGGCATCGGCGGCTACTCGGTGGGCGAGGACCACGAGACCATGTTCGAGACCCTGGCACCGCTCGTAAGCGAGTACATGCCCAAGCACAAGCCGCGCTACCTGATGGGCGTCGGCAACCCCACCACCCTCGTGCGCGGTGTGGGCGTGGGCATCGATATGTTCGACTGCGTGCTGCCGACGCGCACCGGCCGCATGGGCACGGCATTCTCCAGTGAAGGTCGCCTTAACTTCCGCAACGCCCGCTTTGCGCATGACGACGGCCCCATCGATCCCACCTGCACCTGCCCGGTGTGCACGGGCGGTTACAGCCGTGCGCTCATCCGTCACATGGTCACGCAGAAGGAGATGCTCGGCGGCATTCTGCTGTCGATGCACAACATCTACTACCTGCTCAACCTTATGCAGCGTGTCCGTCAGGCCATTATCGAGGGCCGCTACGGTGCGTTCGTGAGCGACTGGATGAACAGCCCCGCGGCGGTGGATTACTAAGGGCGACAGACACGCTTGCGGAGCGTGGGCAACGGCAAACGCTGAGCGGCAGCCGCTCGTCACATTCTCTGACGCTGGCTGCGCGACCGCTGACCGATAGCTTGCAAGCACTTGATACATCATGGGGACCATACCGAATAGTTGATGTTCGGGCGGGTGTTTGGCGCATGGCGTCGACCCCGCCCGTTTTTCTTTTTCTCGATAGGAGCACCCATGATTAAGAACGAGAATGTCGAGGGCGAGCTTGCCTACGACGAGACGTACCGCCGTGGTCCCGTGGTCATGCGCGGCCCCATGATTCCTAAGGACAACACCTACGCCAACCTGCTGGCGCCCGAGGAGTCGACCGACTGGCTGCATGCCGATCCGTGGCGCGTACTGCGCATCCAGGCCGAGTTTGTCGATGGCTTTGGCGCACTTGCCGAGTTAGGGCCTGCGGTGACCATCTTCGGTAGTGCCCGTACGCCCAAGACCGATCCACTCTAC
The DNA here is from genome assembly GCA_902492185.1 of uncultured Collinsella sp. Lineage (GTDB taxonomy): Bacteria > Actinomycetota > Coriobacteriia > Coriobacteriales > Coriobacteriaceae > Collinsella. The sequence continues at coordinate 1,973 of CABUKY010000168.1, forward strand.
AAGGCGGCGCGCACGGTCGGCCGTAAGATTGCCCAGCGCGGCGTGGCGGTTATCACCGGTGGCGGCCCCGGCATCATGGAAGCGGCCAACAAGGGAGCGGCGAGCGTCAACGGCAAGTCAGTCGGCCTGGGTATCGAGCTTCCGCACGAGCAGGGGCTCAACAAATACGTGAACCTCGGTATGGACTTCCGCTACTTCTTTGTGCGCAAGACCATGTTCGTCAAATACAGCTCGGGCGCTATTGTGTTTCCCGGCGGGTTTGGCACGCTCGACGAGATGTTCGAGGTGCTCACGCTGGTGCAGACGCATAAGGTCAAGCGCATGCCGCTTGTACTGGTAGGCAGCGAGTACTGGCAGGGCCTATTCGACTGGCTTAACGGCCCGGTGATGGACGCCGGTATGATTAGCCCGCTCGATCCCGAGCTCGTACACATCACCGACGACATCAATGAGGCCGTCGACATCGCCCTGAGCGGGCTGATGTAGATCAATCGTGCCACGCGACATGAATACGCATGGCAATCTGATGTTATTTAACATCAGATTGCCATTTATATTGGGTATACTTGTGTAAAAGACGAGGGCGAGGAGGTCGCAAATGTCTACAGCAACAGTTAAGCCTACGACGGTTCGAATCGAAGAGGGGCTCAAGGAGCAGGCGACTGAGTTCTTGGATTCGGTCGGCCTCAGCCTCAATTCCTATCTCAATCTTGCCGTTCGGCAGCTGGTAAATCAGCGAAAGATTCCTTTTGAGATTGTAGGAAGGGCGGAGGTGCCCAACGAGGCGACGAGACGCGCCATGGTGATTGCCGAGGCTCATGAGTTGGGGATTTTGCCGGACGATAGCCTGTCATTCAATAACGCTGATGAGCTTATGTCATTCCTCGATGAGGAATAGCGATGTTCGAGATTAAAGTCGAGGCTCAATTTAAGGTGGACTACAAACGAACGATGCGCATGCATCCGCAGCTAAAAAGTGAGTTTAAAGCGGCGGTTGCAGAGCTTGTGGTCCATGGGTCACTTCCGGCGGAGTATGGCGCCCACGAGCTCTCAAACCCGGGCGGAAACTA
>CABUKY010000169.1 GCA_902492185.1 uncultured Collinsella sp.
GGGCATGGAATTCTCCTGGACCTACTACAAGCAGATGAACATTGCCTTCTGCCTGATGGTCGCCAACATGCTCAAGAAGATCTATGCCGGCCGTCCCGATGATTACGCCGAGGCCTTGCACCGTCACAGCGCATTCTTCAACATCACCCCGCAGCTCGCTCCCTTCGTGGGTGGCATCGCGATGGCCATGGAAGAAAAGGTCGCTCGTGGCGAGGTTGAGCCCGAGAGCGTCAACGACATCAAGGCAGCCCTCATGGGTCCGCTTTCCGGCTTGGGTGACTCCTTCTTCCTGTCCACCCTGCGCGTCGTCGCCGCTGCCGTGGGCATCAGCCTGTGCCAGGCCGGCAACGTCTTTGGCCCCATCGCCTTCCTGCTCGTCTACAACATCCCGGCGTTCCTGATTCGTATCTTTGGCGCTATCAAGGGTTATGAGCTAGGCATTGGCTTCCTCGACGAGGCTCAGAAGACCGGCCTGATGCAAAAGATCATGGCCTGCGTCGGCATTGTCGGCGTTATGGTCGTCGGCGCCATGAGCAAGGACATGTTCTGGGCTTCGTTGCCCATCGCCATCGGTCAGGGCGACTCCGCCCAAACTCTCCAGGACATCCTGGACGGCATCATGCCCGGTATGCTCGGTATGGCCGCCTTCTGGCTCTACTACTGGCTGCTCTCCAAGAAGATCAACCCGATGGTCCTGATCCTCTGCACCATGGTCGTGGGCATTATCGGCGCTTACTTTGGCGTGCTTGCCTAATATGTTCGAATCGCGCTTCCATCGCGTCTAACGGTTGCGTCGATCTTTGGGGGGCTTGTCGCATCTGCGGCGGCCCCCTGTTTTTTAAAACTCCGTACGAAAGGGGAGGGCTATGGTCGTACCTGAGCTTTCGCTCATGAACATCAACCATCGTTACTACAGCATCGAGACGTTTTTTAAGGCTGCAGGTGAGGCCGGCTATCGCAATATCGAGCTGTGGACCGGCTCGATGCACCTGTATGTGGATTGCCATGAGCACGATTCGGTGGATAAGATTCGCGATCTTGCCGCCCAATACGGTATCAAGATCGTGTGCGTGTGCCCCGAGCAGAACAACCCCAAGCCGTGGAACGTCGCGGTGCGCGGTGAGGCGGGCCAAAAACGCATCCTCTCGTACTTTAAGAATGTGATCGACGTAGCCGTTGAGTTGGGCGCGCCGCAGATTCTGGTGACGAGTGGTTGGGCCTATCTGGACGAGCCGGCTGAGGACGCCTGGGCCCGCAGCGTTGCCATGCTGCGCTCGGTGTGCGACTACGCCGATACGCGCGGTATTCGCGTCGCGCTCGAGGCCCTGCAGCCGTCGGAGTCCGTGTTGGTCAACACCGCACAGGATGTCGTGCGCATCCTCGAGGCGGTCGATCGTCCCAACCTGAAGGCCTGTATCGACTTTGGCGCCATGGAAGTTGCCGGCGACACGATCGACGGCTACTTTGAGGTTTTGGGCGAAAAGATCGTTCACACCCACTTTGTAGATGTGGGCGGCGGCACGACGCATCTTGCCTGGGGCGACGGCGAGCGTGATATGCGTGCCGACCTCGAGGCACTCATGCGCCACGGCTATACGGGCTATGTCTCGGCCGAGACGTGTGATGGCCGCTACTATCAGGATCCGTCCAAGGCGACGACTCAGGTTATCGAGATGTATCGCCGTGTGATAGCGGAGATGGAAGCCGAATAACTAAACTGCGCGGTTGCGCTGGAAACGCTTGGGCGGGTCTGGCGCAACGCTTTTATAGCTGGCGAGTTGTGGGGAGCCCGTTGGCAGTAGCGCTCGAAATAGACAACTATTGGCGTTGTAATACCACTCGGGCGAGGAAACCGACCGTTCGCCGCAAATCTCCGTGAGTTTAGATTGGTATTAAATAACAAGCAATCGTATGGCTATAATTGGTATCAGCAAGAAGCGCGATGTATAGAATTGCGCACATGTGATGGGAGGACACACATGAAGGAGACCGAGAAGATCGAGATCATGCACTTCGACCAGGAGGGCTACCTCGAGGACGGCAGGAACGTCTACGAGGCCGGCAAGAAGATGACCGCCCTGGCCGACCGCGTGCACGAGGAGGGCTACGACGCCGTCTTCCTGATGGGCGTCGGCGGCACCTGGGACGAGTTCATGCAGCTCGAGTACCTCATGAACAAGTTCGGCGACCGCGACCTCGAGGTCTACCTGATCCACGCCGCCGAGTGGAACGTCATGGGCCACAAGCGCATGACCGACAAATCCGTCGTGCTGACCGCCTCCGAGTCCGGCACCACCCCCGAGGTGCTCGAGGCCATCGGCAAGATGAGGGAGATGGGCGTGCGCGTCTTCGCCATGACCAACCCCGAGGGCAAGATCGGGCAGGCCGTGGGCGCCGAGAACTGCGTCATGATGGCCTCCGACCACGGCGCCGGCGGCTGCGAGAAGGGCTACTACCTCGCCGACTGCTTCGGCCTGCGCCTGCTCAACCGCCGCGGCTGCTTCCCCAAGTTCGACCTGTTCATCGAGCAGACGAAGGACGTCTGGAAGGACATGCTCGACATCCGCAAGCGCTTCGAGCCGCGCGCCGAGGAGCTCGCCAGGAAGTACGCGCTGGCCGACTACACCATGTTCATCGGCTCGGGCGCGCTGTGGGGCGAGACCATCCTGTACTCCATGTGCCTGCTCGAGGAGATGCAGTGGAAGCGCATCCGCCACATCACCTCGCACGACTTCTTCCACGGCACGCTCGAGCTGCTCGAGCCCGGCGTCCCGGTGTTCCTGTTCATGGGAGAGGACGAGTGCCGCGCCCTCGACGAGCGCGTCCGCGCCTTCCTCACCAGCGGCGTGACCGGCGACGAGGACTACGTCATCATCGACACCGCCGAGTACGCGATCCCGGGCCTGGACGACGACTTCCGCGTCATCGTGTCGCCGTGGATCCTGTCCGTGCTGACCACCGACCGCCTCGCGCGCAACTACGAGCTGGTCACCAAGCACAACCTCAAGTACCGCCGCTACTACCACCAGTTCGACTACTAA
>CABUKY010000170.1 GCA_902492185.1 uncultured Collinsella sp.
GAGCGTCATGGTGCCCTCGATGCGCGTGCCCTCGATCAGGTCGTTCATGCGGTTGATGCAGCGCAAAAACGTCGATTTGCCGCAGCCCGAAGGGCCAATAAACGCGGTGATGGCGTTTTTGGCGATGTTGAGGTCGAGCCCCGTCAGCGCATGAAAGTCACCGTACCAAAAGTTGAAATCCTTGGCCGTAATGGCCGCTTGCTCCAGCGTGGGAGCGGACTGATAAACGGACATGGGACTCCTTAACTAGCGACGCTTGCGCGACAGGAAGCGCGCAAACAGGTTGAAGGCCAAAATGATCACCATCAGCAAGAGCGCGGTGCCGTAGGCTGCGTTCATGTTGATGCCGTCGTTGGCAAGCAGGTACAGGTGAACCGTCATGGGGCGGCCGGAATCGAGCGGCGAAATAGGTAGATTGATGGCCTGCCCCATGGTGTAGAGCACCACCGCGGTCTCGCCAATGGCACGGCCGATGGCGAGGACGATGCCCGTGGCAATACGGCCAAAGGCAGAAGGAAGCACGATCTTGGAGACAACCTGCCACTTGGTGGCGCCCAGGCCGTACGCGCCCCAACGGATATAGCGCGGAACGGCGCGAATGGCCTCTTCGGTGGTGCGCATGACGATGGGAAGCATCAAGAGCGCGAGTGCCAGGGCGGCAGAGACCATCGAAAGGCCCAAGCCCATGGCCTCGACAAACAAGGCGTAGCCAAACAGACCCATAACGATGGAGGGCACCGAGGCCAAAGCGTCAGCAGCGTAGCGAATGAGCTCGACGACCTTGCCCTGCTTGGCGTACTCGGCCAGATAGACGGCTGCCAGCACAGCGATCGGCGTGCAGATAAGCATGGCGAGCGCCGTCACATAGACGGTCGAGACGATCGTGGGCCAAATACCGCCCTCGGCGTTGACGCCCTGGGGCCAACCGAAGATAAAGTCGAGCGAGATGTGTGGCAGGCCGTTGATGACCACGTAGGCGATGATAGCGACCAGCACCAGCGTGGTGATGTAGGCAGCGGCACGGAACACGCCAAGCATGATCTTGTTGGACAGGTCCTTGTTGATGCGGCCCTTCTTGCCGTGGGAAAGGGCACGCTGGATGCGCTCGCGCGACGAGGTCGTATCGACCGTCGTGTCAACGGAATCGGACATAGCCTACCCCCTCTTCTTCTTGGAAATCAGACGGACGATGCCCACCAGCGTGGCGGAGATGATAAACAGGACCACACCCATGCCGAACAGCTCCGAGCGGTGCAGACCCGAGGAATAGCTCATGTCGAGCGCAATCTGGCTCGTGAGCGTCGAGATGGGGCTCGCAATGCTGTCGGGAATAACCGGGGCGTTACCTACGACCATGAGCACGGCCATGGTCTCGCCGATGGCACGGCCCATACCCAGCACGATGGCATCAACGATACCCAGCTTCGCGGCAGGTAGCACGACCTTATAGATGGTCTGCCACTTGGTGGCGCCCATGGCATACGATGCCTCGCGAATGCCCATGGGAATGGAATTGAGAGCATCGATGGTGAGCGTGGTGATGGTAGGGACGATCATGATGGCGAGCACAAACCACGCCGTCAGCGCACCAAAACCAAGGCCGCCGGTCAGTTGTGCGATAAACGGGCGGATGATGATCATGCCAAAGAAGCCGTAGATGATGGAGGGTATGCCCGCCAGCAGGTCAACGGCGGGGCTGATGAGCTTGCGCACGCGCTTGCTGGCAATCTCGACCAGGTAAACGGCCGTACCCACGCCCAGCGGCACGCCCATGGCGAGCGCACCGACGGTCACCAGACCCGAGCCGGCAAGCAGCGACAAGATGCCGTAGTGGCCCTCGGAAGGCGCCCACGTAAAGCTAAAGAAGTCCGCCAGGCCGATGTCGGTAAAGACCGGCAGCGCCGAGTACGTGGTAAAGACAAAAATCAGGATGACGGTGACGACCGCCAAGAACGCGCAGGCAAAGAAGATCCACTGCAGCGCCTTCTCCTTGATATAGGTACTGCGCGATACGAGCGCCAGCTCGCGCTTCTTGGGCGTCTGAACATTCTGCTCAGTCTGGGAGTTTTCCTGTGCTTCCATGCTACTCACTCCCCTTCTCGTCGTTGGTGACGGGGATAAAGCCCGCCTCACGAATCTGCTTGTCCATCTTTTCGGACGTCACGTAGTCGATGTAATCCTGCGCCTGCTGCGAAGGCGCACCCTTCACAAAGAAGTAAAGGTCGCGTGAGATGGGATAGCCGCCGCTCGCGACCGTCTTCTCGGACGCCTCAACATGATTGACCGAGACGGCCTTGACCGAGGTCTTGGCGTTGAGGCTATCGACGAAGCCCAGCGAAATGTAGCCAATGGCACCGCGCGAACGAGATACCACGTCGCGCACCTGGCCCGTGCCCGAAAGAACGGCCGAGCGGCGATCGAACGGGGTGCCGTCCATCACGATGGTGCGAAAGGCCTCACGCGTGCCGGACGCCTCATCTCGGTTGATGACCTGAATCCTCAGGTCCTCGCCACCGACTTCTTTCCAGTTGGTGATCTTGCCGGCGTAAATATCGCGGAGCTGCTCGGTCGAGAGGTTATCGACCGGGTTATCGTCGTTCACGATGACCGCGATACCGTCGTGGGCAATGACGATGGGAGTCAGGCCCAGATCCTGTTCGTCGGCATTGAGTCCACGGGAGGAGCTGGCGATATCGGCCGTGCCGGCGCTGACGGCCTCGATGCCAGCGGAAGAACCCAAACCGGAAACGAGCACGTCGATGCCGGTCTCCTCCTTAAAGCCCTCGGCCGCAATCTCGGCGATAGGAAGGCAGGTCGTGGAGCCGGCGACGGTAATGGAAGAGGTAGAAGATCCCGAAGAACAGGCACACAGCGTAAGCGTTAGCACAGCAGCGCTCAGGGCCGATACGATCTTTCTCATAGCATCACGCCGATCGCAGCATGGCGCCCACAGGTACCGCCCTCATTACGGTAGGAATAAAAGCGGTCATTCTGACGCACGGTCGAAAGCTGGGTATCCACGATATTATCC
>CABUKY010000171.1 GCA_902492185.1 uncultured Collinsella sp.
GCACGTCCTATGGCGGTGGGGCTTTCATGTCTGGTGCTCTTGGCTGCGATTCCGTACGTCTACTGGGATCGATTCGTTCCGCCTTCGGTGACGGTGCTCGATGTGGGCCAGGCGGATGCGATTCTTATCCGCCAGGGCGACGCATTAGCACTCGTCGACTGCGGGCTCGATGAGCGCGTGGTAGCGGCGTTGGTTCGCAATAACGTGCACCATATCGATGCCGTCTTTGTGACGCATTGGGATGAGGATCACTGGGGTGGTCTACCTGCCGTGCTCGAACAGTTTTCGGTCGGAACGATTGCCGTGGCGGCGGATGCGTTGGAGGATGCTCCTGCCGAGGTATTGAATCGACCTGGCGTTGAGTATCGGCAGGTGCGCCGTGGGGATACGGTCGACATCGGCTCATTTTGTGCCCGCGTGATGTGGCCGTTCGAGTCCGTAGATGGCGAGGGAAATGAGGACTCGCTTGTCCTGCTACTCTCTTATGTTCAGGAAGGCAAGAGCCTGCGTATGCTCCTCACTGGTGATGCCGAGCTCGACCAAGAACGGGAATTCGTGCAGGAGGTGGGGGATATCGATGTCCTTAAACTTGGGCATCACGGCTCCAAGGTTTCAGTCGATGGTGAGTTGCTGGATGTCCTGAGACCCGAGCTTTCCCTCGCGAGCGCCGGCAAGGGGAATCGATACGGTCATCCGTCGGATGCCTGCATCGATGCCGTTCAGGAAGCGGGCGGTGCGTTCGCATGCACCATCGAACACGGTGATATCACCATCAGCCCGACCGCAAAGGGCTTTGCGATGCGATGCCAGCGACCGTGACGACGTCGATGGCGTGTGGTGGGCCCCTGGGCTAGAATGGCACGGAACGAATACGAAGGCCTGCGGGAGGGGAGCGTAATGTCCGAAACCGGTCTGCTGCCGGCATATCTGATCGTCGGTACCGACGCCGTCAAGCGCGATCACGCCGTCTCACGTATGAAGGCGCGTCTGGAAAAGTCGGGAATGGTCGAGTTCAACCTCGACGAGCGCGACATGACCAAGGACCCCGATATCGAGTCCATTATCGGATCGCTTAACACCTTTCCGATGGGCAGCGAGTTTCGCTTGGTAATCCTTGATGGCTGCTCAAAGCTCGCTAAGGCGGTCTCGGAGCCGCTTGTCGACTATCTGGCGAGTCCCAGCCCCACGACGGTCTGCCTCATCATCGCCGACTCGCTTGCCAAGAACACGCGCCTGTATAAGGCGATCGCCAAAATCGACAAGAAGGCCGTGATCGATTGCTCCGGCACCAAGCGCTGGGAGTTACCGCGCCGCGTGCAACAGATGGCGACGCAGCACGGCAAGTCGATCTCGACGGCGGCCGCCGAGGAGCTCGTCTCGCGTTCGGGTGAAAACACTCGCATGCTCGATAACGACTTGGCTAAGCTTGCCCAGATGGTCGAGGCGCCCCAGATTGAGCTTGCCGACGTTGAGCGCTGGATTGTACGTACGGCCGAGGTTCAACCCTGGGACTTTCTCAATGCGGTCTCGGCCCGTGACATGCGCCGTTCGCTCGAGCTCTTCAATCTAATGCCCGCCAAGAGCTACGTGTGGACGTACACATTGCTGTGCGGCCGCATTCGCGAGCTTATCGTTGCCAAGGCGCTCGATGCGCGCGGACAGGGTCGTGAGCTGGCCGCAACGCTCAAACTCCAGTCCTGGCAGGTCAAGAATCACCTGACCTGGGCACGTCGCTTTTCGATGACAGAGCTCGTCGCAGCGCTCGAGGGTGCCGTTGATGTGGAGCTCGCGCTCAAGGGTTCGGCCGATTCTCAGACCGCGCTTTTGCTCTGGATTACGAACATCTTGAGAAAATCGTGATGATACCTGCCTATTTGACAAATTCGTTCTATCCCTTTGAGGGGGAGCGTGCTATAGTAGGCGCTTGCATGACCTCACCGTGTCTCAGAGGTGTCATACATTTTTTGCAAGGAACTCGAAAGGAACTCCAGAAGTGGCAAACATCAAGTCTCAGAAGAAGCGTATCCGCACCAATGAGGCAGCTCGCATGCGTAACAAGGCTGTCAAGTCCGAGCTCAAGACGCTGACCAAGCACGTCCAGTCCGCCGTCGCCGAGGGCGACGCCGAGAAGGCCCAGGCTGCCCTCAAGACCGTCACCAAGCGTCTCGACATGGCTGCCGCCAAGCATGTTATCCACAAGAACCAGGCTTCCAACCGCAAGTCCGGTCTTGCCAAGCTCGTGAACAGCATCAACGCTTAAGTTGTAAATTTCACACCACACAGATTACGCGCATAAATGGAGCCTGTTTTATGGAACAGGCTCCATTTTTTGTACCGCTCGGGTAAGATAGTCCGCATGAATACTTCAATTGACATTTCCCACATCCGCAACTTCTCAATCGTTGCGCACATCGACCATGGCAAGTCCACGATCAGCGATCGCATCCTCGAGCTCACCCATACCGTCGACGAACGCGACATGGAGTCGCAGCTGCTCGACACCATGGATATCGAGCGCGAGCGCGGCATCACGATCAAGTCCAATGCTGTTCGCGTGTCCTATGACGCCGACGATGGCGAGACGTATCAGTTCAATCTGATCGATACGCCGGGCCACGTGGACTTTACCTATGAGGTCTCGCGCTCGCTGGCAGCCTGTGAGGGCGCGGTGCTCGTTGTCGACGCCACACAGGGCGTCGAGGCACAGACCGTCTCCAACGCGACGCTTGCCATGAACGCCAATCTGGACATTGTGCCGGCCATCAACAAGATCGACCTGCCCTCGGCTCATCCCGACGAGGTTAAGACCGAGATCGAGGATGACCTGGCGATCCCTGCCGACGATGCCGTATGCGTATCGGGCAAGACCGGCGAGGGCATTCACGATCTGCTGGAGTCTATTGTCTTTTTGATCTCGCCGCCCAAGGGCGATGCAAACGCGCCGCTCAAAGCGCTCATCCTGGACTCGTATTTCGATGAGTACCGCGGCGTCGTTGCCACGGTCCGTGTCTTTGACGGCTCCATCAAGA
>CABUKY010000172.1 GCA_902492185.1 uncultured Collinsella sp.
AGTTCCGCACGCAAAGAAGGCCACTTAATGTGGCCTTCGTCTTGCGCAGGACTGTCCGAAATAGCGAGCAAATGCCCAAGCGGCCCTCTCGGTTCAGCCCCGGAGCGGTATTAGAGATGCAGCACGCGGTCGCGGATCTCCTCGGTTCGACCCTGGTTCCAGAACTGGGTACCGATGTAACCGCACGTGCGACGGGCGACATTCATCTTCTCCTGGTCACGATTGCCGCAATTGGGGCACTCCCACACCAGCTTGCCATCGTCCTCGACAATCTTGATCTCGCCATCGTAGCCGCACACCTGGCAGTAGTCGCTCTTGGTGTTGAGTTCGGCGTACATGATGTTGTCGTAGATGTACTGCATCACGCGAATGACAGCCTTGAGGTTGTCCTGCATGTTGGGAACCTCAACGTAGGAGATGGCGCCGCCCGGCGAAAGCTGCTGGAACATACCCTCGAACTTGAGCTTATCGAAAGCATCAATCTCCTCGGACACATGAACGTGATAGCTGTTAGTAATGTAGCCCTTGTCCGTAACGCCCGGGATAATGCCAAAACGGCGCTGCAGGCACTTGGCGAACTTGTAGGTCGTCGACTCCAACGGCGTGCCGTACAGCGAGAAGTCGATATCGCTTTCGGCCTTCCACTCGGCGCACTTGTCGTTCATGCGCTGCATGACGGCCATGGCAAACGGCGTGCCTTCCTTCTCGGTGTGGCTGTGGCCCGTCATGTACTTGACGCATTCATACAGGCCGGCATAGCCCAGGCTGATGGTGGAGTATCCGCCCACGAGCAGCTTGTCGATGGTCTCGCCCTTCTTCAGACGAGCGAGGGCGCCGTACTGCCACAGAATCGGCGCGGCATCCGAAAGCGTGCCCATCAGGCGCTCATGACGGCACAGCAGGGCACGGTGGCACAGCTCAAGGCGCTCATCGAAGATCTTCCAGAACTTGTCCATATCCTGGTGCGAGCTCAGTGCGACATCAGGCAGGTTGATGGTCACAACGCCCTGGTTAAAGCGACCATAGTACTTGGGCTTGTTCGGGTCGTAGTTCAGCGCGTTGGCAACATTGTTAAAGCCGTTGCCCGAACGGTCGGGCGTCAGGAAGCTGCGGCAACCCATGCAGGTGTAGCAGTCGCCGTTGCCGGCGGTCTCGCCCTTCGACAGCTTGAGCTCGCGCATCTTCTTCTCGGAGATGTAATCGGGCACCATGCGCTTGGCGGTGCACTTGGCAGCCAGCTGGGTCAGGTAGAAGTACGGGGAATCCTCGTGAACGTTATCGTCCTCGAGTACATAGATAAGCTTGGGGAATGCCGGGGTAATCCAAACGCCGGCCTCGTTCTTAACGCCCTCGTAGCGCTGGCGAAGCGTCTCCTCCACGATCATGGCAAGGTCGTGCTTCTCCTGGGGCGTACGGGCCTCGTTAAGATACATAAAGACCGTCACGAACGGCGCCTGGCCATTCGTGGTCATAAGGGTCACGACCTGATACTGAATCGTCTGGACGCCGCGACGAATCTCATCGCGCAGACGGTCCTCAACGACTTCGCGAACCTTCTCGGCAGACGCAGAGACGCCAAGCTCATCGAGCTCGCGGGCAACCTCGCCGCGAATCTTCTGACGGCTCACCTCAACAAAGGGGGCAAGATGGGTCAGCGAGATAGACTGGCCGCCGTACTGGGAGGAAGCAACCTGGGCGATAATCTGCGTCGCGATGTTGCAGGCAGTCGAGAAGCTGTGCGGCTTCTCGATCAGCGTGCCCGAGATAACAGTACCGTTCTGGAGCATATCCTCCAGGTTCACCAGGTCGCAGTTATGCATGTGCTGGGCAAAGTAGTCCGAATCATGGAAGTGAATCAGGCCCTCATTGTGAGCATCCACAATCTCCTGGGGCAGCAGCACGCGCTGGGTCAGGTCCTTGGAGATCTCGCCGGCCATATAGTCGCGCTGAACGGAGTTGACGGTCGGGTTCTTGTTGGAGTTCTCCTGCTTGACCTCTTCGTTGTTGCACTCGATCAGCGACAGAATCTTGTCGTCGGTCGTGTTCTTCTGGCGCTTCAGGCTCTGAACATAGCGATAGATGATGTAATGGCGAGCGACCTCGTAGCAGTCGAGACGCATGATCTCGTCCTCGACCAGATCCTGGATCTCCTCGACCGACACGGTGTGACCCGCGTTCTCGCATGCCTCGGCGACGTTTTGTGCCGCGTAAACCACCTGGCGGTCGGTTAGACGAGAGCTCTCCTCGACCTCCAAGTTGGCGGCGCGAATCGCATTGACGATCTTATCGATGTCAAAGACAACCTCGGTGCCGCTGCGCTTGATGATCTTCATCCTCTTGCCCCTTTCGCGTCGTAGCCTCATTGCGCTTCAGAACCAAACGATGCCCGGCAGGGCTTGCCCCTGTCTTGCGGCGCCGTCGCGCAATCTGTGTTCTCGATAAACCATAGGTCCTCATGCGGACATTCCTCGCGGCCGATCAAGCGGCTCAAAGGCGTGTCCAAATGGGGTGAATAAGGTCCTCGTTCTCTGCCCGCCATCTATCATACGACAAAGACGCATCTATATCCTGTATTCTTTTTTTAGGTCAAACACAACATATAGTGTTTCAGCAGGTCAAAGCAATTGGTCATTTTGCAGACGCATTATAAATGAGGGGTTCTTGGCGAGTCGGTAAAACGTTACCAACACGGCTACCTGCATGGCAGTTATAAAACCCCCTTAGTCAAGCCGCTGACAAATCCTACCAAAACCAAGCCGCTCACGCCAAAAGAATCCAAAAGATTATGCTTGACCAACATGTTGCGGTCACGGTCGGCCAGGACGTATGCAACCTGCCGGCACCTCTACGGGGACCTTGGATCAATATTTGCTGGCATATTTGACGGCGTGCTTGGTAGCAAAACAAAACAGCTCAGAGGACATAGCCTCTGAGCTGCGAACATTTGGTGGGCGTTAGAAGATTTGAAC
>CABUKY010000173.1 GCA_902492185.1 uncultured Collinsella sp.
TAGCTCACATGCGACAGCAGCTTGCGGGCAATACCCTCACGGCGATGTGCCGGGTCGACGGCGACATCCAGAATCTGCACATCACCGTCCACGACCATACCGCCGGCAAGGCCCAGCAGCTTGCCGTCGTCGTGTGCCACCCACCAACTACGCGGCGCAGCGACGTCCTCGCCCAGTTCGGACAGGAACATGCCCGGCGTCCACGCCTCGTGTCCGGCACCTTCAAAGCAGGCAGCCTCTAGCGCGCTCGCGCCCTCGGCATCCGCCGCGCCCATGGGACGGAACTGCAGATGACGACCGGCGAGCTCATCGGCAACGCCCGTAATTTCGCTCTGCGCACTCTCGGCAAGACCAAGACGCTTGCGCTCGTTTTCCTCGGCATCCGAAAGGCGCGTGTAAATCGGCAGGACGCGAGCCGGATCGCCGTCACCCGCAGCGTGCGCGAGCAGCAAGCCCTCGCCCGAAGGCCACCACAGGTCGCGCTCCACGCAGCGGGCGGTCTCGTCCTCACCCAGCAGCTTGCCATAGCGCACGAGACCGTCACCGGTCAGCTGAACCTGGTCCCAGTCCGCTGCTCGGCGCCACTCATCGAGCGCCACGGCGGCCTTGACCACGTGTTCGCGCTCAAATTGACGCTCGGGACCCTCATCGCCCAGCATATATAGTGCCGGATATACCTCACCGCGCATAGCATCGGCCAAGATACCAAGCTTGCCGCGCACGCCAGCCTTCCACGCCGTCCAAGCGCAAGCGTCGAGCGTCGACACGCCCAGCAGCGGAACATTGGCACCGCGCGCGAGGCCCTTGGCAGTGGAGATGCCGATGCGCACACCCGTAAACGACCCCGGGCCGCGGCCGACCACGTAGTAACCAACATCGCTGCGATCCAGACCGGCTTGAGCCAGCACGCCATCAACGGTATTCACGAGCTCAACGTTGGCGTGACGGCGACACATGTGGTCGCCACTCACGAGCTTCGTCTCGCCCGTCTGCCCATCAATCCAGCTTGCCGCGCAGGCAAGCATGTCGGTCGAAGTATCGAGCGCCACCACCAGCGCGTTGTCGTTATGCAAGCTCATCTTGTACAGCCTTATCAATCAAATGGGAAAGCTCCATTGCGCGGTCACCGTGCGCCTCGAGCGTTATCGTTCGCACATCGCTGTCGCCCTCATCACGCTTGAGCGTCACCGAAAGATACTCATCCGTCAGCTCGTCTTGGAATTGTTCGCCCCATTCCAGCAGGCAAGCACCCTCATAGCCCAGCACATCGAAAATGCCCGTATCCTCGAGCTCGTAGGCATGCTCCAGGCGGTATAGATCAAAGTGAAACAGCGGAATACGGCCTTGATCGTGAACGGCCATGAGCGCAAACGTAGGGCTCGTAACCATATGCCCATCGCCCAGCCCGCGCGAGACGCCCTTGGTAAAGTGAGTTTTGCCCACTCCCAGGCCACCGGTCAGGATGAGCACATCGCCGTCCTCAAGGCACGGTGCAATTAGCTCGCCAAAGTACTCCGTATCGGCAGCGCAAGTCGTTTTGTAAGTACCTACCCCCAGGCGCTCCAGGGACATATATGCTCCTTATTATTCCGAGGCGTCCTCTGGTGCGGGATGTCGCTCCAGATAGTCGCCCAGCATCTTAAAGTCTTCCTCCAGCAGTTCCTGCCACGCCGGATTGCGTAGCGCTGCTGCCGGATGGAACGTGGGCATTACTACAAAATGCCCCATCTGGTGGAACCTGCCGCGCAGCTTAGTAATGCCAATCTCGGTCTTAAGCACAAAGTGCGTCGCGGGGTTGCCGAGCGTCACGATAATATCGGGCCAGATGCTTCGAATCTGCTCACGCAAAAACGGCGAGCAAGCCAGCACTTCCTCGGGACGTGGATTGCGGTTTCCCGGCGGGCGGCACTTAAGCACGTTGGCAATGTAGACGTCTTCGCGTTTGAGCCCCGCCAGCGACAAAATGCCGTTGAGGTCCTCGCCTGCCGCCCCCACAAAGGGCTCGCCCTGCAAATCCTCATTGCGGCCCGGCGCCTCGCCAATAAACATCACACGAGCGCGGGGGTTTCCCACGCCAAACACGATATTGTGACGCGACTGGTAGAGCTGGCAGAGGTGACAATCGCCCAGAACGGCCTCAATTTCCTCGAGTGCGACCTCACGTGGTGCCTGATGGGTATGGCCAGGGATGTGCATGACGCCCATGGCGACTCCTACACGTAGACCTTGTCGAGGCGCATGCCAAAGCCGCAGGCGACCTCGTAGTTAATCGTTCCGCGCAGTCGGGCCATCTCGTCCATAGTGATCTCGGCATCACCATCGCGGCCGACAATGATCATCTCGTCACCATACTCGGCCTCGGGAATCTCGTGTGCCGGGTTGGACTGAATGGCGACCATAAACTGGTCCATGCAGATATTGCCAACCTGATGCACGCGCTCGCCGCGATACAGCACATCCATACGATTGGAAAGCGTACGCGATAGGCCATCGGCATAACCGATCGGCAGCGTGCAGATCTGAACGCGCGTACGCGGTACGCGGTAGGTAAAACCGTAGCCCACGCCCTCACCCATCGCAGGGTGTGCCACGCGCGTCACACGCGCATGGACGCTCATAACGGGATCAAGCTGCATCACGCGGCCACTCAGCTCGCACGGCTGCATGCCATACAAGCCAACGCCGGCGCGAATCATATCAAAATGCATCGAAGGGTCGAGCATCGAGGACGGCGTGTTGGCGCAGTGCACGATACCGCACTCAAAGCCCGCATCCTTAATGGCCTGAACGGCCTCGGTAAAGCGCTGACACTGCAGTTTGTAGTCCCAGCCCGAAGGTTCATCGGCCGTGGCGAAGTGCGTAAATACGCCGTCGCACTGAATACCGCGATGGAAATTTATACCGCGGACAAAGTCGAGCACCTGTGTGTAGTGTACGCCGATACGATTCATACCCGTCT
>CABUKY010000174.1 GCA_902492185.1 uncultured Collinsella sp.
AGCGAAAGCCCGCCAGAGCGAGCAAGGTGCCTTGAAACAAGGCGGCATTGACCTTCTGGTCATGCCGCCGAAGTTGAAAGGCAGATTGCCGCTCTGGTGGGCTTGCAGCGTCAAGCTGTTACGCGGTTTGTAAACCGCGTAACTTAGCGTGCGCCGTACTGCTCGTAATAGGCGTCGATGGCGGCCTTGAGCTCGTCATCGATAACAACCTTGCCGTCGATCTCGTGGTTGTAAAGGGTCTCGACGACCTCGGCCATGCTCACGATGGAGGCAACGGGGAAACCGTACTTGGCCTCGATCTCCTTCTGGGCGGTGGTCACGCCGCCCTTGCCGACCTCCATACGGTTGAGGGAGACGATCAGACCCTTAATCTCAACATCGGCAGCGGCTTTAACCTTGGGATAGGCCTCGTCGATGGACTTGCCGGAGGTGGTGACGTCCTCGACCATGATCACGCGGTCGCCGTCCTGGGGCTCATAGCCCAGCAGGTTGCCCTTGTCGGCACCGTGGTCCTTGGCCTCCTTGCGGTCGCAGCAGTACTTGACCTCCTTGCCGTACAGTTCGTGATAGGCAATGGCGGTCACGACAGCCAGGGGAATACCCTTGTAGGCAGGCCCAAACAGCACGTCAAAATCGTCGCCGAAGTTGTCGTGAATGGCCTGAGCGTAGTACTCGCCCAGCTTCTTGAGCTGATAGCCCGTCACGTAGGCGCCGGCGTTCATGAAGAACGGGGACTGACGCCCGCTCTTGAGCGTAAAGCTGCCAAACTTAAGCACGTCGGACTCGACCATGAACTTGATGAATTCTTGCTTGTAAGCCTCCATGGGTCTCCCTTCCAATGGGCGCGTCCAGCTTGGACGGGCGCGTGTGAATCCGGTTCTTAGCTTACCAGAAAGCACCTCAGCGAACCGATGCCGCCGAGGTGCCTGCCCTGTTTCTATGTGATCGCTCTCCGGAGTGTTATTAACCGCTCTCTGCGCACCTCCACAGCGCTCTCGACCCCACTCCTCCGTTGAGGGTTCGCGTTTGACGTATTGAGAGCCGATGTTTTGACGCTTTGCAGATTAAACGTTTATCCACATTGGACTGAGAGCCCTTGCAGCCGCTGGCGACAAGCGGTCCCATACCGTCGAGTAAACGGCGGCGTTTTGTTACCCAAGTCCTCCATACGGATAATATTGCCTGTTCAACGGCGTAGTTTATAGGCTGGGCAAATGGAGTCCATCGCGGCATCACGCATGCGCTACAATCTCAGTTAACCTGTTAACCACCCGAAAACAGCAGGAGGCCCCATGCCCACACCCGGCAAGAGCTCGTCCATGCGCCAGATTGCCGTAGCGGCCGGCGTGTCCGTCGCCACGGTCTCCCACGTCATCAACGGCAGTGGCCGTTTTTCCGAAGACACCCGCAAGCGTGTGGAAGCCGCCATCGAGGAATACGGCTACGTCACGAACATGGCGGCAAAGAGCCTCCGCGTGGCCCAGTCCCGGACCATCGGCATGATCGTGCCGGATATCTCAAACGACTTCTTTTCCAAGATCGCCTTGCATGTGGAACGCGAGCTCGCCACCGAGGACTATTCGGTCTTTGTCTGCAACAGCGCCAACGACCCCGCTCGTGAGCGCGACTACTTCCGTACGCTTGCGAGCAAACAAGCCGATGGCATCATCTGCATCTCAGGCCTGCGCAGGCTCGACGGCGAATTTGTCCCCCACGGCATTCCCGTGGTCTGCATCGACCGCGCGCCCGAAAACGACCTCGGTTTCCCGCACGTGGGTTCCGACAACATCGGCGGCGGCTACATGGCAACCGAGCACCTCATCGAGCGCGGCTGCAAGAACATCCTGAGCATCTCGAGTTTTACGGCCAACTACCCCGGAAACGAACGCCAGATGGGCTACGAGCGGGCGCTTGCCGCGCATGGGATGCCGCTGCGCCGCGACTACCAGCTGTTTGTCTCGGGCAAGCAGCCGAGCATCATCGAGTCTGAAGAGCTCGTGACCGACTTCCTCTCCACAGGGTGCCCCGTCGACGGCATCTTTGCCCATAGCGACCACGCTGCCGTGGGTGCGCTGCGGGCGCTCGTTGCGGCCGGCAAGCGCGTACCCGAAGACGTCCGCCTCATCGGCTTCGACGATTCCGTGTACGCGCAGATCCCGACGCCGCAGATCAGCACCATTCGCCGCTTCCCCGAGCGCCTCGCGCATGAGGGATGTCAGGCCCTACTCGCCCTGCTGCGCGGCGAGGAGCCCGAGATGGAGACGCTTGTCCCCGTCAAGCTCGTGCAGCGCGCAAGCAGCTAGACCGCGGATGGTAAATGGTCCCAACGTGATGCTCAGCCTATCCCCCGAGGGAGTCGGTTTCCAAAACTCGGCTGTTTCGGACGGTTTAGGGACGACCTGCTGAGTAGCGGATGGATGACAATGGAAGAAACCACAGTTAGGCGATGTGCATGATCTCGGTCTTCTCAGGCACCCCCTCCAAAACCGTCCGAAGCAGCCGAGCTTTCCTCTCGCATGCGCTCTATCCCACGCGCGACATGCAAAAAGCCCGCCACCACTGAACTGCGCCCCGAATCTTGGACGCCCTAAATAGCGACTAGGCCGCAAGGGCCTGATTCCGGAACTCCTCCGGGGTCAGGCCCTTCAATCTTACCTGCCTCCGGCTCGTGTTCCAGTGGACTATGTATTCCTCCAGGTCGCGTTTGAAATCCTCGAACGTCTTCCACTCGCGGCCCCGGTAGAACTCGTCCTTGACGTGGCCGAAGAGCTGCTCGGTGGCGGCATTGTCGATGCAGTTCGCATTCCTGGACATGCTCTGGACGATGCCGGCGGCCTCGAGCCTGGATGTGTATGAGGCGTGCTGGTACTGCCAGCCCCGGTCCGAGTGCATGGTCGGGGCGGCGCCCTCGGGGATCTTGG
>CABUKY010000175.1 GCA_902492185.1 uncultured Collinsella sp.
TTAAGCAGCTGCTCAGCGAGCGGATACACGGTAACGTCGAAATAGCGACCGATTACGTCGATGCCGGTCCACATGGGCAGCAGGTACAGCACCAGGATGAGGATGGGCATGGCGTATTGCTGCAGGCGGTAGTAGTTGGCGAGCGCCTTGCCCTTGAGGAAGGGCACGATGATCGACGAGCCGTCGAGCGGCGGGATCGGGATGAGGTTGAAGAACGCGAGTGCCAGATTGACTACGATGAACGTGGCGCCGAAGTTCATGATCTGCGATGCCACGGCAAAGGACATGCTGGTGTAGAGGTTGCCATAGGTCAGGCGCATGAGGGCGGCAGCAAGACACGCGAGTGCGATGTTCGATGCGGGGCCGGCTACGCTCACCAGGACCTCGTCTCGCTTGGGGTGCTTGAGGTTGTTGAGGTAGACGGGTACGGGTTTGGCGAAGGCGAACACCGGGCCACCGGCTGCGAGCATGAGCAGCGGCAGGATGATGGTGCCAAACGGGTCGATATGGTTGAGCGGGTTGAGCGAGACGCGGCCGCGCGAGCGAGCCGTTTTGTCGCCGAGCGCCCAGGCTGCGGCGGCGTGCGCGCTCTCGTGGATCACGATGCCAACGATGACGGCAACGGCACTGGCGAGCAGGTTCATGATGTAGCTGCTGGACATAACGCTCCCCTAGCGGACGCGGCGCGAGGCGCGCGTGAGCAGGTAGTCAATTACAAACAGGATCACAGCGACGATAGCATAATCCAGGCGGAACACACCGCCAAAAGGCGACGTGATGACGCCGTAGCCGGCGATGGCGCTCGGCAGTGCACGCGAAAGCTCAACGACAAAGCCAACGATCTGCAGCTTGGCGGTGAGGCCGCTAAAGCACAGCAGCACGGTCATCGCGCTCATAAAAATGCCGCAGATGCGACAGGCGATGGCGATGATGCTCGTCGCCACGGCAGTGGCCTTACGAGAGTTCACGCGCGGTCTCCTCTTCGATCTGGGTGGAAAGCTCCAGCCATTCGTCCTCGAGCTTGGGCAGCTCTTGCTTAAGGCCGTTATATTCCCCCAGCGCGGCGTTGAACTTGTCTTGATCGGCATAAAGCTCTTCGCTTGCCATCAATTCCATAAGCTCGTCATAGCGGGCGCGCTTTTTGTCGAGCTCCGTCTCGATCTTCTTGAGCTGGTTACGCACGCCCTTGAGCTTTTTGTTGAGCGCAGCGCGGGCTTGGGCCTCGGCGCGCTTTTGCTCCTTGGTCTTTTTGCCCTCGGCAGGCTTGGGGGCGGCGACGGGGGTGTCGGCCTGGGCGGCGCTGGCCTTGGCGGACTTGGTCGTGGCCGGCGCGCTCTCCGTGGACGCCTCGGCGGCGGCGCGGGCTGCGAGGTCCTCGCGCTTGTAGAGGTAGTAGTCGTAGTCGCCGTCGTAGACCGTGACTTGTCCGTCGCGGATGTCGATGACGCGGTTGGCCACGGCGCGCACCAGGTGCTCGTCGTGGCTGATCAGCACGATGGTGCCGGGGAAATTTTGCAGGGCGTTCTCGAGCATGTCCACCGAGTCGATGTCTAGGTGGTTGGTGGGCTCGTCCAGGCACAGGAGCGCCTCGGGGGCCACGAGCATCTTGGCCAGGGCCAGACGCGCTTTTTCGCCGCCGGAGAGGACGCGAACCTGCTTCTCGATGGAATCGTTGTCGCTAAACAGGAAGGCGCCCAGTAGGCTGCGCTGCTGCGGCACGGTCCACTTGGGCGTGACGGTGTCAATCTCTTGCAGGACGGTGTTGGACTCGGTCATGCCCTCGAGCGCATGCTGGGCATAGTAGGCGACGCCGACGTTGGTTCCCAGGTCGCGGGTGCCGGTGGTGGGCGGCTCCAGACCGGCGAGGATCTTCATGAGCGTGGACTTGCCGGCGCCGTTAGGGCCGACGAGTGCCACGTGCTCGCCGCGGTAGAGCTTGAGGTCGATGTCGCTGTAGATGTGCTTGTCGCCGTAGGACTTGGATACACCCTCGAGGCCCACGACCATGTCGCCGGAGCGCGGTGGATCGGGGAACTTAAAGTCGATGTGCTTGTGACCCTCGGGCAGGATGACAAGCTCCTTTTTGATCTGCTCGATCTTGCGGATGCGCTCCTGCGCCTGGGCGGCCTTGGTGGGCTTGTAGCGGAACTTGTCAACGAAGACCTGCATGTGGGCGATGTCGCGCTCCTGAGCGGCACGCTTGGCGCGCATCTGCTCCAGGTTGTCCTCGCGCTGTTTAAGGTAGCTGCTGTAGTTGCCGGTGTAGGTGGTCACGCGGCGGTTCTCGAGCGCGGCCACGTGGTCGACGCAGGCGTCCATAAAGGCTCGGTCGTGGCTGACGATGAGGACGGCGCCGTCGTAGTTGGCGATAAAGCCGCGCAACCACTGGACGCTCTCGAGGTCCAGGTGGTTGGTGGGCTCGTCGAGCAGCAGCAGGTCGGGGTGGCGCAGGAAGAGCTTAGCAAGTGCGATGCGCATCTGCCAGCCGCCCGAGAACTCGGAGCACGGGCGCTCAAAGTCGGTGACCTTAAAGCCCAGACCGGACAGGATTTTCCGGGCGTTGCTTTCGAGTTCGTAGCCGCCCAGGTGCTCAAAGCGGTCCTGGACCTGGCCGTACTCGTTGAGGAGTGCGTCGACGTCCTTGCCCTGCTCGGAGAGCTCGGTGATCTGGGCCTGCAGCTCGTTGGCGCGCTCGCCCATGCGGCGGATTTCCTTGGCGGCGGCCATGACCTCGGCAAGGATGGTGGTGTCCTTTTGCTCCAGGTTGGTTTCCTGCTCCAGGTAGCCTACCTGGCAGTCCTTAGCGTACTGGACCTGACCGGCGTCGGGGCTGTCGATGCCCATGATGATCTTGAGCATGGTGGTTTTGCCGGCGCCGTTGGGGCCCAC
>CABUKY010000176.1 GCA_902492185.1 uncultured Collinsella sp.
GCATGGGGATGAAGGACTTACCGGACAGGCCAAAGCGGCGGAACACGCGGTCCATGATGAAGGCGACGCGGGCCATATAGCCGCAGTCCTCCAAGAAGGACAGCATGACGAACAGCAGGAACATCTGCGGGACGAAGCCGAAGATGGCGCCCAGGCCGCCGACGATGCCGTCGCAGACCAGCGAATCGACCAGGCCACCGTCCTCGGTGCCGCCCGCCACAAGGGCGTCGTGCACCACGGTGGTGATACCCGGGACATAGGGGCCGTACTGTGCCGGGTCGACCGAGTCGGCATTGTCACCCGCAGCCTCGACGGCCGCGTCGTAGGCGTCGCGACCCTGGCCGAGCACATACCAACCGTCGGTACCGAAGAGCTGGTCGTTGGTGAAGTCGGTCACCGTGCCGCCCAAGGTAGAAACGGCGATGTAGTACACGCAGAACATGATGACCACAAAGATCGGCAGGCCCAGGATACGGTTGGTAACCACGCGGTCGATCTTCTCGGAGGTGCTCATCTTTGCCGGAGCCTTGGTGAGGCACTCGTCAATGATATGGGCAATCACGCCGTAACGCTCGCCGGTGATGATGGACTCGGCGTCGTCGTCGCAGTCCTGCTCGCACTGGGCGACCAGCTGCTCCACGCGAGCGGCCTTCTCCTTGGTGAGGTTGATGAGCTTGCAGGCGTCTGCGTCACGCTCGAACAGCTTGACGGCGTAATAGCGGCGCTTGTTGGCGGGAACGCTCGCCGGAAGGTTGTTCTCGATGTGCGTCAGAACGTCCTCGATGGAGGAGTCGAACTTGTGCTCCGGCACCTGCCCCTTGGAAGCAGCGGACTTTTTGACCTGCTCGAACAGCTCCTTGATGCCCTTGTTCTTAAGAGCGGAGATCATCATGACCGGGCAGCCGAGCTTCTTGGAGAGCTTGTCCGTGTCGATCTTGTCACCGTTCTTCTCGACCAAGTCGGCCATGTTGAGGGCGACGACCACGGGCAGGCCGGTCTCGATAACCTGAAGCGCCAGGTACAGGTTGCGCTCGAGGTTGGTGGCATCGACAACCTGGACGACAACATCGGGCTCGCCGCTCATGAGGTAATCGCGCGAGCACTGCTCCTCGGGGCTGTAGGGGGAAAGCGAGTAGATGCCGGGGAGGTCCGTGATGGTAACGTTCTTGTCGCTTAGGAGCTTGGCTTCCTTTTTCTCAACCGTGACGCCGGGCCAATTGCCAACGTAGCCGTTGGCGCCGGTGATCAGGTTGAAAAGCGTGGTCTTGCCGCAGTTGGGGTTACCCGCCAGCGCGACATGGATCTGAGAATCCGCCATTCAATCCTTCTTCCTTGTGTGCCTGCGCTGCTTTCTCCGCGCAGGCTGGATAAATGTGCTTCAAAGTTGCAGCATTAAGTTAGAAAAACCTAACTTTATCTGCAGAAATATACGCCGCGAGCCCTTACTGGACCTCGACGACGGCCGCCTCCTCCTTGCGGATGGAAAGCTCGTAGCCGCGCACGTTGATCTCGACCGGATCACCGAGCGGCGCGACCTTCACGACCTTGAACGAAGTGCCCTTGATGAGCCCCAGGTCCATAAGGTGGCGGCGAAGCGCACCCTCACCGTGAAGCTTGACGATGGTAGAGCTCTCGCCCACCTTAACGTCACCCAACGTCTTCATCCTCTTGTCCCCCTTTCGGTTTTTATGAAATGCTTCGGACTAACCGACGGTCATGATGTGCATGGCAACCTTGGAATCGATGCCAAAGCGTGCGCCCAGCACCGTGACGATGATATTGGCGCCACTCGAGCTCACCACGTGGATTTCGCTGCCCTCGACAAAGCCGAGGTCCTTGAGGTGGTGTTTCATGTCCTCATTGCCCTTTACACGGGACACGCGCACGGTTTCGCCCGCTTTTACCATCGAAAGCGGCATGGCCGGCATCTGCGGTCCGCAAGACATGAGTGGCTCCTAACGTCAGTTCGTCCTCAACATCGACGCGATAAAAGTTAACCACGTCTATGTTCGCTTTAGTAAACTAACACGTGGTTAACTTTTTGGAAAGGGTCCCCATTCAGATTTCGAAAAAGTTTCCTATACGAAACAAAAGGGCGCGGCAAAGGACCATCCTTTACCACGCCCTGTCATGCTTAAAGCGAGAGATTTCTGATCGATGTGACACAGGAGGCCTCATCTACGCCCGAAACGCGGAAGATGATGTCCTCGCCGCACTCGCCGTAGAGAGCCATGAGTCCCATGACATCGCGGCCATCCGTGTGGCGATCGCCGATGCTGACTGACACGTCGCTACGATGCTTGGCAATGATGTCATAGAGCAGCGCAACCGGGCGGGCATGTAGTCCCAACGGATCTTTAATCGTCTTTGTAAACTCGACCATGTCCCCTCCCACGACATCGTACATTCGGCTGGCAAACCCAGCCATGTGGTAGTTATTGTAGCGTTAGATGCTTGTCGAGGACCCTTTCGGACACCCCGTGGACAAAAAGTGGCAAATATGAGTACTGTCACAAATTTAGTAGCAGCAGAATTGAGAGCAAATTGGCCGATTTGGCCGATTTTAATGTTTTGGAAGCCATCGAATCGCGTCTATAGGGGGTTAGATAAATTGATTTTGAGCCCATTTTCGCTCAGAGCAGGCCGAAAAATATGACACCTCTTTTGCAACAGTACTCATATTTGGTATTTTTTGACCACAGGGTCCAAAACCATGCTCCAAAACACAGACGATATGAGCAGGACATAAAAACATTGAGAGCCCCTGCTGCATGAAAGACCG
>CABUKY010000177.1 GCA_902492185.1 uncultured Collinsella sp.
GTTGGGGCCAGGCCCGATTTTGCCTCTTGACAATGTCCTGCTCATATTAAAAGGAACGTCCCCAAGTGCCGCCCCAATGACCACCATGGCAACGCCGCAGGTAGAGAACGGACAGCGAAAACGCCCCTAAGCGAGCAAGGTGACGTGAAATGAAAGGGCGCTGACCTTCTGGTCGCGCCCTTGAAATTGAACGTCAGATTGCCGCTTAGGGGTGTTTGCAGCGTCGAGCAGTTACGGCGTTTGGTAAAACGCCGTAACGAACTACCGCGCAACGAACTAGCTCAGCATTGCATCCATCATCTCGGAGTTGACGGAGTCGTCGGCAGACCACTCGCCGTCGTCGTTGCAGGTGTACTTGAAGATAACCGTGGTCTTCCTGGGCTCGGTGGCCTTGGTCACATCGACCATAACCTGACCGGCCATCTTGTACAGCTCGTCATCGGAAGGAACCGTGTCAAGCGCGGCGACCTTCTCCTGATACTGGGTGGAGAAGTCCTCGACGATCTTGTTCATAGACTTGCAGGTGATAGAGACCTCGGCGGTCGCGACACCCTTGTCCTCGTCGACCGTCACGTCGCCGATCTTGTAGTCAAAGCCCTCGAGATAGGTCTTGGCATACTCCTTGGAATCGATACCCAGCTGCTCGAACTCGTCGCCCGAAGCTTCCTCCAGACCAGAAAGGAAGTCGTCGCCACCGTTCTTGACCTCGTCAAACTGCGTCGTAAGATCCTCGGTGATGAGCTCCTCAACCGAAGGACCTCCACAGCCGGAAAGCACGACCACGCATGCAACCAAGACGGCCATGAGGGGCGCAAGCAGCAGCTTCTTTTTCATGTTGTTCCTCCCAATGAGCGGCACCGCGCTTCCCGGACGCGGCACACGTTGTAATAAGTAAGCCCATACTATCCACTTATGAACACCCTCGGCAACGCGAAGGCGCGGTCGGTTCGTTTTAGCGTCCGAACGGTTTGCAAGCCCGCCCAACGCGCAATAAAACGCACCTGCTTGGCCCATTAAAAAAGGTGGCCGGAAAACCCGACCACCCTTGCACATCCTTTGGATGCCGCAGTTTACTTGCGGACGACCTTAACGATGGCGTCACCGGCGGCGACAGCGGAGCCGGCCTCGACGGCGAGTTCGACGTCGGCGAACTCGGCGGTGTTGGACACAGCCACGACGACGCAGTCCTTATAGCCGGCAGCGGCGATCTTGGCGCGGTCGATCTTGAGCATGGGCTGGCCAGCCTTAACGACATCGTCAGCCTTGACGAAGCCCTCGAAGCCGTCGCCGTTCATGTTGACGGTATCGACGCCAACGTGCACCAAAACCTCGATGCCGCTATCGGACTGCAGGCCCACGGCGTGACCCATGGTGACGGTCACCTTGCCGTCGCAGGGAGCGTAGACCAGATCGTCCTCGGGCCACACGGCGCAGCCCTTGCCCAGTACCTCGCCGCTAAAGACGGGATCGGGCACGTCGGCCATCTTGATGACCTTGCCCTTGACGGGCGAGCACAGCACGTCGGCGCCGGCAGAAGTAGAGATGGAGGCAGGAGCAGCGGCAGCCGCGGGCTCAGCCTTCTTCTTGAACATGTCAAACAGACCCATACGTTTTCTCCTCTTGATTAAGCGCAACGTTATGCGCATGCCTATGATGATTATAGTGCCAAATGGCCAAATTGCTAAGGTAAGAGCTCGAATCGAGAGCCCTTCCGGTAGTACTCGTGGGATGAGTATCGCCTGCGCAGGTTATGGAGCGCATGGGGGGGCTCTACCAGACCACGCTGGCCGAAACGCAGGAGCTGCTCGATCCCACGCAGCTTGACCACGCCGCCAAGCTTATCGCGAACGCCCGACAGGTCGACGTCTACACGGGCTCGCACAACCTCTATCCAGCGGGAATGTTCCGCGATCGCCTGCTCTCCGCCGGTAAAAGCGCGACGTGCCACGACGGCGTCGAGCCCCAGGTGCGAACGGCGCTCGCCTCGGGTCCCGACCATGCGGCAATCGTCATCTCCTACAGCGGCCTTGCCCCCAACCTCAAGGGCATCTTGCCGATCCTCAGCAGTCGGCATGTCCCGGTCATCGTCATCGGCACGCCTTATTGCGCTCGCATTCACCCCGGCTTTGCCGCCTACCTTACGGTGAGTGACCACGAGAGCATGACGCATCGCATCACGCAGTTCGCGAGCCACATCGCCGTGCAATACGTACTCGATTCGCTCTACAGCAGCTACTTCGCCAAAGACTACGCCCGCTGCGCCGAATTCCTAGAGCGCTCATTCCCCTACACCCGCTTCCCCGGGCTCAAGTAGCTATTTAAAAACATCCCCAATGACTAACGGCCGACCTAATAACGACTTCTCGTCATTAGGTCGGCCGTTTCAACTCTAATAACTATTTATTCCGTAAACTCGTTATTAGAATCTGACACAGGAGGCCAGGCTCACATGTGGTGATTAGTCATTGGGGACGTTCTTAAACGACTAGTCAAACAAGAACGTCCCCGGTGACTAGCCATTTAAGAACGTCCCCAATGACCACCCCGGCAACGCCGATGTTTTGGCAACGACAGACACTATGACCCAATCCGAGGGCACTGAAAAGGCAGGAGCCCCCGCTCGTGACCGCGGGTCGGGGCTGCGACAATGATGTCGAAGTGCCGTAGGCGCAGCCGCGCCGCAACGAGGTTGGGAGGCTCCCATGCCAAAGTATTCTAC
>CABUKY010000178.1 GCA_902492185.1 uncultured Collinsella sp.
GCCGTCAGCAATACCAACAGCATGGCGATGACATAGCCCGCAGCATCGAATCCTAAATCGATAACGTCGAAATGCCTGCCGGGAACAAAGATCTTATGTACCTGATCGCCAACGGAGCAGGCGGCGCAAAAGAGCAATACGGGCACGCAACGGGAGCATACGCTCCACGGACGCCTGGAAAAGCAAACCACGACCACCGAGGCGAACAATCCGACGAAGAAAAACTCTACGGTATGGGCAACGCGACGGACGTTCGTGCCCACCCACATGCGAATGGAAGCAAGTCGGCCAGACCGGACATTCGAGGCAGCCGAATCGGTGCCCCCGGTCATTCCGTTCACCCGTGGCATCGACAGCCTGAACGCCCGTAGCCTGGCCCTCCACCACACGCGCGGTGGACTCGCTCAGCAACGACGTCTCCACCGCATTTTGCTCCGTCAGCACCCAGATGCCCGCCAGCGTTGCAACGAACAGAACAATTGCGGTCCATCCGATTATTTGTTTTACGCGCGCCAAGGGCCAACCTCCTTTTTTGAATATCAGCGAGTGTAGCCCCAAATGGCATCGTCACCGTATCAAAATTTGAATCGCAACAGGAAGCGACAAAGCGACGCAAACCCCTACCCCGCCTCGCGCATCCAGCGATCGAACGTCCCCACGCACACGCCCAGGCACTTTGCTGCCTGGCTGCGGGTAATATCGCCTGCCTCATAGCTATCGCGCACCAGCTCAAACTGAGGAGGGCACGGCTTGCGAGGTCGACCGAAACGAACCCCTCGCGCCCGCGCCGCTGCAATTCCCTCCGCCTGGCGCCGATGGATATTCTCGCGCTCCACCTGCGCCACGTAGCTCAGCAGTTGCAGCACAATATCGGCAATCAGGGTGTTGGTCACATCCGGCGCGCCGCTGGCCCTAGCGCGCGTGTCAAGCAATGGCATGTCCAATACCACAATGGCAACCCCGAGCTCCTTGGTAATGCGTCGCCATTCCTCAAGAATCTCGGAGTAATTACGACCAAGTCGGTCGATAGAAAGCACCACCAGCACGTCCCCGTCTCCCAGGACGTGCAACAGCTCGCGATAATGCGGTCGATCGAAGTCCTTGCCGCTCGCATGGTCGGCATAAATATTCGCTGAGCCCACGCCATAGGCGCCCAGCGCATCCAGCTGCCGATTCAGATTCTGATCGCGCGAACTCACCCGCGCATACCCGTACACCGTCGCCATCTCATCCCCGCTTTCTTGTAAACCTGCCAAAAGGGACAGGTTTATTTTGGTAGGTTTTACCTCTCAAATAGCAGGTAAGCGGGCGGCCGAGCAGACGGCAAGGTAGCCACTATTCAAATGCGGAGGGCGACCCCGAAAGACCGCCCTCCGCTCCCCCACCATGAGTCGGGATTTAGCTAATGGATAAGCTTAAAGTCCAAGTGTCCACGCGTGGTATTGACGCGCGAGACCTCGATAATCACGCGCTGGCCCAGTTCATAGCGAGTCCCCGTGTCGGCGCCCGTCAGCGTAAGCGCGTCCTCGTCGAACTCGAACCACTCGTTGCCCAGGCTCTTAATTGAAACCAGGCCCTCGACCTGTGTTAGGTCCAAGCGCACAAAGAGGCCCATGCTGCTAACCCACGAGACGGTTCCGGCATAGCGCTCACCCAGACGGTCCTCATAGTACTGGGCAATCTTGATCTTTTGCGTCGCATGGCTGGCGGCATCTGCCGCGCGCTCGGCATCGCTACATGCGCGGCAGATCTGCGGCAGAATGCGCGGCAGCGACTCACGCCCCTTGCCGATCAGCCGCGGCGTACGGACCAAGGCGTCCTTGCCGCCGAGCTGCTCATAGGCCAACTGCAGTTTGAGCACGCGGTGCACCACTAGATCGGGGTAGCGACGGATGGGACTCGTAAAGTGACAGTAGCACGGCGCGGCGAGCGCAAAGTGGCCCTCGTTGCGCGGCTTGTACAGCGCGCGCTGCATGCTGCGCAGAAGCAGCGTGTTGACGAGCGGTGCGTTGGCCGTACCGGCGGCAGCATCAACTGCAGCCTGCAGCTCATCGGGGCTCCCCAGGGCAATACCGGCAGCACGGCGATCGTCGATGATGCCTAGCTGCGCCAGCGCAACGGCAGCACCGTGCAGGCTATCGGGGCTCGGATCCTCATGCACACGATAGCAGGCCTCGATATCACGGTCTGCCAGCCACTCTGCAACGCACTCGTTGGCGAGCAGCATGGCTTCCTCGATAAGCGACGTGGCACACGAACGCTCACGCGCCACAATCTGCACGGGCACTCCGTCCTCATCCAATAGAGCGCGAATCTCGGCTGTGTCAAAATCGACTGAGCCGCGGGCGCGACGAATACGACGGCGAAGTTCGGCGAGTTCGTTAGCGGCGACAAGGAAATCGCCGAGGTCGATGTTGTAGCCGCGGGCGGCCTCCTCGCACGCAAGACCGCGCTCAAGCGCTTCCTCGCGCGAGGTCTCGGCAGCCGCAACATCCTCGGCTGCACCCTCCAGCACCGAATACTCAACCGCGCCGGCACGCACCAGCAGCGCCTCGGCGCCGTCATAGTCCATACGCACACGCGAGCGAATCACGCTGGAATACGGATCGTAATGCCGCACGCGACCCTGCGCATCGAGCTCGATATCGACGGTAAACGCAAGACGGTCCTCGTCAGGGCGAAGCGAGCACAGGTCACAGGACAGGCGTTCGGG
>CABUKY010000179.1 GCA_902492185.1 uncultured Collinsella sp.
GATGACGATCTCGCCGATCGACTTGGCGCCAAACGGGCCCGTCGGCTCGTAGCTCGGCTCAAAGGCCACGCGAATGCTGCCGATATCCAGGCGCGTGGGAAGCTTGTAGCTCATAAAGTTGCCGGTGCGCAGGCGGCCGCGGTCGTCGTGCTCGACGATCTCGTAGAGCGCATGGCCGATACCCTGGGCAATGCCGCCCTCGGCCTGGACGCGCGCGAGAGCCTCGTTGATCACAGTGCCACAGTCAACGGCCGCCGCATAGTCCACCACAGTCACCTTGCCGGTGGCCTTGTCGACCTCGACCTCGGCAATACCGGCCATAAACGGCGGAGGCGAAACGGGCAGGCAGGCAGAGGCGTGCGAGGTGAGTGCGTCGCCGCCCGCGATGTTCTTGACGCACAGGTTGGCAAAGTCGCGCAGCGTGAGGTAGCGGTTCTGCTCGCGCGCGGCACGCTCGTCGGACAGGCGCACGTACTGGCCATCGAAGACCACGTCGGCGGCGTCCACATCCCACATCTGGGCAGCCTTGGCGCAAATCTTCTCGCGCAGCTCGGTCGCGGCGTTCTTGGCGGCAAGGCCCGTCACGTAGGTACCGGAGCTCGCGTACGAGCCGGCGTCGAACGGCGACACATCGGTGTCTACGCCGCGCACCACGATCTGCGAGCTCTCCACGCCCAGCTCCTCGGCGGCAATCTGCGCCAGGATCGTATCGACGCCCATGCCGTTATCGGTGGCGCCGGTGCCGATGGTAATGAAGCCGTCCTCTTCCAGGCGCATGTCAATGCCGGCGATGTCCACGTTGGAGATGCCCGAGCCCTGCATGGTGAGCGCGCAGCCCAGGGCGCGCACGCGGTCGCCCAGGTCCACGGCCAGCGGCTTGTCGCGCCAGCCGATCATGTCCATCGCGCGCAGCAGGCAGCGGTCGAGCGCGCAGGCGTTGAGCTTCTCGTTGTAGTACTGAGGCATGGTCTCGCCCTCGCGCACGATATTCTTAAGACGCAGCTCGGCGGGGTCCATGTGCAGCATGTCGGCGAGCTCGTTGACGGCGCTCTCCACGGCAAACTGGCCCTGGGTGGCACCGTAGCCGCGATACGCGCCGCCGCGGTTGGTGTTGGTGTAGACGGCGTCCCACCTAAAGCGGCTCGCCTTCACATGGTTGTAGATGGGCAGGCTCTTGTGGCCCGAAAGGCCGATCGTCGTGGTGGCATGCTCGCCGTACGCGCCGGCGTTGGACAGCGTGTGCAGGTCGATGGCCGTGATGGTGCCGTCGTTCATGGCGCCCAGCTTAACGGTCATCTGCATCTGGTGACGCGAGTTGCCCGCGGTGATGGTCTCCTCGCGGGTGTAGCAGCAGTAGCTCGGACGGCCGGTCTGCTGGGTGACGAACGCCACGAAGATCTCGCAGCAGCCCGTCTGCTTGGAGCCAAAGCCGCCGCCGATGCGCGGCTTAATGACCTGCACCTGCGACTGTGGGATGTCGAGCGACTGCGCGACCATGCGGCGCACGTGGAAGGGCACCTGCGTCGAGGTGGTCACCGAAATGCGGCCGAACGCGTCGGTCGTCGCGAAGGCGCGGAAAGTTTCCATGGGCGCGGTCTGCGTGGCCTGGCTGGTGTAGGTGCGCTCAAAGACGATGTCGCTCTGGGCGAACGCCTCGTCCAGATCGCCAAAATCGCTGGTACCGCTGCACACCAGGTTGCGAGCAACGTCGCCGCCTTGCGGGAACATAAAGGTCACGTCGCCCTCGGGGTGGACCACGATGTCGTTATCGAGTGCCTGGGTAAAGTCGAGCAGGGGCTCGAGCACCTCGTAATCGATCTTGATGAGCTTGAGTGCCTTGTCGGCGGCCTCCTCGGTCTCGGCGGCGACGATCGCCACCTCCTCGTTTTGATAACGCACCAGGTTCTCGAGGATCAGGCGGTCGTAGGGACTCGGCTGCGGATAACTCTGACCGGCGATGGTAAAGCGGCGCTTGGGCACGTCCTCGTAGGTGTAGACGCCCACCACGCCGGGCACCTTCAGGGCGCGCGACGTATCGATGGAGCGAATCTTGGCGCGGGCATAGGGGCTGCGCTTGAGTTTGACGATGAGCGCGCCGGCGGGCACCAGGTCGCCCGTGTAGACGGGACGACCCTCGAGCAGGGCCTTCGAGTCCTTCTTGGGCTGCTTGTGGGTAATCTGCTTGTACGAGACACCGTCGCAGCTGGTGTCGTTGACCGGCAGCTCGGGCATCTCAAAGCCCACCTGCACGCCGGACTCGTTGAGGAAGCGCACGATGGCGCGCAGCTGGCTCTCGTAGCCGCTGCAGCGGCAGAGGTTGCCGGCCAGCTGGCGCGAGAGCTCCTCGCGCGTGGCGACGAGGCTCGGGTCCTCCTTGGCGGCGCGGGCAAGCGCCAGCACGTTCATGATGAGGCCGGGGGCGCAAAAGCCACACTGCTCGGCGCCTTCGGCAGCCATCGCACGGGCCAATGCCTCGGACTCGGCCTTGAGGCCCTCGAGCGTGGTGATGGTGTGGCCCTCAACACGGGCGGCGGGAACCGAACAGCTCAGCCCCGGGCCGCCGTCAAGCCACACC
>CABUKY010000180.1 GCA_902492185.1 uncultured Collinsella sp.
CGATCTCCTGCTCACCGGCAATGGTGAGGGCCTGCTGCTGAGCGTCAGCGATGATGGAATCGGCCTGAGCGGCGGCGGAAGCCATGAGCTCCTCGCGCTCCTTAAGGATACGGCGGGACTTCTGCCACTCCTCGGGATAGCTCATGCGGATCTCGTCGAGGATGTTGAAGAACACGTCGGCGTCGATGACCTTGAACTGAGCGTTCTTGCCGAAAGGCGGCTTGGCTTCCTCGATCAGCCCTTCGAGCTCATCGACCAAGCTGACGATCCTATCGCCAGGAAAATTCTCGCCCGGCATCCGGTCTCCTTTCATAGGTAACATATCATCGTGCTAGTTTACCACATGCCACCAGGCAATAAGAAACGTCACGAAAAGCGATGTTTGAGCGCTTCGACCACGTTGGGCGGGACAAACGTCGATACGTCGCTACCGAGCGAGGCGATCTGGCGAACAACCGAGCTCGAGATATAGCCGTACTGCGGCGCGCTCATGACAAAGATGGACTCCAGCTCGTTATCCAAGCGATAGTTGAGGTCGGCCTGCTGCAGCTCGTACTCAAAGTCGGTCATGGCGCGCAGGCCCTTGACCACGGCTCCCGCCCCCTGCTCGCGAGCGAAGTCGACCAAGAGACCGGTAAAGGGCAGGACCTCAACGCCGTCGATATCACCGAGCGCCTCGCGGGCCAGCGCCACGCGCTCATCGAGCGTAAACGTGGTGCCCACACCGTTTTTACCCTGCGACTCGGCAACAGCGACGATCACGCTGGGAAAGATGCGGCGGGCGCGGCGGATCACATCGATATGGCCAAACGTGATGGGATCGAAGGTGCCAGGGACGATCACGCGATTGATGGTGTCACTCATGAGCATCCTCCTGAAACGTCGTGGCATCGTTGTTGTCAGCATCGGTGCCGGCGCTATCGCCCTCACCATCGTCATCGCCGACCCAACGAAGCAGGTCGACCGAGGTAATGCCGTAGCGCTTCTCACGTACAGTCTCAAAGTCTGCCGGATGCGCGCCCGCATCGGCGGCGGCATGCTCAAATAGGGCATAAGCGCCAGCTGCAAGCAGACCCTGCTGGGCAAGATTCTGCAGCAGTTCCTCGACCGGCTCGGCACCAAAAGCATAGGGCGGGTCGAGCAGGACCAGATCAAAGGGGCCGCCCGGTACACGACCGCGTGAGGCACTCGTCAGCATGTCGCCCGTGACCACGCGCCAACGCACACGGTCACGGCAGAGCGACTCGATGTTCTTGGTAATGAGCCGCGCGGCGTCGCGATCGATCTCAAACGTCGTGAGCGAGCGGGCCCCACGAGAGAGCATCTCTAACCCTAAGGCACCGGAGCCGCCAAAGGCGTCCAGCACGCGGACCTCGTCCAGATCGAAGTCGAATGCCGACATGACCATAGATGCGCATGCCTCGCGCACGCGATCGGTCGTGGGGCGGGTGACATCGCGACCACGGGGCTCCTCGATCTTACGACCGCGCCATTCGCCGCCGATGATTCTCATCCTCCGCTGACCTCCTTAAAAATGTATCGATATCGCATGGCGACCGCGTCGCGCAAGGGACGCGTCGCCACAGAGTCAAGGTTGCAAGCATACCGCAAGAGCTCGACCGCGTCCAAATGGGCCCATTCGATAAGGTCCTCATCGGCGTCCAGGTCCACAAAGCGCAGGGTCACGCCGCCATGCTGACGGTAGCCCAGGATTTCGCCTTCATGGCGCAGGCGCAGGTCCATCTGGGCGAGCGTAAAGCCGTCCGAGGTCTTTTCGAGCGACTGGAGACGGTCTTGCGCTGCCGACGCGCTGCCGTTGCCCTTGGAGTGCGTCATGACCAGGCACGTGCCCGACACGCTGCCACGGCCCACGCGACCGCGCAGCTGGTGCAGGGCAGCCAAACCAAAGCGCTCGCCATTCTCGATGACCATGACGGTGGCGTTAGGCACGTCGACGCCCACCTCGACCACCGTAGTCGAGACGAGCACGTCAATCTCGCCACGCTTAAAGGCATCGATAACCTGGTCCTTCTCCCCCGCTGGCATGCGGCCGTGAAGGCGCTCGATGGCAAGCCCCGGCAACGCCAGGCGCAGGCGGTCGAGCTCGGTTGCCGTATCGTGCAGCGGCACGGGGACGGTTGCGCGGCCCTCATCGTCGCGGGCAATACCGGGCACGTCTTCCAGTTCATCGGCCGAGTCGCTCGGCTCCACAAGCGGGCAAATCACGTAGGCCTGCTGACCCTTTTCGTGCGCCTCGCGGATGGCGCCATAGGCGAGGTCGCGGCTCGACTCGGTGAGAACACGCGTCGTCACGCCAGCGCCAGGGACTGGCCGATGGCAGATGATACTCGTGTCCAGATCGCCGTAGACCGAAAGCGCCAGCGTACGCGGGATGGGCGTTGCGGTCATAACGAGCAAATCGGCACCGGGGCCCTTCGCGCGTAGGGCGTTGCGCTGGCCAACGCCAAAGCGGTGCTGCTCGTCGATGACAACAAGCGACAGATGCTTGAACGCAACGTTATCCGAAAGCACCGCATGGGTGCCAAAGAGCACGTCAAGCTCGCCCGATTCCAGC
>CABUKY010000181.1 GCA_902492185.1 uncultured Collinsella sp.
TGGGCGGCGTATAGTCGAAGCCCTCGGGCGTAAGCATGACCCAGCGGTTTTGGATGGGTTTAACGGCGGGGCGCTCAACGGTCCGCACGCCATCATCGCCCTTGACCACGCGCGGGCTTCCACCCGGGGGCAAGAACAGGCGCAGGCACTCGGAAAGGGTTGCGACATATTCGCGGCTCATCCAACGCGCGATGCGGGCGGCCTCGGCACTAAAGAGCGGTTTGCTGAGAATCGCCTCGACGGGCTTGATGCGCGCAGGATCGAAGGCGTTGTTGCCTTGCAGGTCGCCCAGCTCAGGCGCGATGTCGACGATGTAGCCCGCGGCCGCACGGTTGCCAAAATGAACTAGGACGGTGGAGCCGATCTGGGCCTCGCTGGCGAGGGGTTGCGGGATGCCGTAAGCAAACGGCTCGGACAGTGCACGCGTCGGGATGTCGAGGATTACGCTCGCATAGGCGGCGACGGGTTCGGGTGCGGGCTCGGGCTGCGCCGGGGCGGCGGCAGGAGCCGCGGACTTCGGAGCTTCCTCCGGTTCCGGTGAACCAAACAGCGACAGTTGCTCGGCCATAGTCCCAGCACCTCCTAACCCATACGTCTACAGAAACAAGAGCCCCGCTCTGAGTGAACGGGGCTCGGATACATACGTTTGCGCAGCGATTACAGCGCCATCGTGCGGGCGCGGTCAATGCGCGCCAGGCAGTCGTCACGACCGACGAGCGCCATGGTCTCGCCCAGCGGAGGGCTCACCATGTTGCCGCAGACGGCGACGCGCACGGCCTGGAACACCACGCGCTTCTTGAGGTCCATCTGCTCGGGGAGCGGCTCAAGCGCGGCATCGATGTTGGCGGCCGTCCACTCGGTAACACCCTCAAGCGCGGCCTTGGCGGCATCCAGAATGGCACCCATGCCCTCCTTGGCCAGGCCCTTGTTGACGGACTTCTCGTCATACTCGAGCGTCTCGGCCGTAGCGAAGATGGGAGCGGCGACGGTCACGGCGTCGGCCGGCATCTTGGTGCGCGGCTTGACAATGGCGGCAAGCGCGTCGATCCAATCCTCGCCGTACTCGACATTACCCTCGATGAGACCCGCCTCGTGCAGCTCTGGGACCATGATCTCGTCGGCAAACTGAGCATCGGACATGCCATTGATGTACTCGGCGTTGACCCAGTCGAGCTTCTTGGGGTCGAAGGTCGCCGGGTTCTTGGAGATGCGGTCGAGTGAGAACTTACTGGCCAGGATATCGCGCGGGATAATCGTGGTCTCGCCATCGAGCGACCAGCCGAGCAGCGCCAGGTAGTTGACGAAGGCGTCGGACAGGTAGCCGGCGTCGCGGTACTCCTCCACCGAGGTGGCGCCGTGGCGCTTGGAGAGCTTCTTGCCGTCGGCACCCAGGATCATGGAGATGTGGGCGAACGTGGGCACGGGAGCGCCGAGGGCCTCGTAGACCATGACCTGGCGCGGGGTGTTGGACAGGTGGTCGTCGCCGCGGATGACGTGGGTGATCTTCAT
This sequence comes from uncultured Collinsella sp., assembly GCA_902492185.1. Classification (GTDB taxonomy): domain Bacteria; phylum Actinomycetota; class Coriobacteriia; order Coriobacteriales; family Coriobacteriaceae; genus Collinsella. The sequence continues at coordinate 1,510 of CABUKY010000181.1, forward strand.
CATGGCGTCGTCCACGACGGTCGCGAAGTTGTACGTGGGCGTGCCATCGGAGCGGAAGATAACAAAGTCGTCGAGCTCCTTGGCGTCGAAGGTCACCTCGCCGTGGACGGCGTCGTGGATGACGACGTCGCCGCGGTCCTCGGGCACCTTGATGCGCAGGACGTAGGACTCGCCGGCCTCGATGCGACGGCGGGCCTCCTCGGGATCAAGATCGCGGCAACGGCGCTGATAGCCCTGGAAGGGGTCCTTGCGCTCCTGCGCGGCCTTGCGGTCGGCGTCGAGCTGCTCCTTGGTGCAGAAGCAGGGATAGGCCTTGCCCTCGTCCCATAGCTTCTGGGCGGCCTGCTTGTACAGGTCCAGGCGCTCGGTCTGGGCGTAGGGGCCAAAATCGCCGCCCACCTCGGGACCCTCGTCCCAGTCCAGGCCCAGCCAACGCATGGCGCGCAGGATGATCTGCGTGTTTTCGTCGGTGGAGCGGGTGGGATCGGTGTCGTCGATGCGCAGGATGAACGTGCCGCCGTTTGCGCGGGCGAAAGCCCAGTTATAGATAGCGGTGCGGGCGCCGCCGATGTGCAGCTTGCCCGTCGGTGAGGGTGCAAAGCGGACGCGAACGTCTGATGCCATGGAAATCTCCTCGATTGCAGGATGGATGTCTAACCGCACCAGTATAAAACATCAAAGCAACCTCCGCACAAAGGGCACCGACCTACTCATTGGGGACAGACTTAAATGACCAGTCGTTGGAGACGTTCTTAGTTTAAGGCTGCTCATTTAATGTCTGTCCCCAATGAGTAGGTGCGGAAAGGGTGTGAATGTTTGATTTACGCGCTATGATGTGCCTTTGCATAGAGAGCCTGGCGGAATGGTAACGGTCGCCGGGACACGTTTTTGAAAGGACAATCATGTCAGAAGAACTTCGTTCCATCCCACCCCAACACGGGTCCTTCGTATTTACGTCGGAGTCGGTGACCGAAGGTCATCCCGATAAGATCGCTGACCAGATCAGCGACGCCGTCCTCGACGCAATCCTCGCCAAAGAAATAGAG
>CABUKY010000182.1 GCA_902492185.1 uncultured Collinsella sp.
CCACTCGCCGCTGGCGTTGACCAGTCGGACTTTGCCGGGCAGGCATCGATCCTTAATACCGTCGACAATAAAGACATCCGTTGCAGGCAGATTGAATACGCCCAATATGGTGGGTTCAACGGCATTGGTCGCAACGACTTTGCCATCGCTTTCGATTACGATATTGCCACTGTCGATGGTCTCATAACCACCGAGCAAGCTCTGCAGTTTGAGCGTATTGCTTGCAACTGCCTTCGCGCTCTGATGCCTGACCGCGATAACGATGCCCTCGCCATCTTGCCGGGTCACGCAACCAATGTCTGCAACCGAATCATCCGAAAGCGTAATGCGGGCGGTATAGGACTTAAGCGGATGGGCTGCCACCTCCAGCACGGGTGCTTCCTTGAGATACGTAGCGAGTGACTCATAGCCCACGCCATCCGTCGAGGACTCGGACACCAAATTGCCCGATGCGTCCGTCACGATCAGTGCGCTCACGTTGAACTGGTCGGCATATTGCTCCAGCATGGCGTTATCCACCGAACCGTCGCGCTCCATATCGCGCGCTGTCTCTCCGGCGATCTCCATAACGCGAATCAGGTTTTTGGTCGTATAGGCGCTATTGAATGCATCGTAGGAAAGGCTCTGCGTCGCCACGTAATCGACAACGTCGGCAAAGCGCTGCTCGGCCTGAGCTGCCGTGTAGCCGTAGCTCATCATGCAGGCAGCAACCGAGAGCGCTATCCCCAGCAGGGCGACAAGGAGCCATGCCCCTGTCGAACGATTGCCCCGCTCCTCTACGGCGTGGTCGAGCGCATCGATCATGACAGGCCCTCCATATTCAAAAATGGCGAAGGGTCATCAAAGTACTTTGACACCAGACGTTCCATGGTGCCATCGGCAAGCATTTCTTGGTAGGCACGGGTGAGTTTAACGTCGATGCCGCGCGTATCATTGATATCGAAAGCGGTGCCCAAACCAACCTCTAGCAGCGGCTCATCCAAAATGCGATACGTCACACCATAGTCTTTTTCGTAGGTGAGCAGCGAGGACTCATGCGCGGCGATGGCGTCGACCAGACCTTCGACGAGCGCCGGGTTCAGGTATGAGCGGTCCGAAAAGCAGTAGAGCTCTTTGATCTGCGGAACGTTTTCATTTGTATGATTGAGCAAAATGTCCTCGGGCTTGGTGGTGGACTGGACCGCCACGACCTTATCCTCAAGATCGGCAAGCGTGTAGATATCGCTCTGGGGATCGACCGCGACCACCTGGCGGCTCGCAAGGTACGGGCCGGCCCAACGATACTCGTTTTCGCGACCCGTCATGCTAAAGCTGCCCATGACGCAATCGAGCTCGCCGCTCGCCAGTAGCTCGTTCTTCTTTTCCCAATCGATCAGCTGGTACTTTGGCTTGTAACCAATGCGGGCCAAAGCCTCGGTCAATATCTCGACATCCAGGCCAACGATATCGCCGTACTCGTCGGTATACACAAACGGTGGATAGAGGTCGCTTCCGACGTTGAGCGTCTTAAGGTCGTCGCCTTTGACTTGCGAGGCGTCCAGTTCTTCTAATGCAGACGTCGACGCTCCGTCATTCGACCCGGAACAGCCGGCTATCGCTACGACAAAGGCACACGCTACCGCAAGCGCAACAAACAACGATATGGCAACCGAGCGGCGAGGTCTTTTCATCGAGCTCCAGACAATCCTGCTTACAGACTGAAATGGTTAAAAAATAATAGCAAACGAAACCACACGAGTGCCCAATGGTTACAGACGTTTATTTACCATGCGGGGCCTTCCAGCCGACTTGGCAGAAGGCCCCGCATGCAGCGCACACTTACCGTGCATTAAAAACGTAGCGGTCCAGGCGGTCGCACGCTTCCCTCACGCGCGAAAGTGGCAGCGCCAGATTCACGCGAATGTGGCAGGGCCCGTGGAACGGACGGCCGTCCTGATACCCCACGCCCACGCGCGCCCCCCCCATCGAGCAGCCACTGAATATCGCGGCCATGCTCGCGACACCACTCGGAGCAGTCCAGAAACACCATGTACGTGCCCTGCGGACGTGAATAGGACACGCCCTCAAAATGCTCGTCCACGTAATCGCAGAAGTACTCGATATTGCCGGCAAGCACCTGGTTGAGCTCGTCCACCCACTCGTAGCCCTGCGGCTGGTAGGCACCGATAAGCGCATGCATGGAGAGGACATTCATCTCGTTGTAGTGGGTCTTGTTGGACACAGCGCACATGCGGTCGCGCAGCGTCTCGTTATAGATGATGTGGTAGCTGCCGACCAGACCCGCCAGGTTGAACGTCTTGCTGGGTGCGTAGAGGGCAACCGTGCGCATGCGGGCATCCTCGCTCACCGACTGCGTCGGGATGTGCTTGTGCCCCGGCAGGATGATATCGGACCAAATCTCGTCCGAGATCACCACGCAATCGTGCTGACGATAGATGTCCATGGCGCGCTCGATCTCGTCACGCTCCCATACACGGCCGCAGGGATTGTGCGGCGAGCAGAACACGGCGGCATGGATGCGGTTTTGGGCGAGCTTGCGCTCCATGTCCCCAA
>CABUKY010000183.1 GCA_902492185.1 uncultured Collinsella sp.
CTGCGGCTCATCGCGGTAATGCTCGGGCATGGCGCGCGTACATTTGTCGAGCAACGGAATCTCGAGCGTTTTCGCGCGCTCCTCGTACGGCGCCAGAATGGTCTCCTCCAATGCTTTACAGGCGGCGGCGCGCACCTTGTGCACGGCGGAGAAGCCCATGCCGCAGCCGGCGTCGAGCGAAACGTCAAAGCTCGCAGCCTCAAAGGGCGAGGAACCCATACGGCCCACATGCTCAACCAGGTCTGCCGCCTCGACGGCGCGAGTCTTGGCGGCCTCGACGGTGAAGCCTGTGGCGGTGGCGGCGAGCGCGGGGTTGTCACAGCAGGTGAGTGTGACGGTAAACGGCTCGCCCAGGCGCGCCACGACGGACACATCAACAGCTCGGCGGCGCAGCACATCGCGCTTGAGCGCGGCGCCGGCGGCGTCGATGGCACGCTGACTGCGAATCACGCGCACGCGGCAGCCCTCGGGCATGCTGCGAGGCACGCGGCACTCGATGATGTCACCGGCGGCGGCATCATCGGCGGCAATGGTGGTCAGGAACTGGTCAAACTCGTTATCGTGGCGAAGCTCCAGCAGGTCGCCCTTGCCCACGGGCTCAAACAACTCAATGCGGGCGATGGCGGCGCGCCGACGGCGGTCGTCGGGCTTGAGGCCGCGCACATCGCGGTTGGCCGGGCGGCTGCCCAGCACCGTGCCCACGATCTGGCCGCGGTTGTTGGAGCGCTCGTAGCTCATCATCTCGTCACCCGAGGTACCGTCTTGGTAGGCGTGCGTAAAGTCGCGGTTAAAGCAGCGCTTGAGCTGTCGCTGACGGGCTGCATCCTCATCCTTGGAGGTCGAAACATCGGCCAGCATGTCATCAATCTGATGACGATACACGTCGACGATGGAGTACACGTAATCAGGGGCCTTCATGCGGCCCTCGAGCTTGAGCGATGCGGCGCCGGCGTCATACAGACGGCGAACAAGCTGCGAAGTGTTGGTGTCGCGCGGGCATAGCGCACGCTCGCGACCGGCAGGGGAGAGCGAGCGGCCGTTCTCGTCGATCAGCTCGTAGGGCAGGCGGCAGGGCTGGGCGCACATGCCGCGGTTGGCCGAGCGGCCCGCCATGGCAAAGCTCGAGAGCAGGCACAGGCCCGAGTAACAAAAGCAGATGGCACCGTGGCTAAAGACCTCAAGGTCCACATCGGGCGCGGCGTCGTGAATGGCGGCGATTTCGTCGATGGAGAGCTCGCGCGAGAGAGTCACGCGGTCGGCGCCCTGCTCACGGCACCAAAGGGTTCCGCGGTCGTCGTGGATGTTCGCCTGGGTCGAGATATGTGTCTCGATGCCGGGCATGGTGCGCTTGGCCTCAAAGAACAGACCCCAGTCCTGGATAATGAAGGCATCGGCGCCCAGCGTGGAGCAGCGATGAATGAGCTGCAGTGCATCGCCCATCTCGGACTGCTTGATGACGATGTTGACCGTGACGTAGACGCGCGACCCGGCTAGATGCGCGGCGCGGCAGGCTTGCTCAAAGGCCTCGTCGGTAAAGTTGGTTGCCTTGCGGCGGGCGTTGAAGCTGCCCATGCCGCAGTAGATGGCGTCTGCCCCGGCGGCGAGCGCGGCGGCAAAGGGCTCCGGGCCTCCGGCGGGGGCCAAAAGCTCGGGCCTGCGGTTAGTGGTTCGGCTGGCGGTTGCGGTCATATCCTGCCTTTCAAAATGCTCAGATATTCAAAAGTATAGTGGCGTCGCTGCGGTGGGCGACGCCCGCAGCCTAAGCAGGACAAAGTCTTCAGCAGCTTGGACTGGCTGCTCCACATGAGAACCGTTCAGCGGTTCGGGGAAACCGTTGGGCGATAAAATATTCTCGCAAGCTGATAATATTCTTGCATCAAACAGAAACCTTGAGTACTATCCAAATCAAGCGCGGTGTTCAGACCGAACTGTGCCTCCCGGTGTGAACACCGCGCTCACGCTCTCTCAATTGATCGTAAGGAGAAAAACATGAGCAAGACCGTCGTGTCTTCCGATAACGCACCCGCAGCCATTGGCCCGTATTCCCCCGGTATCCAGGCCGGCAACATGGTGTTCCTGTCCGGCCAGCTGGGCATCGATCCCGCGACCGGCAAGATGCCCGAGGGCGTCGAGGCCCAGGCCAAGCAGTCCCTCGCCAACGTCGAGGCCCTGCTGACCGCTGCCGGCGCTACCTTTGCCGATGTCGTCAAGACCACGGTCTACCTGGCCGACATCGCCGACTTCGCCGCCGTGAACGAGATCTACGCCTCCAAGTTTGAGGCCCCGTTCCCCGCGCGCAGCGCCTTCCAGGTTGCCGCCCTTCCGGCTGGCGGTCTGGTCGAGATCGAGGTCGTTGCCGCTCTCTAAGGCGTTGGCCACAACTAAACATGACATGCAAAAAGACCCTGCAGCGCGTGCGAGTGAACTGCCTCCCATTTCTTGGACATGAGAAATGGGAGGCTTTTTATGCGTGTCG
>CABUKY010000184.1 GCA_902492185.1 uncultured Collinsella sp.
CCTGGTCGAAGTGCATGATCTCGATCTTCTCGGTCTCCTTCATTCCCGCTCCTTTCACGAGCAGTTTGAATTGTCGCACGGAATGAACGGGCTTGCCGCCCCGTCGCACCGCTTAACCTTGTGGACATCTTGGCCCCAAGCTCAACAATTCAAAGGTTCTTAATACCAGTGAACGATTACAGGTTAGCCGTTTTTAATACCGATTTTATGATTTCATCCTCCCCTCTCGGTAGACGGTCAGTTTTTGCCGCTCATCGGTCAAGCGACATATATCCGTAAAAACGAGCGCCCCCGCCATGCGCAGGGAAGCTCTAGACGCTAATAGTTGTAGGTATATCCGCCGGCGTCGCCGCGGGTAAAAGACTTGGCATGCTCGATTGCCTGCCCACTCGAGTCATAGGTCAGGCCTTCCAGCACGAGCGCCAGATCGCCCGGCTCAAGATTGAGCAAACTCGCATCGCGTGCGCCCAGCGCCTCGATATCGAGTTTCTCTACCGACTGATCTGGCTTGCGTCCCAACATATCGTAGGTCTCGAACAGGCTGAAGACCGAAATGTCCACGTCTTCGATGCCCGGAAACAGCAGGCACGGAATCAGTGTCATCTCGATCGATACGGGCTCACCATCGATGCAGTTGAGGCGGCGCACCGAGTAAAGCAGATCGTCCTCGGCGATGCCAAACAAGTCGGCATAATACGGGCCGGCGTAGCGTTTGGAGCGCGCCAGGATGCGCACCGACGGCGTCGCGCCCGATGCCAAAACCGACTGGCGGAAGCCGCCCTTGCGTTCGTGCTCGTCAAACCACTTGTGTCCCACAAAGGCGCCTTTGCCCTGCACGCGACGAATCTGGCCACTTTTGACCAGCTCGTCCATGGCGCTTCGGATTGTCAGGCGTGTCGTGCCAAACTCCTCGGCCAGCTCGTTTTCGGACGGAATCATCGAGCCCGTCGGGTAGTCGCCGCGCTCGATTCGCTCCGCAATGCAGCGGCGAATTTGTTTGTAAACCGGCAAGTCTTCTACTGCATCAGCCATTCGACACCCACCTTCGTCGCAACGCCGTCTGCCTCGCCGTTATCGGCAAAACGATACTTGGTCGGCAGAATCACGGACTTGCAATACTCGACAAAGCCATCGTTCTCGTCACGCTCGTGCGAAGCCTTGTAAAACACCGGCGTGCCCTCCTGAGCACCCAGCAACTTGGCCTCGTCGGCGTTCAGACGGCTGATGGAAATATGCTCCTTGCCGTGCGCCACATGGACATTCCCCTCTTTGAGCAAAACGTCGTAGAGGCTTTCCTGCTCAAAATCGTGATCGGGAAGCGAGGGGCACAAAGACAGATTGACGTGAGCCGTCTCAATCGACGCCGGGGAACCATTAACCACGCGCACGCGCCGAATGCAGAAGAGCGGCATGCCCAGGTCGATCTGGGCTTTTTGGGCCAGATCGATATCGGCGTACACGACCTTGGACCAAACCAGGCGTGCGGTCGACTTTGAGCCAACCCTCTCCACCGCCTGCGTATAGTTCCATGTTTCCTGAAAGATATTCAGCGGTTTGGGAGGACACACATAGGTGCCCGAACCGCGGCGGCTTTCCAAAGTTCCGCACGAAATAAGACGCGTGATCGCAGCGCGCAACGCCGTGCGCGACACGCCCAGCTCTTCACAGAGCACACGCTCGGCGGGCAGCCGGTCACCACCCTGCAGGTCATAATGTTTGATATACCAAAGAATGCCCTCAAAGGCGCGATCTTTGGGCGGAATCGCATATGGTTCACTCGACATGGGCAAGGCTCCTCAACCGCTTGATGCTGCGGGCATCATTGCTCCGGACGCCCCATGGCGTCGAAGGCTTCTTTGATCTGCTCCGCAACGTTCCGATACGATCGATATAGGCCGGAGTCTCGCTTGACTTCGCCCGCGGTCACCGGAATCTCAAGCTTCGAAATCTCATCCTCGCCGGTTTGCACGGCAACGATGACACCCATACCAAGGCACATATTACGCTTGGCAGCGTTGTATTTGGCAGCCTGAACTGGATTAATCAAAATCTGCTGAGCTAGTTCGCGCTTGCTAACCTCCGGCACATCCTCGGGATTTCCGGTCTCGACAATCTCGCACTGCAACACGTCCGCATAGTCAAAAATCTTAGGCTCTGCACCACGCTGATGCACGGCCCACTTGCGACGCGTGGCATCCTGGTAGATAGCCGGCAAAAATGTAAACCGCGGCGGGTCCAAAATCGTATCCGTGATGGTAAACACATCGGGATCAAAGGCATCCTGCGGGTTTTTCTTCTTGAACAGCCCCATATCAGCCTCCCGTACTAGCATTAAACAACTCAAGCTGAATATAGCACCAATTTCAAGCCACTGCCTTACCCTATCGGTGCGCGGCGTCTATGGCTCGCCCAGCGGAAGAGTTAACGGACGAGGGCCGGGATGCCTGCTTTGTTTTGAGAAGTTCGCGAA
>CABUKY010000185.1 GCA_902492185.1 uncultured Collinsella sp.
AAGGTCCGCGCCCGTAAATGTCGGTGCCCGAAGGCTTACTTGCGCATCAAGCCGCCGCGCTCGTCGATGGCGTCCCAGAAGGCGCTTGCAAAGCGAGGATCGCTTGCAGCCATAAGAGCGTTGGTGGCCATCCAGCCAGACGGGGTACCGGTGTCGTAGCCCGACAGCGGGTCGATGACGACAGCGTACATGGCCTCGCGATCGAGCGAACGGGCCATAGCGTCGGTCAGCTGGATCTCGCCGCCCTTACCGGCCTGCTGGTCGGCCAGCAGGTCCATGACCAGCGGGCTCAGCAGGTAGCGACCGACGATGTACAGGTTGGACGGAGCCGCCTCGGGAGCGGGCTTCTCGACCAGACCGCCGATGCGCCAGACAGCGCCCGGCTCGGCATCGGCAGCATTCTCGAAGCCCTCGAGAGAGCCCACGCGATCGCCGGCGATAACGCCGTAGCGGCTGACCTCCTCGGGAGCGCACGCGGCAACGGCGATAACAGAAGCGCCACCATGCTCCTTAGAGACGGCAAGCATCTTGTCGCAGATGTCACGGTTGGGCACAACGTAATCGCCCAGAAGAACCAGGAAGTTCTCCCCTGCCACAGCGTCGGCGGCAGAGCGGATGGCGTGACCAAGGCCCTTGGGCTCGTACTGATAACGGAAGTCGACCGGCATACCACCCGCATGGGCGACGGCGTCGGCATAAGCATCCTTGCCGCGCTCGCGAAGCAGGTTCTCGAGCGAGCGATCGGGCTGGAAATAGCTCAGCAGCTCAGGCTTGCCGGGAGAGGTGACGATAATGGCATCGTCGACCTCCTCGGGGTCGAGTGCTTCCTCAACGACGTACTGGATGACCGGCTTGTCGAGCACCGGCAGCATCTCTTTAGGCGTGCACTTGGTGCCAGGCAGAAAACGCGTGCCAAGACCGGCAGCGGGGATGATTGCCTTCATAGTATTCAGGGATCCTTTCGCAGGCGCAAATAGCGCCCGTGCATGCGGCTCACCGGCCGCAGACCAAATTGCGATACCGGATTATCTTACCGCTGTTAATTAACGTTAATGCAGGCAAGCGCCATTCTTCAGCAGGTCAACGCAAATTATTGCTTGAATGGTGCAATTTTATCGCCCAACGGTAGCGACCCCAAAGCACCGCAAACGACAGCAATTTGCATGCCGAGCCAGCAAAATAGAGTGGTCATAACAAAAAAGACGGGGCTCGCAATGCGAACCCCGTCTGCAAAGAAATCTGGCGAGAAAGCCTGATTACTTGAGGGTGACAGCAGCGCCAGCAGCCTCGAGCTTCTCCTTGGCAGCCTCGGCGTCCTCCTTCTTGGCACCCTCGAGAACAGCCTTGGGAGCGCCCTCGACGACCTCCTTGGCCTCCTTCAGGCCAAGGTTGGTGAGCTCACGGACGGCCTTGATGACCTGGATCTTGTTGTCGCCGAAGCCCTCGAGCACGACGTCAAACTCGGTCTTCTCCTCGGCCTCAGCAGCGCCAGCAGCGGGAGCGGCGACAACGGCGGCAGGAGCAGCGGCGGAAACGCCGAAGGTGTCCTCGATAGCCTTAACGAGCTCGGAAGCCTCGAGAAGGGTCATTTCCTTAAGAGCATCGATGATCTCATCGGTGGTAAGCTTAGCCATTTCTAAGTCCTTTCGGTTTCCGTGTCTGTGCACGGAGATCAGTTAAAACACGGCGCGAATGCGCCAGGGGTGCGGCGTTGCCGCCGCGGATGAAAACAGCGACTAGGCTGCCTTCTGCTCGGAGACCTGCTGGATCGAACGAGCGAGACCAGAGGAAACGCCGTTGACGCAGACAGCGATGTCGCGAGCGAAACCGGAGATGAGACCGGCGATCTGGCCGAGAAGCTGATCCTTGGTGGGCAGCTCGGCGATAGCCTTAACATCATCAGCGGAAACGGCCTTGCCGTCGGAGATACCGCCCTTGATCTCAAGGACGCCCTTGGACTTAGCAGAGAAGTCCTTAAGGGCCTTAGCGGCCTCGACCGGCTCGGACTCGTAGAACACATAAGCGACGGGGCCGGCGAGGATCTCGTCGAGCTCGGGCTGCTCCTGGTTCTTGAGAGCGATCTTGACCAGGTTGTTCTTGTAGACCTTCATCTCGGCGCCGCACTCGCGAAGCTGATGACGCAGCTCCTGAGCCTGCTTAACCGTCAGACCGTTGTAGTTGACGACGAACAGACCGGCGTTCTCGGCGATACGAGACTCGATCTCTGCAACCTTGTCGATTTTGTACTGCTGGGGCATGAATTACACCTCCTCGAATTCTTTCCGGGCACGGTCCGCCACAAGGACGTGACGGGGGCATGTCCAAAAAGAAAGCCCCCGCGCTGCATGAGCGACGGGGGCGAGAAGACATATCTACTCGACCACCTCGGCTGGCGGGATATCCCATTAAGCTCGCGGGCGATGCCCGTTTGC
>CABUKY010000186.1 GCA_902492185.1 uncultured Collinsella sp.
GGTACGGCCGAACGTGCCGACGAGAACGGCGGCTACCTCAAGGAGAACTACATGTCGTCCTTTATGGGCTTTGCACCGGCACAATCGCCCAAGGTGCTGTGCTATATCACGCTCGACGGAACGCCGAGCGGCTCAGATGCCGCTGCGGTGCCGTTCCAGTCCATTATGGCCAACGCGCTCGACGTGCTGGGTATCCCGCACACGAAGTAGGGGGTTACAATCTTTGGGGCGTGGTTTGTTGTCCCATATGAGGGTGTTCACATGCCCTGCACCACGCATGTGCGGCGCTGGGATACAATACGCCGATAGCATTATTAGGTTTACAGGGGAGCTGCAATGATAGAGATCGCCGTCAACAACCTCGCGGCCGCAACAGGGGCCCGAACCGTGACGGGAGAAGCCGATCGGGTATGCCGCGGGTGCGTTATCGACTCGCGCCAGGTCGAGGAAGGGACGATTTTCGTCGCCTTTCCCGGTGAAAACGTCGACGGCAATGATTTTGCTTCCCGTGCCGTCCAGTCGGGTGCCGGCGCCGTCGTGATGACGCGTGAGCCCGAGGCCGAGCTGGTCTCGCTGGCGCAGGACAAGGGGTGCGCCATCCTGCTGACCGATGATCCCGAGGAGTTTCTGCTGCGTTTGGCGCACACGTATCGCCTGGAGCTTGGCTGCCTGGTCGTTGGTATTACCGGTTCCATCGGCAAGACGACGACCAAGGACGTGCTCGCCGCCGTGCTCGCCAAGCGCTATCGTGTCTGGGCCACCAAGGGCAATTTCAATAACCTGATCGGCATGCCGCTCACGGTGCTTTCCGCTCCGGCCGATACCGAGGTCCTGGTGCTCGAGATGGGCATGAACCATTTCCACGAGATTGAGCGCCTGTCCCAGTCCGCCAATCCCAACCTTGCCATCGTGAGCAAGATTGGTACCTCTCACATCGGCATTTTGGGCAGCCGCGAGAACATCGCCCGCGCTAAGGCCGAGATTGTCCAGGGTATGTGCGCCGCCGGCGACTTCTTGCCGCTGCTGGTTTTGGGCGGTGAGGACGACTTTACGCCGTTCATTCGCGATACGTTCGCCCAGCCTGCTGGTATCGATGTGATGCTGGCCGGCGTCTCGGACGATGATGAGGTCCGTGCCCGCGACATTCGTGTTGATGACGAGGGACGTCCGGTCTTTACGCTCGATTTTGGCCAGGGTGAGACGATCGATACCATGCTTGCCATCCCCGGCGTGCAGTCCGTTCCTAATGCCGTTAAGGCCGCCGCGGTTTCCTATCGCCTGGGCGTGACGCCCGAGCAGATCGATGCTGCCTTTAGGGGCCTCACGATCACCGGTCACCGCCAGGAGATCAAGCGCGCCAAGAGCGGTGCCCGCGTCATCGACGATTCCTATAACGCCAGTGCCGAATCCATGGCTGCTGGCCTCGATCTACTGTGCTCGCTTTCGTGCACGGGGTCTCGCATGGCGATCCTGGGCGAGATGGGCGAGATGGGCGATGAGGCTCCTCGCATGCATGAGCTCGTGGGCGCCTATGCGGCCGCCAAGAAGCTCGACATGCTGGCGTGCGTGGGTGGTGAGCTGGCCCAGCTTATGGCCGATGCCGCGCGCATGATGGGCATGGACGAGGACCGCATCCAGGTGTTCTCCGATTATCAGCAGGTGCTCGACCGCATGGGCGGCGCGCTTGAAAAACATGATGTTGTACTGGTCAAGGGTTCCCGCTTTGTTGAGCTCGACCGCTTTGTGGAAGGTGTGTGCTAGCCCATGTTCGGCAATCCCTCGTATCCAACGTATCAGGCTTTTTTGGGGCTTGGCATCGCCGCTGCCATTGCGCTGCTGCTCATGCCGTGGTGGATCAAGCTGCTGAAGGTCGAGGGTATCGGCCAACAGGTCCGAGCCGACGGCCCCAAGCGTCATTTGATTAAACAGGGTACGCCGACCATGGGCGGCGTCATCATCCTTGTTGCGATTTCGCTGACCTGCCTGCTGATGGGCAAGCTCACCACCGAGCTCGTGCTCGTGCTGCTCGCCACGCTGGCGACCGGCGTGCTGGGCCTGATCGACGACCTGACCTCCGTTACGCATGGGCGCTCGCTCGGTCTGACGCCTCATGCCAAGATGATCGGCCTAACCATTATCTGTGTCACCTTTACGGTACTTGCCGTTAACTGGTGCGGCGTCGCCCCCGAGATTCGTTTTCCCGGCGGCCTGACGATTGACCTTGGCGTGCTTTCGACCACCATCTGCGGCCTTTCGTTCCCGTGGCTCTACATTGTCTTTTGCTGGCTGATGATCGCCGGTCTTTCTAATGCCGTGAACCTGACCGATGGCCTTGACGGTCTTGCTGGCGGCACCTCCATGATTGCCATGCTCGCCATGGCTGCCATGGCGTTTTTGCACGGAGACG
>CABUKY010000187.1 GCA_902492185.1 uncultured Collinsella sp.
CATGCGAACCTCCAGTCCGGACCGCCCCGCGGTCCAACTTTCTGTCCGCACCCCCGTAGCGGGCTTTTTGCTACCGAAATGCCGGGATTCGAACCCGACAGGGTGCGGAGCTGAGGAAACGCGAAGCGTTTTCCAGCGCAGCACGCAAGGAGCGAAGCGACGCGGCGAAAGCGGGCGGCGTCAGCCGCACGCGGACATCCCGCTGGGGGCACCATTTAAATCGAGAAGCCCGTTGCCCTCGCGGCGACGGGCTTTTTTCTTCCCCAACGCCGGGATTCGAACCCCGAGGGCATTAAATCACACTGTCGTCCAAGGGCCCGTGGGCAAAAAATAGCAAATATGAGTACTGTTACCATTTTAGTAACAGCGATTTCATGCCATCAGAAGGCGATTTAGACGCCAGGGGTCCTACGGCGGAAGAATTGCAAGCGTTTATCAGCTAAGTACTTGGACATATGTTGTGTAACACTGCATATTTTGCAAAAAGATAATGCTACAGGACTTGTGACAGTACTCATATTTGACGTTTTTTGCCCATAGCCCTTTATACCTAGGCAAATCGGCGGCAAAACGGGCTTCAAAGCGTCCTTCGCAAACAAAAACCGGGGCCCGCACGATGCGAACCCCGGCTCAATACCGTGACGATATGTCAGTTACATTCTACACGTAGAACAGGATGTCGTCGTAGGTCGGGACCGGCCAGTAGTCGGCGGCCACGATCTCCTCCATGGCATCCACGGCGGCGCGCAGTGTATCCATAGCGGGAACGACCTCGTGTGCGTACACATTGGCCTGCTCCTGACCATCGAGGGCCTCGGCCTTCTGATGCACGGCGTCGAGCGCCTTGATAGAGTCGTTGATGGCGGTGATGCCGTTGCAGAGCTTGTTGAGCGTGTTCTGCTCGCACTGCATGGCGGCCTCGGCACCGGCGGCACGAATAGTCTCAAGGCCCTTAGCGACCTTGGTGGCGTAGGCGGTAATGACCGGGCGATAGGTACGACGCGCCTCGCGAACCATCGTGGTAGCCTCGATGTTCATGAGCTTGTTGTACTTCTCGAGCTTGCAGTCGTAACGGCACTGGGCCTCGGCCTTGGTCAGGACGCCCGTCTCCTCAAAGAGCGCGATAGCCTTATCGGAAACAAAGGCGGGCAGGGCGTCGGCCGTGGTCTTGTTGTTGGCAAGGCCTCGCTTCTCGGCCTCGATGGGCCACTCGTCGGAGTAACCGTCGCCGGAGAACAGGATGCGCTGGTGATCGGTCAGCACCTTCTTGCAGTACTCGAGCGCGGCGTCCTGGAACTTATCCTCGGGCGTACCCTCAAGGGCATCGGCGAAGGACTTGAGCGACTTGGCCACGGCGGCATCGAGCACCAGGTTGGAGTCGGAGACGTTCTGCTCGGAGCCGCAGGCACGGAACTCGAACTTGTTGCCCGTGAAGGCGAGCGGGGAGGTGCGGTTGCGGTCGGTGTTGTCCTGCATCAACTTGGGCAGGGTATCGGCGCCCAAGTCGAGCACGCCGCGCGTGGCATGGACGGAAGCCTTGCCATCGATAATCTTCTCGACGACCTCGGTAAGTTGGTCGCCCAGGAAGATGGACATAATCGCCGGAGGAGCCTCGTTGGCGCCCAGACGATGATCGTTACCGGCCGAGGCAACGGAAGCACGCAGGAGCTCCTGATAGTTATCGACGGCCTCGATCACCGCGGTGAGGAAGACAATGAACTGCAGGTTGTCGAGCGGGGTGTCGCCCGGATCGAGCAGGTTCTCGGACTCGGTACCAAGCGACCAGTTGTTGTGCTTGCCCGAACCGTTGATGCCCTCGAAGGGCTTCTCGTGCAGCAGGCAGACCAAGTCGTGACGGGAGGCGATGAGCTTCATCTTCTCCATCATGACCAGGTTCTGGTCGATGGCCTCGTTGACCTCGCCATAGACAGGGGCGAGCTCATGCTGGCAAGGAGCGACCTCGTTGTGCTTGGTCTTGGCGGGAATGCCAAGCGCCCACAGTTCATCGTCCAGGTCCTTCATATAGGCCGAGACGGTAGGGCGGATAGCGCCAAAGTAGTGCTCCTCGAGCTCCTGGCCCTTGCAGGGGGCAGCGCCAAAGAGGGTGCGGCCGGTGATGACCAGGTCCCTGCGCTTGCGGTAAGCGTCTTTCTTGATCAGGAAGTACTCCTGCTCATCGCCCACGGAAGGAACGACCTTCTTGGGGGTCTTACCAAACAGCGCCAAAACGCGCTTGGACTCACGCGAGAGCGCGGTCATGGAGCGCAGCAGCGGGGTCTTCTTGTCCAGGGCCTCGCCCGTGTAGGAGCAGAAAGCCGTGGGGATGCACAGGACATCGTCCTTAATGAAGGCGGGGCTGGTGGGGTCCCATGCGGTGTAGCCCCGGGCCTCGAAGGTAGCGCG
>CABUKY010000188.1 GCA_902492185.1 uncultured Collinsella sp.
AGACGGCGTCGACGTCGGCGGCTACCGCAAGCTCATCGAGTGACGTAAAGTTTCGCTCACCACCGCGCTCGGCGGTAAAGGCAGTACCGCGATTGGCGTCGCGTGAAAGCGTGCCCACAAACGCGGCTTGGTCGTTGGCGTTGACGACCTGGATAAAGTCGTCGGTAATCATGGATGTGCCGATGGTTGCGATGCGCAGCATACGTCCCCCTTGCGTTGTTTGGTCTACAGGATGAGTGTAGCGCGTGGGGATATAAAGCTGCGCGAAAACGCTATTACAGGTCGCTCTCGTTAAAGCCGGTGTCGATATCGAGGTTGCTGCCGTCGGCCGCCGTGGTTGCGAGCTCATCGCAGCACTCGTTGAGCTCGTGGCCGGCGTGACCCTTAACCCAGATGAACTCAACCTTGTGCTTACTTTTGGCGGTGAGTAGGCGCTCCCACAGGTCGCGGTTCTTGACGGGCTGCTTGTTGGCGGTTTTCCATCCGCGCTTTTTCCAGCCGTCGATCCAGTGCTTGTTAAAGGCGTTGACGACGTACTGCGAATCGGAATGGACCTCGACCTCGCAGGGGCGGTTAAGTGCCTCGAGCGCCACGATGACCGCCATGAGTTCCATGCGGTTGTTGGTGGTCTTGGCGTAGCCGCGTGAAAGCTCGGAGGTGAAGGTCTTGCCGGCGGGGTTGGTGTATTTGAGTACGGCGCCGTAGCCGCCGCGTCCCGGATTTGATCGGGCCGAGCCGTCGGTATAGATGATGACCTTCACGGGCTTCCTTTCGTTGGGTACGTTTCGTGTGAGTGACCATTGTAGCGCCATGCCCGCCGGGGGCTAGCAGTCTACGATTTCTACCCCGTCTTCCGACAGTTAGTTGGCGTGGATGATGCGGTTGAGCTCGTCGAGGTATCGCTGCAAGAGGGGAGAGGGCTTGCGCTCGTCGTGCATGATATAGCCTACGTGCATCGTTGGGGCGTCTGCTAACGGGATCGATGCCATACCCCATTGCATTTCATTGGAGAGGACACCGGTCGACAGGGTGTAACCGTTCGACGTGATAAGTAAGTTAGTAAGTGTTCCGCGGTCCGAGATTCGTATGTTGCGGTCGCAAGGGATATAGCTAAAAGGTTCCTCGGCGTAATAGAAGGAGTTCGAGGTGCCTTGCTCAAAGCTGTAGCGCGTATAGGGTGTAAGGTCGGCAAGGGACAGCTGAGGGCGGCGTGCGAGCGGGTGGCGCTCGCTAACGAAGACGTGGACCGTCGCGTCGAAGAGGGGATGGAAGCTTGCGCGCGCATCGGCAAAAGCCTTCTGCAGAACGCGGACGTTAAAGTCGTCCAGATAGAGGATGCCGATGTCGCTGCGAAACGCGCGGACGTCATCGATGATCTGCGATGTGGTGGTCTCGCGCATGATGAACTCGAACTTGCTGTCGCGGCAGCGCTCGACCACGTTGACAAAGGCCTCGACCGAAAAGGCGTAGTGCTGGGCGGAGATGGCGAGGCGGGCTTGCGGGGTGCCGCCGTCCTCGTAGCGCGCCTCGAGCATGTCGGCCTGCTCTACGACCTGGCGCGCATAGCCCAAAAGCTCGGTGCCGTCGTTGGTGAGCGTGACGCCGCGGCTGGAGCGCGTAAAGATCTCCAGGTGGAGCTCCTGTTCCAGGCTTTTGACGGCGTTTGAGATGTTGGACTGAGCGGTATAGAGGCGCTGGGCTGCGGCATTGATTGAGCCGGACTCTGCTACGGCGATCAGGAAACGAAGCTGCTGGAGGGTCATCGGCGCCATCCTTTCGAGTGTTATCTATAAAACCGATAACAGGTTAGCGCTTTTAAGTGATTGACCGAGGGAAACAATGCTCGTACTATTCAAAACACACAAAGGCGGTAGGTAATTAAGCCAACCACGGAACCGGGATGCGAAAGGAGGCCCGCATATGAATTGCTTACTAAGACGAATGCCGGGCTCCTGTTTGCGCCCGTCGGCGTGATCAGGAGACAGCGACTTACTTCTCTCTAATTTATTAACTTTTGTTCGATCAAGGAGATCATCATGAGCCAGTTCATCAACAACCCCGAGCACACCTTTGGTTTCGATACCCTGCAGCTGCACGTTGGCCAGGAGAGTGCCGATCCTGCATCCGACTCCCGTGCCGTGCCTATCTACCAGACCACGAGCTATGTGTTCCGCAACTCCCAGCACGCCGCCGACCGCTTTGGTCTTGCCGACGCCGGAAACATCTACGGCCGTCTGACCAACTCCACCCAGGGCGTCTTCGAGGATCGTATCGCCGCGCTCGAGGGTGGCGTTGCTGGCCTCGCCGTCGCCTCCGGTGCTGCTGCCATCACCTATACCCTGCAGGCTCTTGCCCAGGCCGGTGACCACGTGGTGGCTCAGA
>CABUKY010000189.1 GCA_902492185.1 uncultured Collinsella sp.
CGGTGGGCTCGTCGACCATGACGTCATCGAGCAGCCTTTTCAAGGCCGCGGCAATTTCAACGCGGGGAACCTTATAGACGTCGCGCAGCGTAACCACGACGCGCGTGATGATTTCGGGGTAGACGCGAGCGGTGCGCGTGGCGATGACCTTGGCGGCGCGCGGTGACAGGACCTCGTCGTCGTCAAGCAGGTAGCGTAGGATGACGGTCTCGTCGATGATGGTGCTACTCATGGATATCTACTTCCTCGGGACCCAAAATCGAATCGTCACTTTCTGTGGCAAGGTATTCAATCCAGGCATTGCGCTCCTCGGAGCGGCGATTGGGATCTCCATATGCTTTGAGCGATCCATAGGCGGCGGTGCCGTTCTTTGAGCGCACGGCGACCGGCTGAAAGGGAAGCTTGCGCATCAAAATGCTCTGCGCGACAAAAAGACGGACGGCCTCGGCGAGCGATGTGCCCATGGCGTCGTAGAGATGCTCGGCATGCTGCTTGTCTTCCTCGCGAATGCGCACCTGCAGGATGGCTCGTTTTTGAGTCGATGACATCACTGGCCCCCTTAATGAACGTGCAATAGAGTCGGTCAAATGCGGCATATGCCGATACCTGAGCATCTTATAACGATTACTTTATTTCGCTCAAGTAAATAACCATAAACTTGAATACAAGCGTAGTACATCCAAAATGAGAGTGCGTAAAAATCTCTGAGGTGTACGCATGTAATACACTCACCTTTATAGCTTCTAGAGAATAATTCCAACCTGCCAAAACCCCTGCAATACACTCGTATTGCAGGGCCTATGCTCAAGTTTGCCACCTGCAACTGCGTATATTTAACCTGTATATCGTTGGAGGAATTCTATCGAAGTGCCTGTTTCGCCGCATGCATTCGATATGCCGATGCCAGGCCACGGGCGGCTTGGAGCAACGTCGACAGGGTCTCTCCGGCATGGGATTCAGGAGGGAGTGAACAACATGGGCAATAAACGAGTCGTGGCTGATTCTTCACGCTGCATTGGATGCCAAACCTGTATGGCGGCGTGCATCGAGGCACACGATATTCCCGGCAACATCGCCGCGCCGCGCCTGCGCGTGACGCGTACGTACGAGATCTCCGCACCGGTGGCTTGCCATCACTGCGAGGATGCCCCGTGCGCCAAGGCTTGTCCTACGGGCGCCTTGTTCTTTGATCCAAAGAACCATCGCATCGGCGTCAATGAGGACAACTGCATCGGCTGCAAGAGCTGCGTCATGGCATGCCCCTTTGGCGCCGTGAGCGTTGCGACCACGCAGGTCCCCGTCTTGATGGGTGATGTGCGCGTGGGTTCGCAGACCAAGAGCTTCGTGCTCAAGTGCGACCTGTGCGTGGACCGTCCCGGCGGTCCGGCGTGTGCCGAGGCGTGCCCGACCAAGGGCCTCACCCTGGTGGACGAGGAGCGCCTGGCAGAACTGACTGCCGAGCGTGCCCGCGCCACCATCGAAAACGAGGCGTAGGCGGGTGGCCATACAGGCCCAATGATTGTCAAATAAGTACCGAGCATTCGGTAGCAGAAAAAGGAAGGAGGGTGTCATGGAGAAGCATAAAGTGATCTGTCCGTACTGCGGCGCCGGTTGCCAGTTTAACCTCCTGGTCCAAAACGGCCAGGTCGTGGGTACCGAACCGCTCAACGGCATCACCAATCAGGGCGAGCTGTGCCTTAAGGGTATGAGCGGCTACGACTTCATCAACGACACCAAGATCTTGACTCCTCGCGTACTGCACCCGATGATCCGCCGCACTAAGGGCGCGGATCTTGAGCGCGTAAGCTGGGACGAGGCACTGGATTTCACCGCATCTAAGATGCAGGCCATAATTGACGAATATGGTCCTAACGCTGTCATGACCACTGGCTCTTCGCGAGGCGGCGGCAATGAGGCGAACTACGTCATGCAGAAGTTTACGCGTGCGTGCATCGGCACCCACAGCGTGGACAACTGCGCCCGTACTTGACACGGCCCTACTGTCCTCGGTCTGATGGACACGGTTGGTTCAGGTTGCATGTCATGCTCCATCCCCGGTATGGAGGATGCGGGCTGCATTTTCCTCTTCGGCTATAACCCTGCCGATTCGCACCCCATCGTCGCAAGGCGTATCGTGCGAGCCAAAGAAAAGGGTTGCAAGATCATCGTCGCCGACCCGCGCCATATCGAAACTGCGCGTATCGCCGATCTCTACCTTCCGATCAAGAACGGTTGCAATGTTGCGTTCCTCAACGCCTTTGCCAACTGCTTGGTCAACGATGGCCTCTACGACAAGGAATTCGTCGCCGAGCATACGAACGGCTTTGACGAGTGG
>CABUKY010000190.1 GCA_902492185.1 uncultured Collinsella sp.
GGCGGGGTGCCACAGGTGGCATCCCGCCGTTGCTGTAAACACAACATATTGTGTTTTCGAACATATGCTCGGGGGTGTTTTACAGCATATTAGGCGTGGAGTGGTGGGGCGGAGTGGGGGGAAGGGGTGGGGAAAGGTGTTGAAAAATGGGGCGGTTCCCCATATTATTAATGACGTCGACAGGCGGGGGGGTTCCCCGCGTACGTGCCATCTGAGTAACCGAGGGGAGGGCGCACATGGGAATGACTGGTGCATACGAGCGCAATCTCGATGCAAAAGGTCGTCTGTCCCTGCCTGCACCCCTTCGCGAGGAGCTTGGAGAGCACGTTCGCGTGTTCAAAGCCCTGGATGTCGATGCTCTGTACGTGTTCTCTGCCGAGGCCTTCGATAAGTGGGTCGAAGGACTCTTCGCGGGTCGTGAGGGCCACGAGGGTTTTAACCCGCGTGACATTAATGACCAGAAGCTCATGAGGGCGATCAACAAGCGCACCACGTCGATGGACGTGGACAGCGCCGGTCGTATCGGTCTTTCCGAGTCTCTCCGCAAGCAGGCGAACCTCGACCGCGAGGTCACGGTTGTGGGCAACTACGACCACCTTGAGGTTTGGGATCGCGCCGCGGCCGATGAGGACGATGACGATGAGGCCCTGCTGGACCTCTTCTTCTCGTAAGGGCAAGGCACGGGTAACGGATGGAGCGTGGGATCTTGACACAAGAATATCGGCATGAACCTGTCATGCTCGGCGAAGTGCTTGAGTCGCTGCGGCTAAAGAGCGGCTCCGTTGTCTGCGATTGCACCCTTGGCGGTGCCGGCCATTCGGTAAAGATGGCCGCGCAGGTGGGGGAGACGGGCCTTTTGCTCGGCGTCGATCAGGACGACATGGCCCTCGAGGCCGCTGGCGCCCGTCTGGACCGCGAGGTTCCCGGCGTTCCGCACCAGCTGCTGAAGGGCAACTTCGGCGACTTGGACGAGCTTCTTTGCTCGGCCGAGGTGCCCGGGGTCGATGGCTTCCTGTTCGATTTGGGCGTTTCGTCACCGCAACTCGATATCCCTGGCAGGGGCTTTTCGTATAACGAGGACGCCCCATTGGACATGCGGATGGATCCGGGTAATAACACCTTAAACGCAGCTGAGGTCATCAACACCTATAACGAACACGACCTCGCCCGGATTCTACGCGTCTACGGCGAAGAGAAGTTCGCCTCGCAGATCGCGCGCGAGATCGTGCGCCGCCGCGAGCAAGAACCGATCGAAACCACCGGCCAATTTGTCGAGATCATCAAGGCGGGTATCCCGGCTGCCGCTCGTCGGCATGGCGGACACCCGGCCAAGAAAAGTTTCCAGGCCATTCGCATCGAGGTCAATCACGAGCTCGATGTGCTCGAACGAGGGCTTGATGCCGCCACCAGGTGGCTCAACCCGGGCGGACGTATCTGCGTCATCTCGTATCACTCGCTCGAGGACCGTATCGTAAAGAACCACTTTAAGGAGATGAGCCAGGGGTGCACGTGTCCGCCGGAGATTCCGGTGTGCGTGTGCGGCAACGTGCCGATACTCAAGGTCATCACCCGCAAACCCTTGGTTGCCCAGCCTGATGAGGTTGAGCGCAACCCTCGGGCGAGATCAGCCAAAATCCGCGTGGCGCAGCGTCTGTAGGCGCGACCGCGCGATATTGGACCTCCCGCTCGCACCATAAACGAAGCTTAAACACACTACCAACGTACTCGGGATGGGAGGCGGCATATCATGGGCTACAACACTTCAAGCGCAGCACTCGCCTATGATATGAACGCCATGCCCGCCTATCGTGAGACGCCGCAGGCCCCCGTTGCTCCCCGTGAGCAGCGCGCGCCGCGCTTTGATGTCTACACGGGCGCGGGCCGTCAGGCAAACCAGGCGGTAAGCCCGGTTTTCATGAGCGTTCTTAAAACGTTTTGCATCATTGCGGCTATCTTCATGACGATCGGCGTCGCCCGCGTGGCGCTCGCCGGCGTTACGGCCCAGGTGCTCAACAACAACGCCGAGCTTACCAACACGCTCGAAAAGGCGACCGATGAGAGCTCCGACCTGGAGGTCATGCATTCGGTCTATGGCGCCGACACGCGCATTCGCGACCTTGCGGGCGCTTATGGCATGGTGGAGCCCAGCGAGAGCGTTACACTTGACTTTTCGCAGGATGCAGCCGCGGGCGCCAACGCGACCGCGACCGCTCAGTAGCAAGACGGTAGCTGAGTATGACAAATGACTATCGCCGCGGTTCCGATGGGGGCCGCGGTTCTGGACGTCCCTCGTCGCGGGGACGTTCTGGTTATCAAGGAACGGGTCGGCAATCTT
>CABUKY010000191.1 GCA_902492185.1 uncultured Collinsella sp.
AACCCGCGACCCCAACCTTGGCAAGGTTGTGCTCTACCAACTGAGCCATGTCCGCTTACGAGGATTAATCTTACGTGATGCCCGCATCCTATGCAAGAACTTTTTTTGAAAAGTTTTGCGACGCTCTCGCGAGGGCATCAGTCGTCACGAAAGGCGCGAACAAACGCAGGCTCGCAGCGAGATGCCCCTACATCTCACCGAGCATGATCCAGGCAGAGCTGTCCTGCGCGAGCCTGCCGTCTGCAAGCGGTGATGAGGTGAGCAGGACCCTGCCCGCCGGCAGCTCCACGGGTGCTGCACCGAAGTTCGTCACACACGCCCAGCCGTTATCGCGGCGATAGGCGATGACGCCGCCCTCAGCGCCCTCGGCACCATCCGCAAGACCGGTGCGCCCGTCAAGATCGAGCCACGCAAGATCGTTGGCGCACCCGCGCAGCTTGCGCCGCAGCCAGAGGGCGTCACGATAGAGCGCAAGCATCGATGTCGGGTCCACTTCTTCCCTATCGGCAGCATAATCGGAAAACCATGCAGGCTGCGGCAGATGGGGCGCCGCATCGGCGTCTGCCGGCGAAAACCCAAACGATCCGCCATGCGCGGGATCGTCCGCCGCCACCCACGGCAGGGGCACACGACAGCCGTCGCGCCCCTTCTCACGCTTCGGTCCGTGCGTATTGGTCGCAGTAGGGTCTTCGAGTGCAGCCCACGGGATATCAGCCACCTCAAAAAGGCCGAGCTCCTCACCCTGATACACGTATGCCGAGCCCGGAAGCGCCAGCTCAAGCAAAAGGGCCGCCCGCGCGCGGCGCTCGCCGAGTTCACGGTCCTCGTCATAAGACGACCCGTCGCGTAAGAGCCAGTCGAGCGCAATCTGGTGGTAGCGCGTCGCCTTGATTTGCGGCAGGGCATAGCGTGTCGCCACGCGCGGCACGTCGTGGTTGGAGAGTACCCAGGTCGAGGCGGAATCGGATTCGACGGCTGCCTTCAAGCCCTTCTCGATTGCAGTGTGCATGTCATCATAGGTCCAAGTGGCCTTGGCAAACTCAAAGTTGAATGTCTGGCCAAGCTCGCTGGGACGCGCGTAGAGATACTGGCGCTCGGGCAGCACCCACGCCTCGGCAACGGCACTGCGCGGCGGATTATAGCGGTCGAACACGCGGCGCCACTCGCGATAGATCTCGTGGACCTCATTGCGGTCCCACAGCGGATGGGTGCCGTCGTCAACCATGTCATCGCCCTCGGCGAGATGCCACCGGTCGAGGTCATCGCGGTCGAGATCCTTGGCGAGACCCTGCGCCACATCAATGCGAAAGCCGTCGACGCCTCGATCGCTCCAAAACGCCAGGACGTCGCAAAAGAGCGCGTGAACCTCAGGGCATGACCAGTCAAAGTCCGGCTGCTCGGGCGTAAACATGTGCAGATACCACTGACCGTCCGCAACACGCGTCCATGCGGGGCCGCCAAAGTTGGCATTCCAATTGGTGGGAGGCAGCTCGCCATGCTCGCCGCGACCATCGCGGAAGATATAACGGGCGCGTTCGGGCGATCCGGGGCCGGCGGCAAGAGCGGCTTTGAACCAGGGGTGCTGGTTGGATGAATGGTTGGGCACGATGTCGACGATGACCTTGATGCCGCGCGCGTGAGCCGCAGCGATCATGTCATCGAAGTCGTCAAGCGAGCCGAGACGTGGGTCGACATCGCAGTAGTCCGCCACATCATAGCCGCCATCGACAAGAGGCGAAGGGTAAAACGGGCTCAGCCAGATGGCCTCGATACCCAGTCGCTCAAGATAGTCCATCTGCTGGGTAATGCCCGCGATATCGCCCAGACCCGAACCAGTCGAATCCTTAAACGAGCGCGGGTAGATCTGATAGATCGCGGCATCGGACATCCATGAGCGCGAAGAAGACTTTTCTGTAGCCATGGGGCGTATCTCCCTTGCAACGAGGTTATGCGAGATGCCCACGATGATACGCCCAAAGCGGACATTCGCGACAAACAACGCCACAGCCACGTCCCAAAACGCTCGCTCCCTCTCGGGTTCGAGCCTCCTGGGACGAATCGGCCGATTAGTGAAAAGAACGGACGATCCACCCCCCCCGGCCACGACAGCGAGCGGGCTCCGGGTGCCCCAGGTTGCCGCGAAAGAGGAGGGAAGCGTACTTTATGTACGCGACCGACGATTGAGGGGCAAGATGGGGTGCCCGGGGCTCGCGCAGCGTCAACAAAAAACGCGGTTCGTTAGAACCGCGTAAGATAGTTGGAGCGGACAACGGGGCGTCCGCGTATCCGCTTCGCGGATCCGCACCGGCTTCGGCCGCCTGCCGGCGTCC
>CABUKY010000192.1 GCA_902492185.1 uncultured Collinsella sp.
TGGACCTTCTCGATGGGCTGGCCCGAGGCGTCGGACAGGATCTGGTTGAGCTCGCGGCGGGTCTTCTTGATCTCCTCGGCCACGATCTCGATCTCGGTCTGCTGGCCCTGAGCACCGCCGCTGGGCTGGTGAATCATGACCTTGGAGTGCGGCAGGCAGAAGCGCTTGCCCTTGGCGCCGGCCGAAAGCAGCACGGCGGCCATAGACGCGGCCATACCCACGCAAATGGTGGAGACCTGCGGCTTAATGAAGTTCATGGTGTCAAGAATCGCCAGACCGGAGTAGACCTCGCCGCCGGGCGAATTGATGTAGAGCGAGATATCCTTCTCGGCATCTTGGCTCTCAAGATGCAGCAGCTGGGCAACGACCAGGTTGGCGCTGACGGAGTTGATCTCCTCGCCCAAGAAGATGATGCGGTCGTTGAGCAGGCGCGAATAGATATCGTAGCTGCGCTCGCCGCGCGGCGTCTGCTCGATAACGTATGGCACGAGGGCGGAATCGAACTTAGCGATCATACGCATCTCCATTTCTCTCTTGCGGACCAAATTGGTTCTAGATAAACGTACGGTGCCCGCATGCTATGCATTGGCTGGCACCGTACGAAGCAACCGGATAACCGGTGTATAACTTTACCCCATCACGGGCACACGCATGCGCTCGCGGGCAAGGTGGCGAGAATTACTCGGCGTCCTTGGCGGTCTCGTCGACCTCGGTCACCTTGGCGTTCTCGACCAGGTGGTCGACGGCCTTGGAGCGACGGATGGACTCGCGGACGGCAGGCATGCGGCCATCGGCGATGAACTCGGCCCTGGAAGCCTCGACGTCCTTGACGCCAGCCTTCTCGAACTCGGCGTTGACGTCGTCCTCGGTGACCTCGATCTTGAGCTCACGGGCGAGGGCGTCGAGGGCCAGGGACTCACGGGCAACGTCGTTGGCCTGCTTGTGCAGGTCGCCGATGAACTGCTCCATGGTCAGGCCGGAAGCGGGCAGCCAGGTGTCCAGCGTCATGCCGCGGGCAGCGAGGTTGGACAGGAAGTTCTGGCCAAGCTCCTCAAAGACGGACTGCTCGTAGTCGGCGTCCATCTCCTCAAGCTGCAGGCGCTCGGCGAGAGCGGAGACGCAACGGTTCTCCTTCTCGGCCGGGAGGCGGGAAGCCTTGTCCTGCTCGATCTCGATCTTGATGGCGTCGCGCATGTCGAAGCCAAAGTCGGACTTGACGAGCTCGTCGGTGAGCTCGGGGGTGTTGCGGACCTTAATGCCCTTGACGGTGACCTCGACGGTGTGGGTCTCGGCCTCCTCGCCCTCCTCGACCTCGTCGGTCCAGGTGACGGTCTTGACGTCGTCAACGTTGGCGCCGATCAGGGCCTCGTTGAACTCCTTGGGGTTGCTGTCGCTACCGGCGATGAGCATGCGGCCCTCGGCAGCGAAGTTGTCGGCGTTCTCGACGGCCTTGAGGTCGACGGTGACGTAGTCCTCGGCCTCGACGGCGCGACCCTCGACGTCCTCGAAGGTGGCACGGTAATTGAGGAGCATCTCGACCTGGTTGTTGATCTCGGACTCGGTGACCTCCGCAGGGGGCATCTCGATCTCGACAGCGTCGAAGGAGGAGAGCTCAGCGGCGGGACGCAGGGAGAACTCGACGGTGTAGGTGTAGTCCTCGTGATCCTTGGCGAGGTCGAGGTCCTTGTAGTCACCATTCTTGGTGGGGACGATGTCCAGCTCGTTGAGGACGGCGGGCTCGTTGGCGGCGATCAGGTCGTTGGTGGCCTGGGCGAGGGTAGCCTCGGCGCCAAGAGCGGAGTCGATGACCGGACGGGGGGCCTTACCGGCGCGGAAGCCCGGGAAGCGGTACTTCTTGGCGGTGTCCTTGTAGGCCTTCTTGATCGCGGCGTCGACGTCGGCGGCCGGGATGGTGACCGTAGCGGTGAGCTTGGCGTCCTTGACGTCAGAAGCGGTGATGTTCAACACGTTCCTCCTCATACTGCCCAGCTTATCTGAGGTGCTGGTACCTTTATGCAACAAGCGTCGCGAGGGCATAAGCCGACGCGGGTGCGTTGGTGCGGGCGAAAGGACTCGAACCTTCACGGGAATCCCACCAGAACCTAAATCTGGCGCGTCTGCCAATTCCGCCACGCCCGCATGAGCGCACAGATTAGGAATGATAGCAGATACGAGCGACAAGCGCACGCACACGTTTTACAGACTCACGACCTCACCACGAGTGCAAAAGGCGGGGCGAGTTGCCCCGCCCCGCCAATTACGACTTGTTCGCCGACCCGCTACTCCCCCAGCAGGGCCTTCTCGGGCGTGATCGGCAGCGAGCGAACC
>CABUKY010000193.1 GCA_902492185.1 uncultured Collinsella sp.
GGGCGTGCCGCGCGAGGACGGCTTCGATATCACCGTCGCCTCCGAGGTCATGGCAATCCTGTGCCTGTCTACGAGCATCAGCGACCTCAAGGAACGCTTGGGTGAGATTGTCGTCGGCTATAGCTTTGCCGGCGAGCCCGTCCGTGCCCGCGACCTCAAGGCCCAGGGTGCCATGGCCGCGTTGCTTAAGGACGCGCTCAAGCCCAACTTGGTGCAAACGCTCGAGGGCACGCCCGCGTTTGTCCACGGCGGTCCCTTCGCCAACATTGCCCACGGCTGCAACTCCATCATGGCCACGCGTATGGCGATGCGCTTTGGCGATGTTGCCATTACCGAGGCCGGCTTCGGTGCCGATCTGGGTGCCGAGAAGTTCCTCGACATCAAGTGCCGCATGACGGGCGTTCGTCCCAGCGCCGTCGTGATCGTCGCGACCGCTCGTGCGTTGAAGTACAACGGTGGCGTCGCCAAGGCCGATCTCAACGAGGAGAACCTCGAGGCACTCAAGGCTGGCATGCCCAACCTGCTGCGTCACGTCGACAACATCCAGAACGTTTATGGTCTGCCCTGCGTGGTCGCCATCAACCGCTTCCCGACGGACACCGAGGCCGAGCTTGCGCTCATCGAGTCCGAGTGCCAGAAGCTCGGCGTCAACGTTAAGCTTTCCGAGGTCTGGGCCAAGGGCGGCGAGGGCGCGCTCGAGCTTGCCGATGAGGTCATGCGTCTGATTGAGCAGCCGAGCGAGCTCAAGTTTGCCTATGAGGACGGCGCTGATGTCGCTGATGCCCTCGAGGCCGTTGCCACCAAGGTCTACCGCGCCGACGGCGTTGACTTTACGCCGGCCGCCAAGCGCCAGCTCGCCGAGCTGCGCGAGAATGGTTTTGGCAACCTGCCGGTTTGCGTCGCTAAGACGCAGTACAGCTTTAGCGACAACGCCAAGGCCCTGGGCGCTCCCGAGAACTTCCGCATCACCGTGCGTGAGCTCAAGGTTTCTGCCGGCGCCCACTTTGTGGTCGCGCTGACCGGCAGTGTTCTGACCATGCCGGGTCTGCCCAAGGTGCCCGCGGCCGAAAACATCGACGTCGACAACGACGGCAACATCACCGGCCTGTTCTAAGTCTGCTGTCCATAGCTGCTTGTCCGCCCCGCCGTGCCCACAAGGCCCGGCGGGGCTTTTTGATCCTTAGACCCGCGCATGTCTTGTAGATACCGACGGACTCTGCCCATCATAGGCTTTTGCGCGGGTAGAATGCATGGATAACTTGAGGCTCACGCGCGACGGAAAGGAATCGTTGCATGGATCAGGACAAGACAACCGTGATGGGCGGCTACGGTTCCGCGCAGGCTGGCGATAGCGTCGATGCGACCCGCGTTGTTCCCAACCCCGGTTATACCGACCCCGCCGCGACGCAGCCTTCTGCCGAGCCCACCCGGGTTATGGGCTATGGCGACACGGCGCAGGATTCTTATGCTGCCTCGACGCCGAATTCCTATGACAACCTGCCGCAGAATCCCATTCCGCAGCCTCAGCAGACGACGTATTTGCCTCGCACGGCGCAGCCTCGCTACGAGTCGCGCCAGCCGTATCGCGAGTATCCCAAATCGATTCCGCAGTATGGTGAGGACGAGGAGAAGGCACCGTCGCGTCCGTCGAGCGTGATCAAGAAAATCCTGATTGTGCTGGCGATCTTCTTTGCCTTGTCGGTCGTGTTCGCCATCGTGTCGGGCATGCTCAACAAGCGGGGCGCCACGACCGATGCCACGACCGAGCAGGCCGAGACCACCCAGTCTGCTGCCGTCGACCTGAGCGATATCCCGGGACAGTACTGGTCCAACGCCAAGAAGCTCCTCAAGTCACGCGGAGCCGACCTTTCGAACGCCGTGATCCTGACCGACGATGGCTCAACGCCCGTCATCGATTCCAACTGGGTTGTTACGAATGCCTACTATAACGACAACGGCAACCTGGAGATTCAGCTCACGCACAAGAACAGCTATGGCAACTCGTCCGGCGGCCAAAGCGGTACCGACAGCTCGAGCTCCAATACGCTGGAGGATTTGAGCAACAAGGCACAGGAGTTGGGAGACAAGGCACAAGAGCTGGGCGATACAGCCCAAAACCTCGGCGATACTGCTCAGAATCTGGGCGATATGGCTACCAATGCCTGGGACGCGCTGCAAAACGGCATCTCGGGCGCGCAGGGAAACTAGCTGTTAAGTGGGCTACAGCTGCTCGGCCGGACGGTCGGGCGAGCTAAAGCCCGAATCAAACGTGACGACGCACGAGACATCGGGCCGGCGCTCGTGCACGATGCGCGTGA
>CABUKY010000194.1 GCA_902492185.1 uncultured Collinsella sp.
GTGATGTTGAAGAACGCGCAGTGGCGGTGCAGGGCCGCGGCGTAGTCGTCGGGGCGGCCGGCGTAGATCTTCTTGAGCATGTTGGCGACCATCAGGCAGAAGGCGATGTTCATCTGCTTGTAGTAGGTCCAGGAGAATTCCATGCCCAGGGCGCCGGTGTTCACGGCGCTCTTAATGAGGTCGGAGCGAGTAATCTGGTTCTCGGAATTAGAAGTCATCGTCCTCATCCCCTTCCACAGAAAGCTGGGACTGGGCGCCACCAAGGCCCAGCAGGTCGTACTTGTCGATGCCGATGATGATTGCGATCAGGGCGACGCCGAGGACGGGCACGTTGGCATAGGAGCACAGCAGGAAGCCCAGGAAGTAGAACGGCACGAGCTGCTTGGTAAGCACCAGACGGCCGAGCATGGCGAAGCCCATGGCAGGCAGGATGTTGGCTGCGACGCCAAAGCCATCGAGGACGAACGTCGGGATGAAGTCGAGCAGGCCCTGAACGGCGTCGGCACCCAGATAGAAGGAGACCGAGCACAGGATAAAGGCCAGGACGACAATCACGAGACCGATAATCCAGTGCATAGCGTAGATACCCTTGAGGTTACCCTTGCTGGCAAAGACGTCGGCACGGTCGACCAGAAGGGGCATACCGGCGTTGACGACGTTCTTAATGGCCAGGCACAGAGTGGCGATGGGCATCGCGAGCGCGATAGCGGCCTCGGTGCTCTGACCCAGCTGAATAGCGAAGGCGCAGGCGAGCACACCGCCAATACACTCATCGGGCGGCACGTAAGCGCCGATGGAGATTGAACCCATGAAGAGCAGCTCGAGGCTCGCACCGATGGCGAGGCCGGACTGCAGGTCCCCGAGGACTATGCCGACGAGCGGGCACAGAACGATCGGGCGGAACGCATAGAGCGTACCGAGCTGATAATTGAGCTTACCGCGATAAGTCCGATGAGGATCGCTTGAACAAGCATTGTTCCTCCCTTTGATCCCTCTTGGATCCGCGCGGCGATTCCCGACTTGTCAGCGCGCCCTTTTCCATGCCGACAATCGCCCAGACAGATCCAGCTTGTACCGGTGTGCTGTTAACACCTAAACCGGTGCAAATGATTTGATACCAATTATATAGTCATGAGAAAACTATTTAATACCAATCGCTCAACGGGCGTGTACTCCCGGTGAACGGTAGATGGGGGTAACGGGTAAAGCGTTTATCCGGTACGCCCACGAATAGGGGCGGCGCCGTGCGCGCCGCCCGTGGTTCCCAATTAGAGGGCGCTTAGGGCATCGACCTTGGGGTCGTCGGCCAGAGCGCGAATCTCGACCTCGACACCGCGGCCGACGAGCTCACGAATGTCCTCTTCCTCGGCAGCAGTCACAAAGATCTGGCGGGAGATCTTACGGGCATCGGGACGCTGCTCGTCCTTGGACTTGGTGTTGCCCAGGTTGATGGAGGTGATCTGCGGGCAGCCGTCGACAAGCTGCTTGGCCTCGGCGATGCTGGCGACGCAGATGATCATCTTGTACTTATCGGTAACACCGGAGTTGATGGCCTCGATGGCGTGCTCCATGTCCTTGATGACGAGCTTGACGTTGGCCGGCTTTCCCATCTTGAGCGTAGTCTTCCAGACGGGATCGTTGGCAACCTTGTCGCCAACGCAAAAGATGCAGTCAGAGCCCAAGCCCTGGACCCAAGAGACGGCCACCTGGCCATGAAGCAGACGATGGTCGACGCGAAGCAGTTGAATCATGATTGACCCCCAAAGGTCTCATGCCGGAAACCCGGCCCCATTAATAGCAGGCGGTGACTAGAACTCTTCCTCGTCATCCGCATCGGTCAGCAGGTCGTTGACAAACTTGACGCGCGTGTCGTCAGCCGCGAGGATCTCGCGGATAACCTGATCGGCGGGAGCCTCCTGGTCCGAAAAGAGCAGCTGGATCAGCAGCGGCAGATTCATGTTGGCAACCAGGTAGGTGTTGGGGCGCGTCTGGACGATCTTGGTGAACTCGTTGTTGACGCTGCCGCCAAACAGGTCGGTGCACACGATTACGTCGTCGGCGGGGTCGAAGGTCGCCAGGAGCTTGGCGGCCTCCTCGGCGACGTCGGTGCGGCCGTCGACAAACATCGACAGGTCGTGGACGTTATCGCGCGCGCCCGAGAGCAGCTCGGTGCTCTCCTTGATGCCGGTCGCAAAATGCGCGTGGCTGGCGAAGATGTATTGCCTCATTGCGGTTTCCCCCAAATGAAATTAGTAGTCGAACTGGTGGTAGTAGCGGCGGTACTTGAGGTTGTGCTTGGTGACC
>CABUKY010000195.1 GCA_902492185.1 uncultured Collinsella sp.
GCCTGGGCGTAGTCCTCGTCCATGGTGAAGCGCTCGTTATCGAAGTCGACGGAGCAGCCCATGCGCTTGATCTGCTCGACGATGATGCCGCCGTACTCGTGGGTCCAATCCCAGCAGGCGTCAACAAACTTATCGCGACCGATTTCCAGACGGCTGATGCCCTCGCTCTTGAGCTTCTTGTCGACCTTGGTCTGTGTGGCGATACCGGCGTGGTCGGTACCGAGCACCCAGCGCGTGGACTTGCCGCGCATGCGGGCCATGCGGATGATGGCGTCCTGGATGGAGTCGTCGGTGGCGTGACCCATATGGAGCTTGCCGGTCACGTTGGGAGGCGGAATGGTGACGGTGCAGTCGCCCACGCCCTCACGGCGCTTGTAGTAGCCGCCGTCGAGCCACTTCTGCAGGATCGCCGGCTCGTTGGTCGACGGATCGTAGTTCTTGGGCATTTCTTCCATATATCTCTCCCTTGCCCATCGGGGAGGAATGTAGGCCCGATTTTCGCTCGGTCAGGTCCTGGCTCGCACGAAGACCACATTAAGTGGTCTTCGGCTCGTGCGGAATCTACGAAAATCGGGCCTACATTCCTCCCCTAAGGTATCGATTACTTCAGTCTGATATGACTTCGCTGAGGCTTAAACAACCACACAGAATAACACAGGTAGTTAGGGTTATTGCGTATATATAAAATAGCCTCCGACCGCAGGTGGTCGGAGGCTATTTGCAAACACGTTTTAGGCAGGTCTAGCCGTAGATGCGCTGGGGTTGTTCTTCGCCCTTTACGGAGGCTTCGGTCACGATGACCTTGGAAACACCCTCCTCGCTGGGGAGGTCGAACATCGTCTGCTGCAGCACGTCCTCGCAGATGGAGCGCAGGCCGCGGGCGCCGGTCTTGCGGGCAAGCGCCATGCGGGCGATCTCGTGCAGGGCGGCGTCCTCAAACTCAAGCTCAACGTCCTCGAGCTGGAACATCTTGCGGTACTGACGCACCACGGCGTTCTTGGGCTCGGTCAGGATTGACACCAGATCGTCCTCGTCGAGCGCCTGCGTCTGGGTAACGACGGGCGTACGTCCCACAAACTCGGGGATCATGCCAAAGGCGTTGAGGTCCTGCGGGAGCACCTGACGCAGCAGGTCGTTCTCGTCGACCGAGGTGGGGCCGGCGATCTCGGAGTTAAAGCCCACGCCCTTGTTGCCCACGCGGTCGGCGATGATCTTGTCCAGACCCACAAAGGCACCGCCGCAGATAAACAGGATGTTGGTCGTGTCGATCTGCAGCAGCTCCTGCTGGGGATGCTTGCGGCCGCCGGTGGGCGGAACGCTTGCCACCGTGCCCTCAAGAATCTTAAGCAGCGCCTGCTGAACGCCCTCGCCCGAAACATCGCGGGTGATGGAGAGGTTCTCGGCCTTTCGGGCGATCTTGTCGATCTCGTCCACGTAGATAATGCCAACCTGCGCGCGCTCGATATCGCCATCCGCAGCGTTGATGAGCTTGAGCAGGATGTTCTCCACGTCCTCGCCCACGTAGCCGGCCTCGGTGAGCGCGGTGGCATCGGCGATGGCAAACGGCACCTCGAGGATGCGCGCGAGCGTCTGGGCAAGCAGGGTCTTACCGGTACCGGTGGGACCGAGCAGCAAAATGTTGGACTTGGCGAGCTCCACCTCATCCATATCATCGTCGAGCTGCGAGTCCAAACCGTCGTCAAAGGCCGAAAGCGCAGCGCCGCCCTCGATCACGCGGCGGTAATGGTTGTACACGGCAACCGACATGGCACGCTTGGCGTCCTCCTGGCCCATGACATAAGCCGAAAGCTCGTCATAGATCTCATGCGGCGTCGGCACATGCGTAATGACCTGGCGGGCATCGTCCTCGAGCTCAAAGCCCTCGGCCTCAGGATCCGTAGCAGGCTGGGACGCAGCCTGGCCGTGATCGTTGAGGAAGCCCGGCAGCTTGCCGTTGCGGGCAGCGTCCATAAAGTCCGAAGCCAGTGACTCCTCCAGGATCTCGGAACAGGCGGCGACGCACTCGTCGCAGATAAAAATGTTGGTCGGACCCTTAACAAGGCGACGAACCTGTCCCTGCTCTTTTCCGCAGAAGGAGCAGCGGATGGGGTTGCCGTTCTCGTCGAAGTTGTCCTGCATGTTACCGGCCATCCTAGGCGTCCTTCGCGGCGAGGTCGCGCGAGGTGACGATACGGTCGATCAGACCGTAGTCGAGGGCCTCGGCAGCAGTCAGGTAGTTGTCGCGCTCGGTATCGGC
>CABUKY010000196.1 GCA_902492185.1 uncultured Collinsella sp.
CATCGCGATCGTCTCCTTCGTTTAGAACCCCGACCGCGCAAACTAACTACACGCGAATCGACAGGTTCTTTTTATCATCGCTCCAGTTGCAAGCATTGCGCGCGGGGCATGCAAAGCAGGCGCGCGACGCTTTGTCGGCTGCATAGAGCAGACGCTCAAGCGGTTGGCTGTTCACGCGCAGCTTTCGATGGCCCAGAATGGCCGTCTTAATGGCTGCGGCATCGGCCGGCTCAAACGCCACGTCATCGGGCATGCCGCCGAGAATCGCATCAGCGACGCGTTCGCTTGCAACATCATGGGATATACCCGATTCATACTGTTCATCTTTGCCGATATCGTGAAGAAGTGCCGTGGCGTAGATGACCTCGCGGTCAAATTCGAGCTGCTCCTCGAGATTCTTGATCCACATAATGCGAGAGACATCGAGCAGATGGTCAATACCGTGGCGGCAGAAGATGCGCCCCGATTCCAACTGCGCAATGTTGCCCAGATGCCGCCGGAACAGCCCGTTGGCACAAATGTAATCAATGCGAGGCATGGCACCAAAGGGGGCCAAGCCCGAAGCCATAAAGCCGCGACGCGACGTCCCCTCATCGGTCTTCGATGCAAAGTCGTTGACGACTCTCATAGTTAGCGTCCCAGCATCCTAAAGAAACGCTCCTCGAGCGCGGGATCGGTCTCAAAGACGCCGCGGCGAGCGAGCGTCACGGTCTTGGTGCCAGGCTTTTGCACGCCGCGCATGGTCATACACATATGCTCGGCTTCCATGAGCACAATCGCTCCCTGGGGAGCGAGACAATCCATGAGAGCGTCGGCAACCTGCGCACACAGCTGCTCCTGCAGCTGTAGACGGCGGGCATAAACCTCAACCGTGCGGGCGAGCTTGGAAAGCCCTGCGACACGGCCGTTGGGGATATAGCCAATGGCAGCCTTGCCGTAAAACGGCAGCAGATGATGCTCGCACAGCGAGTAAAACGTGATGTCGCGCTCGATAACCAAATCGTTCGAAGCGACGGCAAAGGTTTTGGACAGGTGCTCCTCGGCACTCTGGTCCATACCACCGGCGATCTCACCATACATACGGGCAACGCGCGCCGGGGTCTCCAGCAGGCCCTCACGAGTTGGGTCCTCGCCTATGCCCTCAAGCAACAGCTTAATGGCGGCCTCGACTTTTTCCTGATCGACCATCTGGGCCTCACTTTTCCGATTTTGCGTTCGCGCTATGGTACCACGCCCTTTGGCATCGGCCACAAGCTACATAGTATGGGTCGAATAGACCGGATCGTCCCGCCAAAGCTCCACAGCGTCGCAAAGCGCAACGCCCTCGCGCACAGCACGGGCGCGCGTGGCGTTCATATCAATCACGCGCTGATTGCTCGAGCCCCTAAAACGCAATGAGATATCGTACAGATCCTGAACAAACGGGCCATCCACCAACATATCGAGGCAGGCAAGGATACGGTCCGTCGCCTCGGTATGGTGACGACCACCCGGCATAAGCTCCTCGAGCACGTCGCCGGTAAAGCACCAAATGGTCTTGCCCGACCCCGCGGGATAGGCCGCACGCACGCGTTCGATAAAGTCAACAAGCCCCGCCTGATTCTCGGGCTCCATGGGCTCGCCACCCAGAATCGTCAGGCCATCGATAAAGGGATGATCGAGACTCTCGATAATTTTGTCCTCGACGGCGCGATCGAACGGCTCGCCCGCAGCAAAGTCCCACGCGACGGAGTTAAAGCAATTCTTGCACCCGCGACGGCACCCGCTCACAAACAGAGAAGTACGAACGCCTTCCCCATCAGCAATGTCGAAATACTTAATGTTCGCGTAGTTCATAGGTAACTCTCCCGGGAGGCCGGGACATATCATCCCGTCCTCAAACATTCTCGGCCTTCGGCCTGCGAAACTGCGGGCGGGACGATATGTCCCGGCCTCATGCAAAGGGTAACTCAATGAACGAAGCGAACATCGAGTATAGGGTTCGAGGTCCAATAAAAACTTTGTTGCAGCTCAACCGCTATCGCAAGTAAATCGCAGCTGCAGCTCGAATTATTTCCGCTAAGAACTTCGAGGAGCGAGCAGGCCGCGCGCTGCATCTCAGCTACGTCAACTTGGCTGAACCGAGAGGGCCGCTTGGGCATTTGCTCGATATGAGTTCCGCACGCAAAGAAGGCCACTTAATGTGGC
>CABUKY010000197.1 GCA_902492185.1 uncultured Collinsella sp.
CCTCGACGTAGCCGCCCTCCTCCAGATGCGCGAGCGTGCGCGAGACGGCGGCGCGGGTCACGCCTGCCATGCGAGCGAGGTCGGCGCCAGTCAGGCCGTCCTTGCTGCGCTCAAGATAGTACAGGCACATAACGTCGGAGCCCTTGAGGCCCAGCCTTGCGCCCTCGGATGTCTTAATGCGCTGGATCTCCTTGTAGAGCCCGCTGATCAGTCCGACAAAGTCCTCGAAACGTGTCCCGTCGTTCTGCTGCATGGGAGACGACCGCCTTTCGCTTGCATAATGCTAACGGGTAAACATCTTAACCGTACTTATCGGCCGCCAGCCCTGCGCACCCTATTTGTTAACCCATCAACATAAAAACCACCACAAAGGGGACAGGCACCATTGTGGTGGTTTTGACCGTCGAGTTTGATCCGCAGACTTCGCTACAGCTCCACGCAGGGATTGTCGCGAGTCACAAGCGTCTTAACGACAACCGTCGCTCCCAGATAACGCTCGAGCAACTCAGCGAGGCGATCGATCGCGGCCTGGCAGTCCTTCATTCGCTCGGGCTCCACGCACTCAATCGCCAGGAACGCATCGGCCGAATCATCGGACAGAGCCGTTCGAACGCCGTCGCGCCAGTTCCAGCAGCGGCACACGGCGCCCGCATCATCGATATAGGCCAGCTCGCAGGGCAGCGTCGGATCGTCCGCCTCCTCGCCAAGCGGCAAGAACGCGTCGCCACCGTCGGTCACCTTCAGGCGAAGGTCTCCCTCGATCGCATGCAGATCCTCGCCTCCCACGGGCAGCGCGTAGGTCAGCGACACCGTGTTGTAAATATCCACCGCCGGCGTGATATGACCGACCGGCTTGCCCTTGAGCACGCGCTTAAGCAGGTTCTCAATCGAACAACGCGCACCCTTCTTAGTCTTGAACAGACGATACGCCTCGCGCCATGCCTTGACCGGTGCGTTCTCGCTGATAGTGTCGCTGGTCAGATGACGCTCCGCGTCGATATTGGCGCGATCGAGCAGCGCCGCAATCGCGTCCACGTCCTCTTGAGGAATCTGCGCCGCGGGTTTCATGCCCTCAACGACTACAACACCGACCGCTGCCTGCGGAAACAGCTCCCAAAATGAATCCTCGGCAATAAAGCTCTTCACACATGCTCCCTTCACGATTCGCGCCAACGCGAGCGCCTAAACAAAAAGCGCCCTTACAACGACCACCTTCAAAGTCCTACGGTGCCGTCACAAGAACGCTTACGCTGTCCCCATCCGGAGAAGGGGACGATATGTCAGGCGTATTGTAACCCGAGTCATCCACGTGAGCAAAACCACCACAAAGGTGCCTGTCCCCTTTGTGGTGGATATGGACTCACGGCGAAGCTAGTGGCGGAGTCCCAGCAGGCCGCGGCCGCGATGACGGGCCTCGGCGGACACCTGGGCGTGCGGGCCGGCGGCTTTGACGGACTCGGGCAGGTGCGAGTACTTCTTCTCGAAGTTCTCCTCGAACATCACCGCCAGGTTGTGCGCGGCCTCGTCGTAGCGCGCGGTGCTCTGCCAGTATTGGCGCGGCACCAGGATGCCATCGGGCACGCCGTGGCACGTCGTGGGAATGTCGACGTTAAAGATGTCGTCGTGCACGAACTCGCTGTCCTCAATGGTGCCGTCGAGGGCGCGCGCGACCAGCGAGCGCGTGTAGGCCAGCTCGATGCGATGACCCACGCCGTAGCCGCCGCCGATCCAGCCGGTGTTGACCAGGTACACGCGCGTGCGGCCGTCGGCAATGCGCTCGCCAAGCATCTTGGCGTAAACCATGGGGTCGAGCGGCATAAACGGCTCGCCGAACAGCGAAGAGAACGTGGGCGTGGGCTCGGTGACGCCGACCTCGGTGCCGGGAATCTTAGCCGTAAAGCCCGTCACAAAGTGGTACATGGCGGCGTCGGCCGTCAGGCGCGAGATGGGCGGCAGCACGCCAAAAGCGTCGCAAGTCAGGAACAGCACGACACTCGGAGTGGTGCCCATGCCCTTAGTCCACGCGTTATGAATGTGCTCCACGGGATAGGCCACGCGCGTGTTGTGCGTGATCGAGATGTCGTCGTAGTTGGGCTTGCGGTTCTCGTCGAGCA
>CABUKY010000198.1 GCA_902492185.1 uncultured Collinsella sp.
ACGTTCATTCCCTGTGGCGCTAAGCTGCCGATCATCGCCCTGCTCATGGGTTCCATCATCGGCGATTCTTCTACCACCGCCGCGTGGATCAGCCCGCTCTTCTACTTCCTGGGCGTCTTTGCCGTCATCGCCTCGGGCCTCATGCTCAAGAAGACCAAGCTCTTCGCCGGCCGCCCGACCCCGTTTGTCATGGAGCTCCCCGCTTACCACTTCCCGGCGATCCGCTCCTGGGCGCTGCACGTGTGGGAGCGCTGCTGGGCCTTTATCAAGAAGGCCGGCACGATCATCTTCGCCTCTACCGTCGTGGTGTGGTTCCTCTCCAACTTTGGTAGCTACAACGGCTCCTTTGGCTTCCTGCCTGCGATGGACGGCATCCCCGAGGAGTTCATGGACTACTCCGTGCTCGCCATGCTGGGCAACCTGGTCGCTTGGATCTTCGCCCCGCTCGGCTTTAGCACCTGGCAGGCAACCGCGCTGACTGTCTCTGGCCTCGTCGCCAAGGAGAACGTCGTCGCCACCGCCGGCTCGCTGCTGTCCGTCGCCGACGCGGGCGAGACCGACCCGAGCCTGTGGACCGCGTTTGCCGGCATGTTCCCCACCATGGGCGCCTGCGTTGCCTTCGGCGCGTTCAACCTGCTGTGCGCTCCGTGCTTTGCCGCTATGGGTACCATCCGCAACCAGATGGATTCCGGCAAGTGGACCGCGATTGCCCTCGGCTACGAGTGCGCCTTCGCTTGGGTGATCGGCCTGTTCATCAACCAGTTCTATAACCTGCTTGTCCTTGGGCAGTTTGGCTTCTGGACGGTTGTGGCTATCGTGCTGCTGGTCGCGATGCTCTTCCAGATTTTCCGTCCTATGCCCAAGCACGCTTGGACCGACGAGGACGAGACCAACACTGCTTCCGCTGCAGTTTCCGCCTAAGTCCGAATAAGGATCAACCCCTTTCCACGAGCCCGGGTGTCTCAGTGACACTCGGGCTTTTTGGTAGGGGAGATGTGGCGTTTCCGCAGATAAAACCGACCAAAATAAACCTGTCCCTTTTTGGTAGGTGGAGAATGGGGTAAAGTAAGTGGTGGTTAACTAGAGGAGGCTTGCTATGGCACCTATCGATATTGTTGTACTGGCTGTTATCGGTATTGCGTTTGTCGCCGTGTGCGTGCGCATCTACCGCAAGGGCACCTGCGCCGACTGCGCTCAGGGTGGCGTTTGCACCGGGCATTGCTCCAACAAAAAGACGTGCGCCGCACTGAAAGGCGTCGACAAAGTGGCTGAGAATTTAGGCCGCGGTGTCAAATAAACAACTGGGTATCTTGAACGCCCCGCGAGCATCCGTTCGCGGGGCTTTTTACACATTCGAGCGTGAGTGCGGCGAGTAGACATGCATTTTTTGGGGTATCGTTAACTGAATTATTTATTAGCTGCCCGTCTGTACCGGAGTAACCCTATGAGCGCACGCGTCACCATGAAGGACATAGCCGCCGAGCTTGGCGTTTCCATTAACACCGTGCATAAGGCCCTTACGGGCAAGGCCGGCGTGAGCGAGTCTGTGCGTGCCAAGGTTAATGCTAAGGCTGAGGAGATGGGCTATCACCGCAACACGAGTGCTTCGAGCCTGCGTCGTAAGGACATCAATCTGCTGTTTTGTCTGCCGTGCGCATCGCGTGAGGGCGCTTATTTCTATCGTTACCTATGGGAAGGCTGCAATCGCTTTGAGCAAGAGGTCATCGACCAGGGCATTACCGTTGAACGCGTTGAATTTGGCGTGGGCGGCTACGCTGATGCACTCGAGCAAATCGACGAGCGTCTGCAGGTGGGCGAGAAGATTGATGGTTTGCTCGCCTATGCGCCGGGCGACGATCGTGCGACTGAGCTTTTGGGGCAGATCGCCGAGGCGGGCGTGACGATTGAGCTCGTTGACGGCGACCGCCCTCACCTCGATCGTCTGGGCGCTAGTTTGGCCGACTACTCCACAGCGGGAAGCCTGATGGCCGAGCAGGCGGCCAACCTGGTTCACGCTTCCGGGATCGATACCCGCGTGCTTTTATTGGCGGGCGGCCCC
>CABUKY010000199.1 GCA_902492185.1 uncultured Collinsella sp.
CCGCGATGGACGCTTCGACATCTCGGTCGACGATTATCTGGACATGGCAACACACAAGACGGCGTACTACAGCGGAGCCACGCCACTTGCCGCCGGAGCCATTATCGGCGGCGGCAGCGATGGGCAAATCGAAGCGCTGCGCGCCTTTGGTCTACACACGGGCCTTGCCTTTCAGATTCAGGACGATCTGCTCAACTTGATCGGCACCAAAGAGGCCGCCAACAAGGACTTCCGCACCGATATCACCGAGGGCAAGCGCACCCTCGTCGCCGTGCACGCCCTGTCAGACGAGCGTTATCACGACGAGGTCGAGGCAATCCTTTCCTCGGGCACCGAGGACCCCGCGCAACTTGCACGCGCCGTGGAGATCTTCCAGGAGACCGGCTCCATCGATTACGCCCACACTTACGCGCTCGACCTGACCGCCAAGGCCAAAGCGGCCATCGAGAACGTTGAGCTTGATCCGCACGCACGCGAGCTGTTCCTCTCCATGGCAGATTTCTTTGTGGAGCGCCTTAACTAGCGGGGGTAATAAAACCTGTCAGCAGCGTATTTGGGTACAACTTGCTACACTGTTGAGTGCATGTTTATGCATCCCTTTGCGTTGTCTATCCGACACACGCTCAAATAGTACGAATGGTACGCCGAAAGGGGTTCGTTCATGGAACCTATTACAACGGGCATGCAGGGAGCAGCCGTCGAGGACGTCCAGTCCCGCCTTCTGCAGCTCGGCTATACAATCGATGACACCGAGGTCTCCGACAAGCGCTTTGGCACCACCACCGAGCAGGCTGTTGGCACCTTTAGGCTCGACAGTGGCCTTGCCGCTGGCTGCGCCGTCGATATCCCCTGTTGGAGCGCCCTGGTAGACGCCTCGTATAAACTGGGCGACCGCACGCTCTATCTGCGCATGCCCAATTTCCATGGCGCCGACGTTCAGGCCCTGCAGCGCGCGCTCAACGTTTTGGGTTTTGCCTGCGGAGAGGACGACGGCTATTTTGGCCCGCACACCGAGGCCGCTCTGCAGCAGTTCCAGGAAAATGTTGGCCTGTTTGCCGATGGCATGGCGTTCCAGGATACCTACGCCTATATCAACCGCCTGCATCACGTGTGGGAGGGCAAGCCCTCGGTTACCGAGGCCGAGTCGCGCATCGGTTTTGCCCGCGCCGCCAACGTGCTCGAGCGCTTCCAGATTGCCGTCATCGGTGAGGACCCCATCGCACGCAGCGTTGCATCGCGCATGTGGAACATCGCCACGGCGACGACCGACAGCAGCGGCATGATGCTTTGCGATTCCGAGGTTCCGACCGACGTGGATCTGGTGCTCGAGATCGCAAGCGATGAGCTGCCCGCAGATGCTGCGCCGCGCGCCACGATCGCCCTTGCCGAGTGTCACAACCTTGCACAGCGCATCCGCACCGCCAATATCGCCGCGCAGCAAAAGCCCGCGCGCATCCGCATTGAGCTCACGGGCATGACGCGCTACAACGGAACCTTCACCGCAAGTGATGCGCAGACACTCGCCGTACGCCTGCTCGATG
The DNA here is from genome assembly GCA_902492185.1 of uncultured Collinsella sp. GTDB lineage: Bacteria > Actinomycetota > Coriobacteriia > Coriobacteriales > Coriobacteriaceae > Collinsella. The sequence continues at coordinate 1,542 of CABUKY010000199.1, forward strand.
GCGTTTGCGATGCCCTCGCAGATTAGGTAAACTAAACGGGTTGCTTTTGGGCAACACCACACATTGGGACGTAGTTCAACGGTAGAACTCCGGTTTTTGGTGCCGGCTGTTGGGGGTTCGAATCCCTCCGTCCCAGCCATTAAAATTGAGCGCCCTGAGCCCATAACGGCCCAGGGCGCCTTCTTGTGGGCAAGCGGAGGGATTCGAGAACCCGCAAGGGTGCGGAGCTGAGGAAACGCGAAGGCGCCCCAAGCCCATTAGGACCAAGAGCGCCTTACATCTTGAAATATCAGCCCAATTCCGAAAAGCGAGCCGCCTTCTACAACGTGTCGTGTGGCCCCGACGGGCCGGGCATTAAGTTTGTCGCGAGTTCCGCACGAACAGGAGGCCACTTAACCTCGATGTTTTGGACGTGACAGCGAGAGGGGCCCTGGTATGGCAAGGTGACGTGAAACAAGGCGGCGCTG
>CABUKY010000200.1 GCA_902492185.1 uncultured Collinsella sp.
GGGCGATCTCGCGACGTGCAACCTCCAGACGCGCGGCAGCCTTGCGGCCGAGCGAATGCAGCGAGTTGGGGTTGACGCCGGCAAGCTCGCTGTCGTCATATTCGCGCTGCGCAAGGAGCGCCTCGGCGCGCATGGGCGTCGAGGCGGCATAGTCAAGATTCACGGGTATGCGGTTTTGACCTGCGGTCATAAGGATTTATGCCTCCTGTGCAGCCTCGTTGCCCAGCTTCTGCAGCAGCGCAACCTCAGCGGCGGGATCTTCGGACTTAAATACGGCGGAACCGGCCACGAGAACGTTGGCACCAGCCTTGACAACCTCGGCGATGTTCTTGGAAGAAATGCCGCCGTCGACCTCGATCATGGGCGAAACGCCGTGGCGCTCGCACATGGCCTTGAGCTCGTGCAGTTTGGCAATGGTACCGGGGATAAAGCTCTGGCCGCCAAAGCCGGGGTTCACGCTCATCAGCAGCACCATATCAACAATGTCGATGATGCTATCGAGCACGCAGACGGGGGTGGCGGGGTTGAGCACCACGCCGGCCTTGACGCCGCGCTGCTGCAGATGGGTGAGCGTGCGGTGCAGGTGCGTGGAGGCCTCGTAGTGCACGGTGATCATGTCGGCACCGGCGTCGGCGTACCAATCGACCGTTTCGTCGGGGTTCGACACCATGAGGTGTGCGTCGACCGGTACATCGGTGGAGCGCTTGACGGCCTTAAGGATGTCAACGCCAAAGGTGAGGTTGCCGGTAAAGTGACCGTCCATAACGTCGAAGTGCACGTAGTCGGCGCCGGCGATTTTGTCGAGCTCACCCTTGAGGTTGGCCATGTCGGCCGAAAGGACGGACGGAGCGATTTTAATGGAACCCATGGTAGAAGCCTTTCTGCGTTAGTCGGTGAGTCCGTAGAACTCTTGAGAAGGGACGCGATCGGTAAGAATCTCGAGTGCCCTATCCAAAGTAACACCGTTGTAGAGCGTTTGCTCCACGGCAAAGGTGAGCGGAATGTCTACGCCCAGTGAACGGGCAAGCTCGCTCACGCTGCGGGCCGCGACGGCGCCCTCAACAACCATATGCGTGCGCGTCTGATACTCGTCGAGCGACACGCCGTGGGCAAACTCGTAGCCAAAGGTGCGGTTGCGCGAATGCTCCGAGGTGCAGGTGGCAATGAGGTCGCCCATGCCGGCAAGCCCCATGCAGGTCATAGCTTGACCGCCGCGGGCGTGCACCAGACGGCTGATCTCTGCCAGGCCGCGCGTCATGATGAGGGCGAGCGTGTTGTCGCCCGCACCGGTGCCGGCGGAGATTCCGCATACGATCGCGATGACATTTTTCATGGCGCCGCAAACCTCGACGCCGGTCATGTCCTGCGACAGGTAGATGCGGAAGGCCGTGGATAGGAGCAGGTTCTTAAAGGTCTCCCCTACCTGCGCGTCTTTGCTGGCGATGACGGCGGCAGAAAGTCCGCCGCGGCAGATCTCCTCGGCATGGTTGGGGCCCGAGAGCGCCGCCACGCGCGTCTCGTTGCCAATCTCGCTGGCGATGACCTCGCTCATGAGCAGGCCGGACTCGGGCTCAATGCCCTTGGTGAGGCAGAGCACCGGGGTATCGGCGGCGATAAAGGGCGCGGCCTGGTGGCACACGCTGCGAAGGTGCGTCGAAGGAACGGCGAAGATGATGGCCTCGGCGCCGTCGAGTGCCTGCACCAGGTCCGTGGTGGCGACGACGTTGCCGGGCAGCTTGTAGCCCACAAGGTAGCGGGGGTTGCGGTGCTCGCCATTGATGCCGGCGGCCGTCTGCTCGCTGTGGGCCCACATGGTCACGCGCTCGGCTCGCGCGGCGGCAAGGCCGGCGACGGCGGTTCCCCAGGAGCCGGAGCCAATCAG
>CABUKY010000201.1 GCA_902492185.1 uncultured Collinsella sp.
CAACCAGGCCCGCGAGCAGGAAGTTCCACGGGACGATCTTGTTGGCAAGGTCCTCCATATGCGACTGGCCCTCGGACTTGAGCGAGTCGGCTGTCTGCACGAGCGAGACGATCGAGCGCAGCTTGGTCTGCGCCGTGTTGGCGCGCACGCGCACCAAGATGCTGCCGTCTTCCACGACGGTGCCGGCGAATACATCGTCGCCCACGCTGCGCTCGACGGCCAGCGGCTCACCGGTCAGGGTCGCCTGGTTGACCATGGCGCTCCCCTGCTCGACCACGCCATCGATGCAGATGGACATGCCGGTGCGCACGGCGACCAAATCGCCGGGCTCGAGCTCGGTCGCGGCAACGCTTACCTCGGTGTCGCCGACGACCTTCTGCGCCTTGTCGGGCACATCGAGCAGCGAGTTGATGAGCTCGTTTTCGCTCATGGCGCGGGTGTAGTCCTCGAGCAGCTCGCCCACGTTGAGTAGGAACATCGTCTGGCCCGCGGTGTCGACATCACGCTTGACGAACGAAATGCCGATGGCCGAAGCGTCGAGCACGGGAACGGTCAGGCGCGGCTGCGCCAGCTCATGAAGGGCAGCGCGCAAAAATGCCATGTAACCGGCCACGACAAACACCGCACGCAGAGGCGTGGGCAAGAACCAGCGACGTGCGTAATGGGCACCGACGAGTGTCGCCAGGTCCATAACGAGTTTGTGCTTGCGTGGCTCAAGCTGCATCACGTAGCCCGACTTGGCATCGGCGATAGCTTGAGCATCGAGTGCGCCCAGGGCATCGAGCACGCCCGCACGACACCGCTCGTCATATTCGAGCGCCATCTGGCCAATACGGCCATAAACGCGCACCTTGTGCACGCCGTCGATATCGCCGCTGAGCTTAAGAAGTGCATCGAGATCGCTCTCTGGCACAGGACCCGCCAATTGAAGACGGGTCCTGCCAGGGATCTCGCTAATAATCGAGAATCTCATAGTTTGTGCCTGGGAGCGCTACTCGGCTGCCTCGTCAGCAGCGGCCTCGCTCTGGGTGATGTAGGCAGCCTCGGCAACCATGTCGTCGACATTAGCCTTGGCCTGCTCGACCATGTCCTGGTAGCCGTTCTTGATGCGCATGCCGCACGCGATACCCTGCACGCAGGCATTCTTTACCGGAGCGCTGGTAAGCAGCTTGATGCCGGCCGTGCCGAGCAGAAAACCGCCACCGACAAGCAGGGTATTGAACGTCGACTTCTTCATGTTGCTTCTCCCTTTTGCCGCATTGGACGCGGCACGGTGCCTCAGCACCCGAGTAAACAAGTTTGCTCGAGCACACTTTTAGAAAATAGTTTAGTTTATCTAACTATTAAGTTCAACAAAGGTTAACTTTTTGGAAATCTTGAGGCGCGGAACAGCCACTTCTGGCGATCCGTCTGCCGCAACGTACATCTCCGGCATCCATGAAAGGCTCTCCCCCGACCCGACGAATCGAGGTCTAATACTTTTCTGCGAAGTGAACGAGCAAAATCGGACCCCCGAAACATCTGCATTTTTCGCCAGCAAAACCGCAGGAAAAACTCGACAAATCCGCAGGAAACAGAGCCCAAAAAGTGTCGATGCTTCAGGGGTCCAAATAAGGTCGATCACTTCGCGGAAAAGTATTAGACCCCGATTTCCGTCACTCCCACAATGTGGCAAAGGGACAACCCCTTTGCCACATCCATAAAAATGAGGGCGCCAACGGCGCCCTCATTCACCAAATTCAATTCAGCCTACCTGACCCGAACGGCCGAGTCGTTGCAGAACCCGGGAGCCCCGGCAGGGCGGGTGCTTCCTCAAAATGAGTTCCGCACGCAAAGAAGGCCACTTAATGTGGCCTTCGTCTTGCGCAGGACTG
>CABUKY010000202.1 GCA_902492185.1 uncultured Collinsella sp.
GGTGCCCGCTAACGAGGTCAGCGAGGGTCTTCGCTACCTGCTCGATCATCTTGAGGATGAGGACGATGGCGAGGACGACGAGGAGTAAGTAACCCCGTTCGTCGAAAGATTGTAAATACCTAAGTGAGCGCGGCCTTGCACATGCGGGGCCGCGCTCTTGCGTTAGCATGGGACTACTTGTTTGGCTGTCAGCGGAGGCGATTAGCAATGGATAACTATTTGGACTTGATGCGCGCTCGCCGCGAGCAGATTCTGGAACGTTTTTATGCGGCGCTCGATCGCGCAGGCCGTCCCCACGACGCCGCGCGCCTCATTGCCGTGTCCAAGACCGTTGGTGTCGATGAGACCGTTGCCGCCATCCAGGCGGGGTATCGCCATTTTGCCGAGAACCGCCCGCAGGAGCTGGTTCGCAAGCTCACGGGTCTGGCGGAGCATCCGGAGCTGCCCGAGGTACGCTTCGATATGATCGGCAACCTGCAGACCAATAAGATCAATGCGGTGCTGGGCTCAGCCGAGCTGATTCACTCGGTGGGTTCGCTGCATCTGGCGCAGGCGATCTCGAGCCGTGCTGTCCGCAAGATTGAGGCAGGCGAGCTCGCCGGCCCCCAGCGTGTGCTCATCGAGGTCAATGTGAGTGGTGAGGAGTCGAAGGGAGGCTTTTCGCCCGATGAGATTCGCGCCGCCGCGGGTGAGCTTGCGGAACTTGAGGGAATTTGCGTGCAGGGGCTTATGACTATGGCGCCCCGGGGGAATAAGGATGTGGCACGCCGCACCTTTGCGGGGCTTCGTGAGCTGAGGGATGAGCTGGAGGCGGCGCATCCCGATTTGAACCTGCCTGAGCTTTCCTGCGGCATGAGCGAGGACTTTGAGTCTGCCCTTGAGGAGGGCTCTACGCTCGTTCGCCTGGGCAGGGTAGTATTTAGCCCGGAGTTTGCAGTAAAATAAGGCTCTGAAGTGCGCACTGATTATCGGGGCGCCTGCACTAAACCGCGAGAGGACACAACCATGGGCTTCCTTGACGAGATTAAAAATAAAATGCACCTGGGCGGCCAGCAGGGTTACGACCAGGGTTATGGCCAGGACGACGACTACGGCTACGATGACGGCTATGACGATAGTTATCAGGGCAACGGCTACAGCGGTGCTTCGGGCGAGGGCTTCTACACCCAAGACGAGCCGAGCAACGGCCTGCTTGGTCAGACGCGCCGCGGTGAAGCTGAGTCGGTTGCCGTGTATACGCGCTCCGGTCAGCTGGTCGGCGATGACTCCCGCCATGCCACGACGTATAATCCGCCTTCGCGCTCGCAGGACAGTGTTGCGAGCGGTTATCGTCCTGGTGCCTATGACACGCCGTCGAGCTACGCCGAGAACACCCGCGCCCGTGCCGCCGCTGCGCCCGCGCCTGCACCGAGCGATGCCTCGGCCTATGCGAGCAATATCATCAACGCCACACCGCAGCTGCCGGCCTATGTCCTGCGCCCCGAGAGCTATGACGACGTGGAGACCGTGGTGCGCCGCGTTCGCACCAAGCAGCCTGTCGCACTGATTTTTGTGGGCGTACGCACCGAAGTTGCCAAGCGCGTCTTGGACTTCTCTTACGGCTTTGCCTGCGGTCTGGGTGCCACGGTCAAGGAGGTGGGCGACCGCGTGTTCATGGTGCTGCCCGCCGGTTGCGAGGTCAAAGATTCCGATCTCAAGAAGCTTCGTGCGGACGGCTACCTTAAGTAAAGACAAGACGAGGAGATTCCCATCAACATCTACACTATCGTCCAGCTGGTCAACACGCTGTTCAACTTCTATTCCACGCTTATTGTCGTCTACTGCTTTATGACGTGGATTCCCATGAAGCAGGGTGGTTTGCTTCA
>CABUKY010000203.1 GCA_902492185.1 uncultured Collinsella sp.
TTTATAGGCCTCGGCAAAGTCGGGGTTAAACAGATCCTCTTTGCCGGGTTGCTTTTCGAGCACCTGCTTGAGCTTGACCTTGGGGTCGCTCGAAACCATCTTGGACAGGCGCTGGCCCATGTAGACCGGATAGTCCAGCACGCGCGCGGCGTCGTTGATGGCCTGCTTGGCCTTAATGGTCGAGTAGGTGATGACGTGGGTGACCTTCTCGGGGCCGTAGAGCTGGCGAACGTGCTCCACGACCTCGAGGCGCCGCTCATCGTCGAAGTCCATATCGATATCGGGCATCTCGGTACGCTGCGGGGACAGGAACCTCTCGAACATCAGGCCGTTCTCGAGCGGGTCGAACGCGGTGATGTTCATGGCGTAGGCGACGATAGCACCGGCGGCCGAGCCACGGCCGGGACCGACGCCGATGCCGTTGTCCTTGGCCCATTGCACGTACTCGGCGACGATCAAAAAGTAGGCGGCAAAGCCCTTGTCGCAGATGACCTTGTATTCGTACTCAAAGCGCTCTTTGATGTTGACGCCACAGATCTCGCGCGTGGCCCAGTCGTCACCGTAGTGTTGGCGCAGGCCCTTCTCGCACTCGCGGCGGAACTGGCTCTCGTGCGTCTCGCCGGGATCGAGCAACGGGAAGCGCGGCAGGATGATGGAATCCCAGTCCAGCTCCACATAGCACTTGTCGGCAATCTCGAGCGTGTTGTCGCAGGCCTCGGGGCAATACGGGAACATCGCCCGCATCTCCTCCTCGGTCTTCATGTAAAACTCCGAGCCGGTCATGCGCATGCGGTTGGGGTCGTCGACCTTGGCGTTCATGCCAATGCACATGATGACGTCCTGCACGGGCGCGTCCTCGCGGCGCAGGTAGTGGAAGTCGTTGGTGGCGATGACCTTGACGCCCACCTGCTTGGCGATGTCGATGAGCGTGCGGTCCATCTGCTCGTCGGTCAGGCCGTTGTCGGTGGTGATGCCGTGTTCCTGGATCTCGATATAAAAGTCGCCGGGCTCGAAGGTGTCACGGAAAGTCTCGGCCCACTTGATGGCGCCCTCCATATCACCGCGGTCGATGTACTTGGGAATGATGCCGGCGATGCAGGCGCTGGTGCAGATCATGCCCTTGGCATGGCGGCGCAGGTTGTCGAGCGTCACGCGCGGCTTGTAGTAAAAGCCCTGCACGGCGGCCTCGGAGACCGTCTGCATCAGGTTGACGTAACCCTCCTGGTCCTTGGCCAGAAGGATCATGTGGTAGAGCTCGGGCTTATGGTCGCGGGCGAGCGTCTCGTCCGGCGTAAAGTAGACCTCGCAGCCAAAGATGGGTTTGATGACCAGGGGTGGCTTGAGCTCGTCGATATTGCCCTTCTCGTCCCACATGGCCATGTCCTTCACATACTGGGCATGCTCGCGCGGGTTTTCCTCGGGATCGGGCTCCACCAACTCGTCGCGGCGATCCTTTTCCAAGAAGGCCTTGTCGTGGCTCCAGGTTTTGTACTCGGGCGTGTTGTGGTTGACGGCGTCGCAGGCCAGCGCCAAGTCGGGCACGCCATACATGTAGCCGTGATCGGTAATGGCCACGGCGGGCATGCCCAGCTCTACGGCGCGATTGACCATATCCTGGATACGGGTTGCGCCGTCGAGCATGGAGAAAACAGTGTGATTGTGCAGATGGACAAATGCCATGTGATGAGCTCCGATGCGGGTTCGTGATCTTAGGGTTACGATTCTACCGCACGGCGCGGACGGCACCCGAACCTAGCCAAACCAACATGGGCAGTCAATTTTGGACGGGGCTATTTTAGCTACCCTTGCCCTCATCTACCCGATGATTTTTCTGGGA
>CABUKY010000204.1 GCA_902492185.1 uncultured Collinsella sp.
CCGCACCTGAAGCGCCCGTGATTATGAGGTTTCTGGCCGCGTCCACCCATGTGCAGTTCGACAGCTCCATCACCTTGGCGCGATCGAGCGCACGGTCGGGATCGTAGCGGACATCGCACACGTTGGCATCGGGATCGCAGAAGGCCGCCTGGCGCAGGAGCCTCGTCCGCTTGTTGGCGCGCCTTGCGTCCCATTCGGCGTCGACCAGCATCGCGAGCCTGTCGTCGAAGGGCATCTCGGCCACGCCGATCGACTCCTCCTGCTCGCGGTACGCCCTTGCCATCACCGACATCCTCATCTGGTAGAGCTTGTCCATCGTCGCTTCGTTTGCCATCTTAGCCGAACCTCCTATCGGTCGCATCCGTCGAACTCGTCGTAGCAGTCGTCGGGCCTTCGGTAGGCGCCCGCATCCGGATCGGGGGCGGTCTCGGCCGCTATCTTCTGGAGCGCCGTCTTCACTGTCTTGTAGCTGGGGCGCGCCGTCCAGGTGAGCGCCTTTGCGCACGCCCTTTCCAGGAGCGCGTCCCCGTGCTTGTCGGCAAGGCCGAGAAGCGCCCGCGCTGAGCGGTAGGCCTGCTGCTCGACCTTGCGCGACTTGAGTATCCCGTCCACGACGGCGAGGATGGCCTCCCCCTTCCCCGCCGCCCAGCTGCGGAACCTGTCCCCGCTCCACGCCGTCCATTCCCTGTGGGAGTCGGGCATATGGGCGGGATCTGTGACATAGGCGCCGGCGGGAGATGTCGAGCGCCTGTGCATGGCGATGCGCTCCCCGTCGCAGATGACGGCCACCGTCGTTCTAGTGGCGACGATGCCCACCTCGCGCCGCACGTAGGCGGCTGGCACCGAGTAGTAGCGCTTGTCAAAGGAGACATGGTAGTTAAACTGGACGGTGGCGGTCTTCCTGACCGTCATCTCGTAATGGGTCGGCGGCAGGGGCTGCAAGCGGTCCTTCTCCCGCCCGAGGAAGGCCTCGCGCCTGCTGCCGGCCCGCTTCTGGAAGGGCGCGGAGTTGATGGAATCCACGGCCTCGTCGATTGCCGCAGCGAGTTCCGCGATGCCGATGAACACTCGGTCGCGCATGGCGGCGATGACCTTTCGCTCCACCACGCCAACGCTCATCTCGACAGCGGCCTTGTCCTTTGGCCTGCGAACCCGTGCCGGCACGACAGCCACGCCGTAGTGCTCGCACATGAGCCTGTACTGCTCATTGACGACGAGCTCCTCTACCGTGTTCTTGATGACGCCGGTCTTGCAGTTGTCCGGCACGACGATGGGCGTCGTGCCGCCGAACTCGCGGAAGGCGCGGATGTGCCCGTCGATCCAAGACTCCTCTCCCATGTTTGGATAGGGCCAGGCGAAGATCATCGAGGAGTACGGCAGGCAGGCCACGAACACGTGGGCCTTGCGAATCTCGCCGGTGTCCGGGTCGCAATACGCCGGGCACTTGCCAGCCCAATCGACCTGCATCTCCTCGGCCGGGCGACGGTCGATATGCAAGGTGATGCGGTTCCGCTGCGCCCATTTGCGATGGCGCTGGCAGAAAGCCGAGTACATGAAGGGATCGGCGCCGTGATCGGTGGCCTTCACGCAGTATTCGCTCCAAAGAAGCGTCATCGTGACCCCGGGTTTGCCCATCTCGCGCTCGATCCACTCGTGGTCGATGGCGAACTTCCCGTCATCGCGGGTCTCCTTCGGCGGGTAGAGCACGGCTCTGATTGCCGCATCGTCCATCTCGCCG